>UREA01000016.1 GCA_900546715.1 uncultured Mycoplasmatota bacterium | reverse complement strand
TAATTTTCTTGCAATAATTGTAATATTTCTTTTCCTGAATTATTATTTTTTTCTTTCATTTAAAAATCTCTCCTTTTCTTATTTTATCATAGAGAGATTTCTATTTACACAATTTTTTTTACAGACTCAGTCTAACTTGTCTTTTAATATTTCTTTAGTAATAACTGGATTAGCTTTACCTTTAGTTTCCTTCATTACTTGGCCTACAAAATAATCAAATAGATTCGTTTTACCATTTTTATAATCTTCTATTTGTTTTTGATTATTTGTAAGTATATTATCAATTATATTTTCAAGTTCATCTTTATTAGATACTTGAGTATTATTACTAATAAATTCTTTTGGTTCTTTTAAAGTATTTAAACATTCATTAAATATTTCTTTAGCTTGTTTACTTGATATTGTATTATTATTTATTGCATCTATTATTTCTTTTAGATATGTCGGTTGTATAAAGAAATCTTTTAAAGTTATATCTTCTTTATTTAAGTAAGAAGTAATATTACCTACTAACCAGTTATAGGCACTTTTTACATCTATTCCTATATTAATGCACTCTTCAAAGTAATCAGCATAATCTTTATCTTTGATAATAAGAGTTGCTTCATGTTCTGTTAAATTATATTTATTTATATAATAGAGTTTTCTATCCCGAGGAAGTAATGGAATATTTTTCTTTATAGATTCAAGATACTCTTTAGTTATTTTATATTTAGGAAGATTTGGTTCAACAAAGTATTTATAATCAATGGCATCTACTTTACCACGCATTCTAATAGTAGTACCACTCTCTTCATCAAATCTTCTAGTTTCTTGTTCTACTTCTTCGTATCTTCCAGCTTCTTTTAGTTTTAATTGTCTATTTACTTCATAGTTTATCGCTTCACGAACATTGGCAAATGAATTAACATTTTTTATTTCTACTTTAGTTCCTAGTGTTGTACTATCTTCATCCATTATAGATACATTGACATCACATCTAATTTGACCTTTTTTAGTATCGGCCTCAGAAACATCTAAATACCTATAAATTCTCCTCATTTCTTCCAAGAACGCTATTGCTTCATCAGCTGAATTTAAGCATGGTTCTGTAACAAGTTCAAGTAAAGGCACACCAGAACGGTTATAATCTATTAATGTTGCATCAGAATAGTGATCGAGTGAAGCTGAATCTTCTTCTAGATGAATATCATGAATGAATACTGTCTTTTCTTTACCATTACAATCTATTATTACCTTACCATTTGTACCTATTGGATCATGCATTTGACTTATTTGATAACCTTTAGGAAGATCTGGATAATAATAGTTTTTACGATCAAAATAGAAATATTCTGGAACTTGGCAATTTAGTGCTAAACTCATTAAAATTGCTTTTCTAACACATTCTTTATTAAGCGTTGGTAAAGTTCCTGGAAAAGCCATATCTAGTGGTGCCACATTATCATTAGCAAGTTCATTATAAGAGTTACGAGCACTAGAAAATACTTTAGAATTACTAGTCATTTCACAATGCATTTCTAAACCTATTACTATCTTTTGTTTATTCATCTTTGACCACCATATCTTTATAATTCATTTGTGATTCTAATGCATATGCAATATTTAAAACATTTGCATCATCATATACATTACCAGTTATATTAATACCTACAGGTAGGTTATTAATTAGTCCATTAGGTATAGTAATTGATGGGAAACCTCCGAAATTACCAATTTGTAAGTGTTCTTCTAAAAGTGTTGTATCTGAATTATTCAAATTATCACTTTCATTTTCTAAAAGTGGTGCCGGACCTGTTGAAACTGGTAAAATTAGAGCATCATATGTATCAAATAAACTTTTTATTTTATCAACTATTAATCTTCTAGCTTTTTGAGCCCCCACAAAATATCTTTCTTGATTTTCTTTTTGTAAGATATATGAACCTATGACAAATCTGCGTTTTATAAGAGGTGAAAAACCTTTAGTTCTGTGATCTTTCATCATATCAAATACATTTGAGCCATTACCACGAGGACCAAAGATAATACCAGTCATATTAGATAGGTTACTTGTTGCCTCAGCACATGAAAGGCATACATATACACTAGGTATTACTCTAAGTAATTCTTTGTCAATTGATACTTCATCTACCTCTACTCCTAAAGATGCAAGAATATCTAATGATTTATGAAAATTTTCTAAATGCATTTTTAATGTATCAGATGCATTTGGATAATTCTCTATATCTACTATTTCTTTAATATAAAATACTTTTTTACCTTCAACTTTACCATTTAGAGATTCATATAAATGAATATTACTTGAGTCCCAACTTGTTGCATCCTTATCATCTTGCCCTTTCATTGCATCAACAACAATCGCCGCATCTTGAACACTACGTGTTAAGACACCACAAGTGTCCAAACTTGATGCAAAAGGAAATAAACCATAACGAGAAATCATACCATAGGTTGGTTTATATCCAACTATACCACAAAAAGCTGCTGGCTTTCTAATTGAGTCCCCGGTATCACTACCTAAAGCATAAGGATAAACTCCCGCCGCAACAGCCGCCGCAGAACCACTTGATGATCCTGAACAGCTTCTTGATAAATCCCAAGGATTATGAATAATACCCGTATGAGCTGTTGTACCAGTTCCTCCCATACCAAATTCATCCATTGCCGTTTTATTAACTGCAACTGCTCCACACGCTCTTAAATTAGCAACTGCTGTTGCATCAAAAAATGGCACATAATCTTTTAAGGTATTACTTGATCCAGTTGAAAGTATTCCTTTAGTTGAATAATTATCTTTAATGCCATATGGAATACCTGAAAGTAGATTATCAGTTACTTCAACTTCTTTTGCATCATCAATAATTGTTACAAAAGCATTACAAGTTTCATTTAATTTGTGAGATTTATCTAAACTTTCTTTAACTAATTCCTCACTAGTTATTTCTTTATTTATTAATTTTTCATGTAATTTAACAATTCCTAGTTCAGTCATTTTGCACCACCCTTGGTACTACTATTTCTCTGTCTTCATAGTTATCACAATTAGCAAGCAAATCTTCAATTGGTACAGATTCTTCTGGAATATCTTCTCTAAGCATTATTTCCGTATCATCTAGAGCATGAGTCATAGGTTCGATATCATCAATATTCTTCATATTAGCAATAACTTGCATTGCCTCATCAATTAACTCAAATTCTCTTAATACTAAATCGTTTTCTTCTTCACTTAAACCAATAAGTAATTTATTTGCTAAATCATCAACCATTTCACTTGTAAATTTCATTTAGTACTTCATCACACCTTTCATAAAATTCTTCGATTGTTCCATTATTCATTATGTAATAATCAGCATTAGCAATTGGTTCACATTTCTTTATATTTTCAGTTTCGGTTAAATCTCTTTTAGCTGTTTCTTCTTTTGTTAGTGGTCTATATTCTCTTACCTCTAGTCTTTCATAACGAATATTTTTATCTACAACTATGGCAATAGTTGTAATATTACTAAAGTTTTCTTGTAAAATTTTAAGTTCATCCCAAGAATAAAGACTTTCAACTAATACATCACTTGTATTTATTGCATCCTTTATTTTAGGAATATTTAGGGTTGCATAAACACCCATGCCACCATCACGCCGTAATTTTTCGCGCATCATTCGCTCATTATCGGGACTCACTTCTAAACCACTCTCTTTTAACTTATCAAAAGTAACTTCTCCAAAATATATCCTCTTAAAATCATGCTTTTTTTCTAAATAATCACAAAATACTGATTTACCAGAACCGCACATACCAAGTATTACTATAATTTTATTCATTTATATCTCCTTAATAATCTTAAATGTTCTTTATTTGCTTTTTCTAACTCTTCCATCTCAGGACCTTTAAAAGTTAATACTCTACCAGTATTTAAAGATACTACCAATAAAGTATTTTTGCTATTTGCATCAATTATCATATCAACTAAAGAATCATTATGTGTACCAAAACCTAAATTAATCAACTCTCTTTTTGTAAATTCTTCAATTACAAATCTTGAATCAATTTTTCTTTCTTTTGGAATAACTTCACTCTTAATAGATTCATAATAATCAAGTAAGTCATCATTTATTGATGCTTTTATAGGATTATTATGATTATCATATAATACATCTAAAGTTAAACCTTTAAATTTAGATGTATTTATTTTGTCTCTTAAGATATAATAACCACTTTCACTAAATAATTGATCAGGTAAAGTTTTACTTTCCCACAAAATACCATCTTCTGTAACTATAGTATATACATGATCTATTTTACTATTTTTATAATAATTATTACTAAGTATTGCTAAAGCATTAGTACATACTACTAAGTTATCATAGTGTTTAGTACTTATATTACCCAAGTTATCCATTAAATAGAATCCGTCGCGATCATTTTTCTTAACCACAAACATTTTACCATTGATATTATGAACTATCACTCCATTAATGGTGATTATTTCATAATTTTGATCAAGTAATATGGGATTAGGAAAGTCAACATAAATTAACTTTCCTGCATCACCATAAACTCTAGGTAATCTTGTATCATATAACTTATCTCTTTCTTTGTACAAGCCACCATCACCATTTAAAAATAAATAATCTCCTAAATTGTTTTTTACATCTTCCATTTTTAAAACTCACAATTTCCAGGTGTTCTATAATATGGAATAACATCTCTAATGTTTTCCATACCAGTTAAATACATGATGAGTCTTTCAAAACCTAAACCAAAACCAGAATGAATAGAGCTACCATATTTTCTTAAATTTACATACCAATACATATCATCTACATTCATTCCAAGTTCTTTCATTCTACTCACTAGTTTATCATAATTTTCTTCTCTTTGTGAACCACCCATTAACTCACCAACACCAGGTAGTTCTAAGTCTACCGCTCCAACAGTTTTACCATCATCATTTTGTTTCATATAAAATGCTTTAATATCTTTTGGCCAGTTATAAATAAATACTGGACCTCCGAAATATTCAGTGATATATTTTTCATGTTCTTTAGCAATATCTTCACCATATTCTGGAGTAAATTCAAATTTTTCTTTTGATTCTTTTAATATTTTTATTACTTCTTCATGAGTTACTCTAGTAAAATGAGAATCCACTACTTTTTCTAATTTTGCTTTTAAACCATTTTCAACAAATTTATCTAAAAATTCTATTTCATCTTTGGCATTATCTAAGACATATTTAATTACATATTTAAGCATTTCTTCTTCAATATCCATTAAGCCAAATAAATCACAAAAAGCTATTTCTGGTTCAATCATCCAAAATTCTGCCATATGGGTTTTAGTATTAGAATTTTCCGCTCTAAAAGTTGGTCCAAAAGTATAAACTTTAGAAAAAGCTAAAGCATAGGTTTCTGCTTCTAACTGTCCTGATACAGTAAGACCAGTAAGTTTACCAAAGAAATCTTTATCATAATCTACTTTACCACTTTTAGCTATCTTATCTAAATCAAGAGTTGTAACTTGAAACATTTCTCCAGCCCCTTCACAATCACTCGCCGTAATTATTGGAGCATTAAAATAAATATAACCATTATCTCCAAAATACTTATGAATGCCCTGCGCAGCTAGGGAACGCACTCTAAATACTGCTTGAAACATATTAGTTCTAGCTCTAAGATAAGCATTTTCTCTTAAAAACTCTTTAGTATGTCTTTTAGCTTGAATAGGAAAATCACTAGGGCAACTATCAAGTATCACAATATTCTTAGCTTTTACTTCATATTCTTGGTTACCACTTGATTTAACTAAAGTACCTTCTACACTTATAGATGAACCAACAAGTAATTTAGAAACATCTAAAAAATTACTTAAAGTATTATCATAAACAATTTGTAAATGTTTAAAACAAGTTCCATCAGAAAAATCAATAAAACCAAACTCTTTTTGAGGTCGGTGATTTCTAATCCAACCATTTAGAATAACCTCTTTATTCTCTAAATCTTTGGCATTATCAAATATATATTTTATTTCCATATTATCTACCCTTTCTATTACTAAACATTACTAAATCAGTTGGACCAGCAGCATTTTGATTTAAATAAGTACTTTTCATTTTTTCTAAAAATACTTCTTCCATTAATTCAAAAGCTTCTGGATGTTCTTTTTTAAATTCTAAAAACTTATCATGAAAATTATTTAAAAATTCATCAACATCTTCATGCAAAATTGCATTTATCAATAATTGATCAGCAAGATTATCAGCAAATGATGCAACTGCATACTCATATAAATCATTAAAACGAACATTTTTAATACGATCAAATTCACCAAATATTTTTAAACTTTTAGGTATTTGACCGTAATAATAAAACCAATGCATTAATAAACTATTTTTATTTGTATCCATCATATCACTCCTAAAATATAATCTACTATCACTGCTTCATCAACTTTTTCTTCTTCTTTTGTAATATTATCTTTAACCGTAACTAATCCCTTATTTAAATCTTCATTATTTAAAATAATTAAGTATTTAGCTCCAAGATTATCAGCAATCTTAAATTGTGATTTCAAACTTAAACTGGCCCCATTAATTTCTGTTATAACATTATTAAGCCTTAAATCTTGAGCGATTTTAATTGCATATATTTTTTCTTCTTCAGAAACACTCATTATATATACATCAATATTTGCATCAACCTTTTTATCTCCTATTTTTTCTTTTAGCTTCAATATTATTCTCTCTATTCCTAGAGCAAAACCTATCCCTGGTAGAGTTGGTCCTCCTAGATTTTCTACTAGAGTATTATAACGACCACCACCACCAAGAGCAATGTCATCATTAAGCTTATATTCCCAAACACATTCATCATAGTAATCAAGCCCACGAACAATACTCTCATCAACTTCATAATCTATCTCTAAATTATCTAAATAAGTTTTAAGTTTATTAAATCGCATTTTTGATTCATCAGATAAATAATCACTAATCTTCGGAGCATTCTTTAAAATATCTGAATCTTTATCTACTTTACAATCAAGTATTCTTAAAGGATTAGTATTTATTCTATTTTGACAATCTTCACATAACTCATTAATATGTGGTTTAAAATAATCTACTAAGGCTTCACTATATCTCTTTCTTGATTCTGTATCTCCTAAAGTGTTTAGTTTAACTACAACATCATCTAAACCTAAACTACTTATTAAATTAAATCCTAAAGATATAACTTCGGCATCAATTAATGGATCATTACTATTAAAAACTTCAACACCAAATTGTGTAAATTCTCTAAATCTACCTGATTGCGGCCTTTCATAACGATACATTGTTTCATTATAATATAACTTAATTGGATCATTTTTATTGCCATATAACTTATTTTCAATAACTGAACGAACTACTCCTGCAGTACCTTCTGGTCTTAAAGTAATACTTCTATCTCCCCGGTCAGTAAAGTCATATGTTTCTTTTTTAACTATATCAGTTCCATCTCCAACAGTTCTATGAAATAGTTCTGTTGCCTCAAATACTGGTGTTCTAATATATTCATAATTATAATTAATCATAAATGATTCAATTTCATGATTAATATAATTACTTATCTTAGCATCTAATCCCATTAAATCATAAGTTCCTTTTGGTTTTGTAATCATATATTCACTTCCTTTTTCTTACCATTTTATTTTAAAATAAAAGACTAGTCAATTGACTAGTCTTATCAAATGCATTTCTGCTCCTGTCATAGTATATTGTCTTACGACAAAATACAATCTAAAGCATTTCTGCTCCTGTATTAATATACTACAACATTATTTTATTCTAGTCAAATATTATTAGTACATATTTTTGTACTTATATATTCACTTCCTTTTTCTTACCATTTTATTTTATCACACAAACGACTAAAAGAAAATGCTTAATTTATTTATTTTGTCTTATAAACTTAAAAATTGGAACTTCTAAAGATTAAATAACCCCTAGATTAACTGCTCCAATTTCTACAAACAACATATCATACTTTTTACGAAATGCCAATTAAATTTCAACAATTTAATTTTTCTTTCAATTCTTTTACTTTTTCTATTCTATTATTTATTTCTATAATTATTTTATCGATTCTTTCATTATCTATATCAGAATTAAGTCTTAAAATATTTCTAACTTCTTCATCAAATCCAACTAATTTATCTAAATTAAGCCATTCTAAATTCTTAATACCACTAATTTGTTTATAGGCATCACTATTAAAAGGTTTAGCCTTATAATCCTCACCAATCCTATTATTTGGTTTATTAGCCCACAATGAGCTTCCACTATCAAAAATAGGTGCTACTTTTATATACTTTAGAGTATCAACATTACGAATAACTCCAAAATTGCGATAATGTCTATCAAAGTTTGCTAAAATATAATCACATATTAGCATTTTATCTACTAATTCTTGAGATTTTGGTATATTAAGTTTATTTAATATATCAATATAATGTTTATATAAAGAGTCACTACCTCTTAATTTATCCATCCTATCTATGTAATATGCTGGTATTAATTCTTCACTTGAATTAATCATATTAGGGCAACACGAATAATATATACCATTTTCTTTAATCAATGTATATGGTACATATTCATCACTATTTAATATTCTTTTATAAAGAGCAGTTGCAATAACTTCATTAAATGGTTCTTGATTAAATACTCCTCCACCTTTAATTAAACATCTTTCACCATTTAAAATAATCCATTTTTTCTTTAAATTACCATCACTAGAATTATCTGGACTGAATAAATCTAAATCCGTAGAATAATTAATTTCTCGAAGTAATAATTTACCCATATCACTACTAAAATCATTTTCAAAGAAATTTATATCACTCCATAGTACTTTACTATCTTTATTTTTAATCCAATACTGATCACTTAAACTAAGTCCCATACATTTTTCTAGTAATTCTATTGATGAATCTATATGCATTTCTTCTAATATTTCTCTTATTTTGCTTCGAGATTCAGGAATTGCTCTACTTTTCCACCATGAAGATAAATCTTTTCTATTTATAACTTTATTAAAATCCATTATACCTACTGGTGCATAATCAAAATTAATAATATTATTAATCCTAGTTATAGTATGCAACTCTTCATCATAGGTAAATTCTAATACTTCAATATTCTTATTCATTAAAATATATTGCATACTTAACACCTCTATAAAAAGTATACCATAAATAATTATTCACAGCAATTTTATTTACTAATGCTAATTTTAAAATATTTTGTTGTGCACTTTTCAAACTGTTTATTGTGCACTTTTCCAAAAAAATTAAAGCATCAGATTATTCTGGTGCTTTATAATTTTTTTATTATATCTTCTTTATTTACTCCAATATTTTCTAACTGTTCTATATTTTTTTTAATATCATCAATTATTTTATCAACCATTATCTTCTTAACTTTATCTACATTATCAGTAATAAAAGTCCCTTTAGTTGATTTAGATATTATTACCCCTTTTTGTTCTAGAGTATCATAAGCTTTTTTAACAGTATTAGGATTTATTCCTAAATTATATGCCATTTCTCTAATCGCCGGTATTTGTTCATTAGGTTTTAGAATATCTAAAGCTACTAACTTTTCAATTTCTAAAACTATTTGTTCATATATTGGCTCTCTACTTTGATAATCTATTTGAATATTCAAGTTTTATCTCCTAAATCAATTATTTGCAACATACTTATCATACTCCATTAAAAATTCTTCACGATTAATATAATATCTATCTAAATTACTATATAATACAATTATATTACTTGTCAACTCATCATTTTTATGTTTTTGTAAAAATTCTATAAAATCTTCTTTATTTTTATTAAAAACATCAACAAAATCTTGAGCTATCGCTTCATCTGATACATAAACACTACTATCATTAATATTTTCTAAAAATTCTTCATTATAAATATTCTTTACATAATTAAATAATTCTAAATTACCACTGACATTTAATGCGAGTTCTTTTATCTCATGATTTTCATATTTATACAATGTGATAAAAATATCAATTGATTCATTTGAGTTTTCGTAGCTATTTAAATAATCCACTATTTTATTTTTAAAATTATCGGAATCAGGAAGAACAAATCCTGGATTTAAAGATGAGGTAATATGTAAAATATTTTTAGTAGTAAATGTATCTTTCAAATTGTTTTTAGCAGCATATTCATCTAACTTTTCTAACAATTCATTAGATATGCCTTGAGTCATATAATGTTTATTATCAAAAATAATTGTAATTCCATTCCATTCATCTATATTATTAGCTTTAATTAATTCATTTATTAGATTTTTATCACTAACTACAATATCATAATTATATTGTAATTTAGGATCAGTATAATTTATTGTTACTTCATCAGGAATGCTTAATACTTGATCCTTAGAGCTATAGATATGTTCAAGTATAAAATGTGCTCCGATAAATATTATACTCACTATTAACATTTCCCCGATAGTTTTAACAATATTTCCTAGTGTCTTTTGCAAAATTAAATCGTACATAAAATAATATACAAAACAAATTATGATAGCAATAAGCAAGAAAGATTTATCACTACTATAAAACATATAGGCTAAATAAGTTATTGGAATATAAGATAATATTTTAATAGTTTTATATAAGTATTTATTTTTAAAACTAACTTCAGAATTTTCCATTCTACGATTTTTAAATATAAAATATCCTATTACTAAATAAACTACCGATAATATAATGGTTTTAATTATACTTTTAGTATTAAAACCTTCATTAAAATAATTAATTGGAGTTGTAAGAGTACTATTATATTTTTGAATAACTCTATAATGGTATTTGCCGGACTCTATTTCTTTTAGACAATTATTATCATCACCACAATACTCTATTGTAGGCATACACTCTTCACTTTCACATAAATAATAGGTATCTAAATAATCACTTCTAGTCTTATACTCAATAAAAGTTAGACTTGGATATAACAAAAGAAGTAACAAAATTATTATAATAAAGCCCATTATATTGCCAGATAGTGATATGGCTAAAACAGATATTATAAAAACAAATATATAAGTAACTAAGAAATAAATAAAATAATCTAGTATTGCCCCAAAAGGGATAAATAAATCTGTTAAAAAAGAGATTAACAAAAAACCTATAGAATTAAGTAAAATAATTAATAAAATATATACTATTCCTCCGAATATGTTTGATGCAAATATTTGCTTTCTAGTAATTGGTTTAGACATTATAAAATCTACTGTATTTCTTTTAAAGACAAAACCAAATAATAAAAAGGCTACTATTACAGGAAGAATAAATGCAATAACTACACTTACTTTACTAAGTTCATTAAAATCAATAATATAATTACGACTGATAATATTTGTACCAACTATCCACAAATTAATAAAAGGGACAATACACAGTATAAAGATAAATAATGATTTTGACTTTTTAAAATTTTGATATAAATATTTAAGGTTAATCCATTTCTTCAAATGCATATCCCATCACCTCCATTTGATAAATAAAAATTTCTTCTAAAGTAAGTGGCAAATAATCTAAAATAATAGGTTTTAAACTTTCTAGGTATTTTTTACTCTTCTTAGCATCTTTAACTATTAAAGTTGCTACTCGACCTACTTTTTTATAATAAAGAACATCTAAATCTTTAAATGTATCTTCATTCATCTCTCCTTTTAGTGATATTTGCACCTTTAACATATCTGTTTTTAGAGTATCAATATCACTTTCAAATATAATTTTCTTATCATTAATTAATCCCAAGTTATCACAAATATCTTCTAATTCTCTTAAATTATGAGATGTCATAATAATTGTAGTATCCTGTTTAGTCATTTGTCTAGCTATTAATTTCTTAAAATATTGTCTAACTACTGGATCAATTCCATCGAAAGTTTCATCAAAGAAAATATATTTGGCATTAGTAGCTAGGGCACAAATTATTGCACATTGCCTGCGCATTCCTTTAGAAAGTGTATTAACGCTTTTCTCAATATCTAATTTTAACTTACGAGCTGTATCAAATACAAACTCAATATCAAATTTTTCATACATACTTTGATAAAATTTTGCTGTATCATACAAACTATAGCCAGGATAGAAAAATAAATCATCCGGAACAAAAACCATCTCCTTTTTAATCTCTTCATTATCATATGAAGACTCTCCATCAATCAAAATTTCCCCTGCATCAGCCTTATAGATACTATTGATACATCTAAGTAATGTTGATTTTCCCGAACCATTTGCTCCTACTAAACCGTATATAACATTATCGGGGATACTAGATGTTAAATCTTTTAATACATCAACAGTTCCATCAAAACTTTTTCTTAAATTTTTGATTTCAATCATATATCCTCCTTGTACTATTTGTTATAGTACAATTAAAATATATCATATATATTTAAATAATGCAATACCCAATTAAAAAAATATCAGATTATTCTGATACTTTTATACCTAATTCTTTTAATTGAGCACTATCAACAACACTTGGGGCTTCACTCATCAAATCACTAGCACTGGCAGTTTTTGGAAATGCAATAACATCTCTGATATTATCAGTTCCCGCTAGAATCATGGTAAGTCTATCAAGTCCAATAGCGAGGCCTCCATGTGGTGGTGTACCATACTTAAGAGCATCAACAAAGAAACCAAATTTCTCTCTAATTTGTTCTTGAGTCAACTCTAATGCTTCAAACATTTTTTCTTGAACTCTCTCATCATGAATACGAATTGAACCACCACCTGCTTCATAACCATTAATTACGATATCATAAGCTTTAGAATAACAATGTTCCTTGTCATTTATTAACTTATCTATATCTTCATCTTTTGGAGCAGTAAATGGATGATGCATAGCCATAAATCTTCCTTCTTCTTCACTCCATTCAAATGATGGAAAATCAACAACCCATAATAATTTATAATCACCATCTTGAATTAAATTTAAATCATGACCTAGTTTTATTCTTAAAGCACCAAGGGAAGATTTAACAATATTTTTCTTACCACTTACTATAAAGACTATATCATTATCTTTTAAATCTAATTCTTTAATTAAATTAGTTTTTTCTTCATTACTAAGTAGTTTAGCAATTGAACCAGTTAATTCCATATCCATTTTTAAATATGCTAGGCCACTAGCTTTATAAGTTTTAACAAACTCTGTAAGTTTATCAATATCTTTTCTGGAAAAGTCACTTGCTTTATCATTTACAACAATAGCATTTACTAAAACACCTTTCATAAACTCAATATTAGTATTTGAAAATATATTAGTTATATCTTTAATTGGCAAATCAAATCTTAAATCTGGTTTATCTGATCCATATATGTTCATAGCTTCTTCCCACTTCATCTTTATTAGTGGCAACTTAATATCAATCCCTTTAACTTCCTTAAATATTTTGGCAATTAATTTTTCTGTTACATCCATAACTTCATCTTCACTGGTAAAACTCATTTCCATATCTATTTGCGTAAATTCTGGTTGGCGGTCTGCTCTTAAATCTTCATCTCTAAAACATTTAGTTATTTGAAAATATCGCATTATGCCTCCGACCATAAGAAGTTGTTTAAATATTTGTGGTGATTGTGGTAGCGCATAAAACTTACCCTTACTTATTCTTGATGGTACTAAATAATCTCTTGCCCCTTCTGGTGTACTTTTACAAAGCATTGGTGTTTCTACTTCAATAAAACCTAACGAGTCAAAATAATTTCTGGTAACCATCATTATTTTATGCCTTAAAACTAAGTTTTTATTTAAAGCACTCCTTCTTAAATCTAAATAACGATATTTAAGTCTTGTATCTTCTAGGGCTGTTGTATCATCTGTTAAGGCAAATGGTATTTCAAGTGATTTATTTAAGAGCTTTAAATCACTTACTTCAACTTCTATTTCTCCAGTAGGTATGTTTTTATTAACACTTTCTCTTTTTACAATCTTCCCCTTAATACTTATTACATATTCATTGTGCAAAGTGTTTGCTAAATCATAAAAGGGTGATTCTGGTTTAATTACAAGTTGCATAATACCTGATCTATCTCGAAGATCAATAAATATAACTCCTCCAAGATTTCTCACCTTAGCAACCCAACCATTTAATGTAACAATCCCTCCAACATTATTAATATTATAATCCGCACTTAATTTCATAAATCCTCCTAACATTAAAAAAACTCTATAAACATAAGGACGGATTAATCCGCGGTGCCACCTTATTTCATAGAATCTATGCTCTTTTAATTTATAACGCAATCACACGAATTATTTATAAATTTGCTTATCTTCATTAATATTCCATTACAAGTTCCCATCAACCACTTGCTTTCTATAAACTTCCTATTAACTACTAGGGCAAACAAATAATTTACATAATTAATATAACACAATTTTTATCTTAAATCAATTACATTTCAAGTATTATTGTTACAGGTCCGGAGTTTGTTATAGAAACTTCCATATCAGCACCAAAAACTCCAGGTAAAGTTTCAACATATTTATTTAACTCTGCATTAAACTTTTCATATAAAACTATGGCTTCATCACCTTTCATAGCTTTAATGTATGATGGTCTATTCCCTTTGGTGGCATCCCCATATAAAGTAAACTGCGAAATTGAAAGGATAGATCCTCCAACATCAAGAATAGATTTATTCATAATGCCTGCCTCATCATCAAAAATTCTAAGATTTGCTATCTTTCTAGCCATATTAACTAGTTTTTCTTCAGTATCACCTTCCGTAAAACCAACAAGTAAAACTAGCCCCTTATTTATAACACTCACCATTTTACCATCAACACTAACACTAGATTTTTTACTTCTTTGAACTACTACTTTCATCAATTCCCTCCAAAATATCTTTAATCTCTAACCAACTATGCACTCTTACAACCCCAACACTTTTTAGGTAATCATCACTTAAACCTTTATTATGATATGAATCAAATAATATCTTAATTTTCGCATTTTTTAAATTATCTAATTTATCATCTATTTTAATATCACAATCAAGTAAAGATTTATTAGTAATAAATATATAATTTTCTGGTTTAATAAAAGGGAAATTATCATATAAAAATTCATGTTTGTATTTAAGTATCATACTACTTTCTCTAGGTAATTCAGGAATTATATAAGAAGTGCCAATATAAATATCATAATATTTTTGTAACTCTTCTAAAACATCTTTAACATTAGGTAGTAAAATTCCATAATCATACATATTTTTTGATATAAAATATTTAAAAAATTCATCTTTATCAGGAACTAAATCTTGCATGTAATAGCCCTCTACATCTTCTTTAGTATAATTTGTTCCTAAATATTCATTAATTAAATATAAGAAACCTCCCTCAGTTATAACTTCATCCATGTCTACCATGATACTTCTTCTCATAAATCACCTACAAGTTATCCGCAACATCTACAACATTACTTAATTTTCTAATTGAATTTTTAATATGTTCTAATTCATCTTTATCCTTTATTCTAATATTAAGTTCATATACTAATCTTTCATCTTTTAGTGTAGTCTTACATGATCTAACTAAAGAATCTCTCTTACCTATTTCTGTTATTACTTCTGCTAAGATATCTTTATTATCTTTAATTGTTACATAAATATTAGTATAGTAATAATTTGTACTATCCATATTCCATGATACTTCAATTAATCTATCACTATCAAAGCATACATTTTTACAATTCTTCTTATGAATACTTATTCCTTGTCCTTTAGTGATAAACCCAACAATGTCATCACCTTTAACAGGCATACAACACTTAGCAATATTAACCATAATATTTGGAGTACCTTCAACTAATATATCACTCTTATAATTAATTTTAGGCATTTCCCTTTTTCTCTCAATTAAAATATCATCAACATCTTTAGAATCATTACTACATAAATTAATAATATAACCGGCGGTATACCTTAAAGTTCCAATAGAAAAATAAATATCATCTAAATCCTTTAATTTTAAATCTTTAAGAATCTTATCAACTGCTTCATTATTTAACACTTCACTAAATGATAATTTTCTTTTTCTAAGTTCTTTTTCTAATATATCTTTTCCTTTAGTGATATAAAGTTCTTTATCTTTTTTACTAAAATAAGCTTTTATTTTATTTTTAGCTTGATTTGTTTTACATAAATTTATCCAATCTTGATTAGGAGTAGCATTGGGATTTGTTTTAATATTTACCACATCTTCATTTTGTAGTTCATAAGATAGTGGCACTATTTTATCATTTACAACTGCTCCAACAGTGGTATCCCCAACCTTAGAATGAATCCTATAAGCAAAATCTATCGGAGTTGAACCAATCGGCAACTCAATTACATCTCCTTTTGGAGTATAAGTATAAATCAAATCAGAGAATATATTAGTATTAACCGCTTCTTCAAAGTCAATATCAGATTCATCATTACTAGCTTCAATTACATTACGAAACATTTCTAATTTTTGTTCCATAATATTTTGAATCTTCTTAGTTCCTTTTTCTTTATAAGACCAATGACTCGCTAACCCTTTTTCAGCAATTTCATCCATTTCATAAGTCCTAACTTGTATTTCAAATACTTTACCTTCAACACCAAATACGGTTGTATGAAGAGATTGATACATATTTTCTTTAGGAGATGCAATATAGTCTTTAAATCTCTTAGGCATTGGTCTAAATCTTGAATGAATTAAACCAATTACTTGATAGCATTCAGCTTCCGTATTAACAAATACTCTTAAAGCTAAAATATCATAAATATTATCCCATTTCTTACCATTATTAAGCTTATTATAAATACTATAAACACTCTTAACTCTTCCCTTTATTTCAAAAGTAATACCAGCATCAGTAAGAAGCTCAATAATACTTTCTTTCATTTCTTCTAAATAATCATTTAATTCGGATACAGTATTATTTAATTTTTCTAAGATATCATTATATACATCTGGTTTTAAATAATATAAACTTAAGTTTTCTAATTCACTTTTAATTGAATTAATACCAAGTCTATGAGCAATCGGAACAAGGACACTCATTGTTTCATTAGCTTTTTCTTTTTGTTTCGCCGGATTTATTGCCCAGTTGGTGCGCATGTTATGAAGTCTATCAGCAAGTTTAATATAAAGTACTCTAACATCTTCTGCTAAACCTACAAGTATCTTTCTTAAATATATAACAGACTTTTCATTATTATCAGGAAGTTCTAATTTATTAATCTTGGATACGGAACTCACAATCATTGCCACTTCATCTCCAAAGTCTTCCTTTAAGTCTTCATAAGTCTTATTACCATTATTAATAACTTCATGAAGAAGCGATGCAATTAATGTTGTATCATCCACATTTAAATCCATAAGTATTTTAGTAACTTCCAAAGGATGGGTAATAAAATCATCCCCAGTAAGTCTTTTCATACCCTTATGTTCATTATAAGCATATTCATATGCTCTTTTTATCTCCGCATAATTCTCTCTTTTTTTTAGCTTTTCTTCCAAATCCTCAAAAGTTATTGCTCTATCCAATGTATTTCACCTCAATTTTTTAAAGTTTAAAAATTACAACTCATATACTTATTATATAACAAAATAAAATTAATTTAAAGGTGATATCGTGAAAAATAATTTATTTATTAAATCTACCCTAATTCTTATTATCTGTGGTTTTGCAACAAAAATCTTAGGATTCATCATAAGAATTGTATTTACTAGAATTATTGGTCCTTATGGGATAAGTTTATATACTATTGCAACCCCCACATATTCTCTACTTCTAACCATTGCCACTCTTGCTATACCAATATCTATATCAAAATTAGTGGCAGAAAACAAAGGAAGAAGTATTAGAATACTTACATCTGCAGCATCTCTCATACTTTTTATTAATTTTATTCTTATTATAATAATATTTTTTACCCATGATTTTATTGCTACAAACTTACTCAAAGAACCAAAATCTGGTCCAATACTAATGGCCATGGCTTTGACACTTCCTTTTGTATCAATTTCAAGCGTCTTAAAAGGATATTTCTCCGGCAAACAAAATATGGTACCTCATGCAACAAGTAACATAATTGAACAAATAGTAAGATTAATAATTATTATTTTAATTCTGCCTAAACTTATGGAACAATCTGTAATGAATGCTGTTATTGGCCTAGTTTTACTTACTATAGTATCAGAAATATCTTCAATCATAGTATTCTTATTCTTTATTCCTAAAAAAATAAATTTAAGATGTGACTTAACCCCAACTAGAGGAATAACTAAAGATATTTTGGATATTTCGCTTCCTTCCGTATCAAGTAGAATTGTTGGAAACATTGGTTATTTCTTTGAACCTATAATTCTTACTAATTTACTTCTTATTTCTGGTTATTCAAGCACCTATATTCTAGCAGAATATGGGGCATATAATGCTTATTCTATATCTCTTTTAACTATGCCATCATTCTTTATTGCAGCCGTATCTTCATCCCTTTTACCGGAGATAAGTAAATATTATGCAAATAATAATAAAGAAATGGTAAAAAAAAGAATAAAACAAGGACTTCTTTTTGCTCTTGTTATTGGTCTTGTATTTTCTTCTGTCATATTTATATTCCGTGATCAACTATTATTTTCCCTATATAAAACAACAATAGGAAGCAAATATATTAAAATACTTGCTCCCGTATTTGTTCTATTTTACTTAGAAGGTGTACTAACTTCTTCTCTTCAAGCTATGGGTTATGCTAAAACTACTATGAAAATAACCCTTTTTGGTGTATTTATTAAATTATTAATTCTAGCAATATTATCCCTTTGTCATATTGGTATATATTCCCTAGTTATAGCAGAAGTAATTAACATATTATTTGTAGTATATCTTAACTTTAAAGCTTTAAAGAAAGCTATTTAAACTACGATTCTAAATGGATCAGATTTAGTTCCAGATCCGCTGGCATATGTAGTTGATGAAGTCAGATAAAAGGACGGCCGCACTTCCTTCGTAATGTTTACATCATCGCTGTCAACCCGACCAGCATAACCAGAAGACCGCACATATAGTACCGCATAAGAGTCAAAGGATGAATAAGGAGTAATTAGCCATTCACCACTCCCCAAATATAACCAATTATCTCCTCTACTATAATTATATAATGTTGTTGCCCACATACTATTACTTGCAGCAAAGCCATAATCACTTGCATACATCAGCCCAATTTTTCCACTCCATGATGTTCCTGTACTTTCTGCCTCATACATCCTTTTTGGGGTTATATCCGTACCAAAATATCCTTTAACATACCACTTATGAGTTGATATTTTGTTACTCCATGCTTCCTCTAAACTGTTTAAATATGTTTCATTTAACGTTGAATTCAATGTTGATGTACTCCATGTATTATTATAATTAGAATGCCACTGATAACTGCCATAACTAGTAGATTTAATTAGTTTCACTTCATTTCCAAATACTCCGATGATTCGATATAAGTTATCGCTTGGACATGTTACTGCATCCGAACCAAAGCATATATAATTATTTGGATTTGCTCCCGCATATCTATATGAGTTATCTCCTGCTTCTTGATCAGCATTTGTATAACTTCCGCTTCCATCATGGTAATATAATCCATTTACTCCATCGCCTTGATATACTGTATTTTTTATATAATCTGCAAGTAATATTGGATTACTTGTAGTTGCACTTAAATTATAAACTTCTGATTTATATTTCGCTGAATCTTCCACATATACACTAAAGTTATATTCTGTACCAGGTGTTAAATTATTAAAAGTATATGTATTAGTATTACCATTATCTATATAATCGCCACCATTAGAAAAATAATAATTAGTTATTTGACTATCTCCATTTGTAGCACTTACACTTACTGTTATACTATTTGATGTAATGTTACTTGCAACAACATTATTTATTGTAGGTATTATATATGTATCAAAATAAACATAGCAAGAATCTGCAGATACACCACTTAATTTTACTATTTTATTAGTATTATCCCATGAAAGTTCTCCACCATTTTCACATCTACTCATTTCACTATTAAATACATAATCATCTCCAGGCCATCCAATATTTGTAGTCTCTTTATATGTTCCATCATCTTGTTCTAACATTATAGTTAAAAATCCATTATCTTTATTAACAATTTTATTTTTATTATTCATCACTACTTCATTTTTATTATTGTTATTTATTAATAAAAATGAAGAAAATACAACAATAATTAATATTATAGGTATTATTATAACTAATTTCTTTTTCATAAAATATATCCTTTCTAATATATTGTAGCAAAGTTGAATTAAAAATTTTGTTGAATCCTGTCTACTATATACAATTATAACCCAAAAGGGCAAAAAAATATTAACCTTGTAAGGTCAATTTTATTCATCTTTTATATTTTTAAATAATTCATCGGAAAAAAACTCGCCTAGTGTGATGTTTAATCCCTCACATATTTTATATATAGTTGATATTTTAGGATTATTTGAGTGTCCTGCAACTATATTTTGTAAAGTGCTTTGAGTTAAACAACACATTGTAGCCAGTTTATTAATTGAGATATTTCTATCTTTACAAATGTTTAATATTTTTTTAGCTATTGCCTCTTTCATATTCATATTCACCACTCATGTATATAGTGTACCAACAAGTTGCCTTTTATACCTAACCACGCATGGTTAAAATGAACATTTTTTTAAAAAATAACACAAATTAGACAGATAAACTATATCTACGCAAAGAAAAAAAGCACTAAGTTGTGCTTTTAGTTATTTTCTTTTAAGATTTCTAATGCTTTATGCATCTTTAAATCATATTCAAGAATGTCTTTAGTATAAACTTTGTTTATTTCTTCAACATCTACACCAAATTGTTCTGCAAGTTCGTGAGCTCTCTTATCTACTTCTTCTTTAGTGAATTTTAAGTCTTCAGCATCAGCTATTGCTTCAAGTAAATAACGATATTTTACTCTCTTTGTTGCTTCTGGTTCCATAAGTTTCTTTAAATCATCTTCAGTTGAACCAGTCATTTGATAATAAGTATCAATATTCATACCTTGCATTTGTAGTTGTCTAGAATATTCATCAAGCATTCTTCTTGTTTCTTCTTCAACTATTTCAGGGTTTATATCAACCTTTAAATTTTTAGAAGCGGCTTCTAAGCAAGCATCAATAAATGCATCTTCTGCCATGTGTTCCTTTTGATGATGAATATCTTTCTTAATTTGTTCTCTTAATTCTTTTTCAGTTTTAATATCATCATATCCTAAATCTTTAAAGAAGTCTTCGTTAATATCTGGTAATACTCTTGTTTTAACCTCATTTACTTTAACTTTAAAAGTAACATCTTTATTCTTTAAATCTTCAATATAATTTTCTGGGAATTTTAAGTTTAATTCTTTTTCTTCTCCTGCTTTAAGACCAACTAAGCCTTCTTCAAAACCTGGAATAAATGAATGACTTCCTATTTCAAGTGGAAAGTTTTCTCCACTGCCACCTTCAAGTTCCTTGCCATCAACAAAGCCCTTGAAATCGATTATAGCAGTATCTCCTTCGACAATTTCACCATTTTCTTTAGTAACTACATCTGCCATATGTTCTTTTAAATGTTCAATTTCATGATCAATTTCTTCTTCAGTTACTTCAATCTTTTCCTTCTTTACTTTTAAGTTTTTGTATTCCCCTAAAGTTACTTCTGGTTTAGTAATAATAGTAAATTCAAAAATGATATTACTATCACTAATACCTGTTACATCAACTTTTGGTTCTACTACTGGTTCTAGTTTACTTTCATCAAGTGCTTTTTTGTAAGCAACCGAAATAGCACTATCAACTGCATCACCATAAAGTGATTCAATACCAAAGTGCTTTAAATAAATATCTTTTGGAGCAGCACCTTTTCTAAAACCATCAATTTTTGTTTCTTTGTTTTTCTTCTTGAAAGCTGCATCTAAAGCAGATTCCCATTCCTTATCTAATTTAATTTCAATTTTGTGTACATTTTTTTCCATACATCTCTCTCCTTAACTATAAAATATTATAACATTCTAAAAGAAAATAAGCAATTATTTTAATTGCTTATGCGATTTTTTCAATCTTTATATTGTATCCCCCATTAGGACTTGCAACATTAACAGTATCTCCAATACGATGTGAAAGAAGCGCTATACCTAAAGGAGATTCATTTGATATTTTATTTTCAAATGGATCAGCTTCCATTGAACCAACTAATTTATATTCTTCTACTTCTCCATCATCATAACTAATAGTTACTGTAGAACCTAAATTAACAATATTTTTATCTTTATTGTCAATAATTTCCGCATGTTCAAGCTTATATTCAAGTTCTTGAATTTTAGCTTCAATTTGGGCTTGTTCATTTCTTGCTGCATCATAATCGGCATTTTCTGATAAGTCTCCTTGAGCCCGAGCTTCCTTTAGAGCCTTAATTACTTCAGGTCTTCTAACATTTTTAAGTTCATTTAATTCTTCTTCTGCTTGCAAGTATCCTTCAGCAGTCATAATAAATTTATTATCATTCATTTTTATCTCTCCTTTTTATTTTGATTTCCAGTTCATAATATTACTATAAAATACTTGATTTGTCAATCACTTTTAGTCTCATAAAGTCATTTTTTGCGAGTTTTTTATCAACTGGAATTTTAACTATTGTCTTTGGATGACGAGATGCATCAATTGATTCATCAGAGTCATTATATATTTTATTTAAAACTATACTAAATGTTTCCGTATTTGGCCCAAAAAATTCAACTTCTGTGCCAACTTCAAAATAATTTCTAGTATCAATTGTAGCTATTTTATTTTTTTCATCATAATCTATTACTAAACCTAGAAAATCTTGATTAGAAACTTCATCTCTGCCATTAAAGTATTGTTCATCTACTCCTGGTAATTTATCAAAAAATTGGGGAGCGGATTCTCTATTTGCACAGCGGTTAAGTATAGCTAAATAATATGCTTTATCTGGCTCTGTTAAAGTCTTATTAATTATGCCATCAATCATCCTTCTATAACACCAAATAACTGTTGCAACATAGTATATCGAACGCATTCTACCTTCAATTTTAAAAGAATCAATGCCCATATTAATTTCATCTTCTAAAAATTTAACCATATTTAAATCTTTCGGTGTAATAGTTAAATCTACTTCTCCGTCAATACGCGCAAAATTCCAACGACATACTTGAGCACAACCACCACGATTAGCATCTCTTAAAGTCATATAATTTGATAAAACACATTTACCACTAAATGAAGTACACATGGCTCCATGGATAAATGCTTCTACTTCAATCCCTGTATCCTTTATTCTTTTTATTGCATCCCTACTTGCTTCTCTAGCTAAAACAACTCTTGTAACTCCGAGATTTCTCCAAAACTTGACAGCTCTGGAGTTCATTGTACTAGCTTGAGTAGATAAGCACATATCTAGATTTAGACCTAATTCTTTTACTCTTTTAATTACGGCAATATCACTAACAATAATACTATCAATACCGATTTTCTCTAAATATTTTAAATATTCATCCAAGCCTTCAAAATCACTATCATGTAGTACTATATTAACTGTTACATAGACTTTTTTACCTAAGCTATGGGCATATTCAGTAGCTTTTTTTATTTCTTCTAAGTTAAAATTTTTGGCATTGGCGCGTAACCCAAAATTTTGCCCTCCAAAATATACCGCATCAGCCCCATAAAGAAATGCAAAATAAAGTCTTTCAAAATCTCCAGCTGGAGCTAGTAATTCAGTCATGTGCTTCACCTATCCTATAAGTAGTAGCTTTATCTAAAAATAAAGAATCGTTATCTATGTTATTTACATCATTATTAATGACCACATCTAGTATCTCTTCATCATCTAAAAATACCGGATTATACCAAAAATATAATACATTATCTAAATCAAGTAAATCTAGAGCATTATAATACTTACTTGCATAAAAATAAGTACCATATTCATTTTCAAAAATTTTAAAACCATTGTCATTAATTTTAGCATCTATCATATCTTTATTTGAAATATTATAATGTTTTGCATAATTTGTAAGTAATAATCTTCTTGAATACATTAAATCTTTCATCCCAAATACATTTACTACCACTGGTTTTATTGTGTTTTTAACAATTTCTTTTATTTCTTCTTCAGTTATATCACTAGATACTACAACACTATCCGTGTATTCTAAGTAATAATTAATTGATCTAGTGTTATTAGCATAGTGATTAATTAAAAGAATTTTAGTAATATTTAAATCACTTACTATATCAAGTATACCTAAATCATCAAATACTATACCTTTTATATTATTTTTTTCATGTAATTGCTTTTCTAATTCATCTATTTCAAAATCATCAAGTATTCTATTAATTAAAACAAAACCATCAATATCCTTAATATCAAAAGTTATAGGATAACCTACACTATATGATTTAAGAGGATATAATAGCATTATATCCTCATTATTCTTTAATTTATCTGATATTGTATTACTTGTAACTGTAACTAATTTCATCAATTTTTCCACCTACTTATAGAAAGTCCATCACCAATATTTAAAAATTTGGTATCAAATTCTGGATTATTTTTCAAAAATTCAATATAACTTTCAATCTTTTCTACTAAACTTTTTAAATTACCTTTATCAAGCATATTTGACTTTCCAACATAATCATGGAATTTAATATTATCAGTTATAATAACTCCTCCAGGTTTTAAGAAATTTTTATATTTCTCAAAAAACTTAATATATTGTCCCTTCGCGGCATCAATAAAGATTAAATCATATTTTAATTCTTCACTTAAATTAAGCTCTAAAGCATCTTGATACACAACATTAATGCGTTTTTCCATGCCACATTTCTTAACATTTTTAAGGCATTCCATGTATCTTGCTTCGTCACGCTCAATTGTTGTAACTTGGGCTTTACCATTACTTGATGCCATAAGTATGGCTGAATATCCTATAGCACTACCAATTTCTAAAATCGCCTCAACATTATGTTCTTTAATATACTTCATAATGTAGACAATTGATTTTTTCTCAATTATTGGTACATTATTTTCTTTAGCATATTCCTCCATCGCAAGGATATTTTCTTTTAGTTCTTTCAATTTTTCTCACCTATCCATATAACCTTTGAAATTCTAAAAATTCATTATAATCATCTGTAAAATAAACATTACCAGTTACAATATCTGCAAAAAAGTAAATATAATTTGTATCAGCAGGATTAAGTACGGCCCGAATGCTTTCGCTACTTGGATTACATATCGGTCCAACTGGTAAGCCAATTAAAGATGCATTACGAGTATTATAAGGGTTATCGTCCGCTAAGTCAAGATCTGTAAGTGTTTCTGTCATACTTTTACCCACACCATAATAGGTCGTAACATCCATTCCTAAGTTCATTCCCATATCAAGTCTCGTATATATAACTTGGGCAACTTTAGTTCGATCTTCATAATTAACTGCTTCTTTTTCAGTAATACTAGCCATTGTAAGTATTTCATGAACTGAATAATTACTTTCCTCAATTTCACTTCTTAATGGTTCTAATTGTTTAGCCATTTCATCGAGCATTTTTCTAACTACTTCTCCTAAAGTAGTCTCAGTATGTACTTGATAAGTATTAGGATATAAATAACCTTCTAAACCATAATATAAATCACTATTTAATATATCATCTGTTAAAAACCAATAATCACTAATTAAGCTATTTAAAAATTCCGGACTATTAATCTCTTCAATCATGTCATCATATTCTAAATTAGTATTTTCACTTAAAAGTTCTAAATATTCTTCTAAAGTAATACCTTCTTTAAATGTAATATTAACAGATTCTCTTTTAGCATCAACTATATCACCATTTGCTAAAGATTTAATGATATCTTCAGTGCTCATATTACGATTTAACTCATAATTACCAGCTTGAATATTAGTATTACCACTTAAAACAATATAAATTAAAGCAACATATTTATTTCTTATTAAATCAGCATCTTTTAAATTAGCAACAATCTCTGTTTTACTATCACCATTATTAACAGTAAAAGAAACTATAGTACTACCACTAGATACTGGATTAAGCAAATAAAAATAAAGCCCCACAAATATAGCAATTAAAACAAGTAATACACCACCAATAATTAAAATTATTTTCTTTCGTTTAGTCATTAAACTCACTTCCATTCATTTTATTTTGAATATTTAATAAAACCATATCTAAAAACTCCAATATTTCTTCATCTTCAACTGGTCTAATTGATTGAACACCATCTAAAAATTCATAATTTCCCGCATAAGCAATAATATCCCCAAATTCATTTTTTTCCCGTTTCGTATAAATGATATAATTATCACCTGCAACATCTATATTTAATAAAATATCATACTTTTCTGTATTTTGGCCATTTTCTATTACTAATTTATTATTTTTCATATCTTCCTCAAAAAACTTTCTAAAATAATCACTGCTGATACTATATCAGTCTTCTTTTTTTCATTTATTTTATGAATTCCGTTATCTTTTAATATATTTAATGCACTAACTGTAGTAAGCCTTTCATCTTCCAAATGCACAACTATTCCATTATTCTCAAGCATACTTTTAAAATTTAGGCTTCTCTTGCTTGCAAACCCTAAAGAATTATCCATATTTTTAGGAAGTCCTAAAACAACTTCCTTTATATTATATTCTTCAATTATTTTAAGTAGCTTATCTATTGCCTCATCATAATTTTCCCGCTCAAATTCAATTAGTGTTAAAGGACTAGCTAAAGTATTAGTTTTATCACTTATAGCAACCCCTAAAGTTTTAACTCCTAAATCAAGACCTAGATAACGCATTATACCCCCAAGTAACCATTAATTATTGCTCTTAAAACTTCACTTCGCTCATATTCACTAATTTTTTTTCTTGAATTATTAAATGTTGTAATATATTTTAAATCTCCAGTAATTAGATAACCAACTAATTGATTAGTAGCATTATATCCTTTAAATTCTAATGCTTCAATTACTTCATTAAGCGTCATTAATATAAGTTCTTGTCTTAATTCTTGTACATTAAATATACTTGTTTTACTATAATCCATAATATACTCCCATCATCATATTAATGATATCAAAAAATACTACATTAATCAAGATTTACATGAAAAAAGATAGATATTAATCTATCTTGGAGGTTGGAGATACTAACAGCAGTATTTAAATTGTTTATATTTAAAAGAAAACTTAATACTTTAATATTGTAGGAACTATAAGACTATAATTTATATTATAGAAAGGTTTGTAAAAGAGTTAATGATCAATAACGAACATATTTAAGAAAACTTAAACTTATACCGGTCTGTTCGATCGACCGCGCGTATCTCCTTCCCTCCGTAATAATATTATAACACATTTTTGAGAAAAGTATGTAATAAATGTGTTATTTTTGTGAAGTTTTTTCATCTTTCTTTTAAAAATTTACTTCTATAGCTATTTTAAATAACTTATTAAGCCTATTTTCACTTATAACTAACTCTAAATTACTACCATTTAAATATAACCCCACAAAACTATTTTTTATTAAATCTACTATTATATCTTCATGAATTAATTTATAACAGTTAACTTTATAATAATTATAATATGTGGCATTACCTTTAGAGGTATAGCAATAATAAACTAAACAAAAATTGTTTAACGTCTGATTAACTAAATGTTTAAGTCTCTTTAAATAAATAAGATTTACTTGATATAATAACTCATGCCAACGATTATAAATATTTAAAAAATATTTCTTAGAATCACTTTTTAATTCAAAATAATAATTATAATAGTATACTTTTTTATTAAATTCTAGATACACACTTAAATTATTATTTTTACCAAACTTCTTAATAGAATTATCTTTAAATGAAGATAATTCTATCAAACTAATAGGTAATTTATTATATCTAGATGTTTCTTTAATCAAAACATTTTTATTCTTTATTATTTGCTCTAAAGTTTTTTCCCCAGCTTTAAACTCCAATTTTTTTATCTTTTTTACTTTCTCAATTATTTTATCAAATTCCTTCATTCTATCTCCCTAATTTTTTCAAACAACTCTGGTATTGCCTCTTCTTTTAATTGAAGTTCTATATTTTTACTTCTATTTTCAAATATGCCATTTACCTTATAAAAATATAAATGAGTAAATAATGTTAGTTTATTTTCTTTTATTAATTTAATTAATTTATTTTCTTGCAATTTATAATAAGTCATTTGATAATACCTATAATGCATTACATTTTTGATTGTTTTTTTACTATATCTAATAAGACACATATCACTTAATTTAAAAACACATCTTTTAATTAGATCATCAAAATAAATAAACCCGCGTTGTTCTAATAACTTCTTGTTTTTATTATAAACATTAATATAAAACTTTTCATTATCACTTTTAAGTTCAAAATAATGTCTATTAAAATATACTAGTTTATTGTACTTAAGAGCAATTTTTAAAAAGTAACTATAACTACTTTTATAACCATAAAGACTAGCTATATCAAGTGATTCATGCTCTTTGGGACCATCAAAAGCATAAGCAAATAATTTTAAAGGAAAATGACTAAAATGCGATTTGGTTTTAAGTTCTATTCCCCTATAATCTGGAGTATAGAGATTATCAATCTCTTTACCCAGCAGTTTCTCGAAAGTTAAACCACCTCCATTAATGCTATTATCTACCACTGTTGGTACATACCCAAAACTTTTTATTCTTTCAAATTCCGCGATTAATTCTTCTAAGCAATTCATAAACCGCCCTCCTTAAGTGATGTATCTTACCACAACTTAAGTGAGGATTTTGTCGAATTAAGGAAGCAAATGTAAATTTTTTTAATTTTTTACTATTTTACATACTTTTTTAGCCTATATTACATGTTTAATCATAACCCGGGCGAAAAAGTCCACCAATAAAAAAAGAGATTTTTCAATCTCTTTTAATCCATAATTTGGTGCAGGTAAAGGGACTTGAACCCCCACGGATAAATCCAATAGATCCTAAGTCTATCGCGTCTGCCAATTCCGCCATACCTGCACAAATAATAAATGGTGGACCTCGAAGGACTCGAACCTTCGACCGCCCGGATATGAGCCGGATGCTCTAACCAACTGAGCTAGAGGTCCGTGACACAATAATAATATCACATTACTAAATTTGTTTCAAGTACTTTTATTAATTTTTTACACTTTTAGCTCAGGGTTAGAGTAATCCGGTGATAGCAAAAGAAAAAAAGATTTAAGAACCCCCTTAAATCTTAAATCTTTTCCAAAATTATTTATCTTGCAACATATTTAATAAATCGATTTTAAACATGTCTTTAGATGCATTTGCTTTAGATATCATTATGCCCTTATAAGTTGTAAGTTCTGATCTATGTCCTTCAAGCAAGATATCAGATGGTGTAATAGTTTCAAGAACTACTACTTCATCTTTTTTATGAACTGTATATATTAACTTAACATCACCATGAATTTGTGCAAACATCTTATCACTTGGCAGTTTAAGTTCATATGTTTCTGTACCATTTTTCTTATTAACAGAAACTAGTTCACCAACAAATTTTCCATTTCTTAAAGCTGGATAATAATCAAAATTTAACTTTTTGAATGCAAGCATATTATATTTTTTTAATGCCCTTTCCAACTTTTTAAATTCGTTTTCACAAACGTATTCTAAAACATATCCTTTCATTTTTCCATACCCCCTAATTACTCGAACAATATCATTATACCACAAACTACTCTTTTTGTCAAATTTGTGTAAATTTTTCATATCGTTCATAGTATTTCCACAATGGGACTAAATTATACCAAAAAAATTTAGCTTTGTCAAATTTTGTCGAACGATTGTGAAAAAATGTGAAGTGAAAAAGTAAATTCCAGTTTTAATGTATGCAACCAGAATTTAGTTATTCACATAATTCCAGTTGAATTT
>UREA01000015.1 GCA_900546715.1 uncultured Mycoplasmatota bacterium | reverse complement strand
AAAAAACACTCAAAATCAAATTTAACAACTAAGTTCCCATATTAAAAAATACGGGAACTTACAATTTAATTCAAAGATTTAACAAAATTAGTTGCTTTAAACGAAATTTTATTGTATACTAAATATATGTCGGAGAAAAGGGGACCTTTTATTGGAACATTATTTTACAAATAACGAAAATTTAAAAAGTGAGATAAGAGAGATAACTTATCAAACAAATGATATTACACTTACATTTTTAAGTGATAATGGTGTATTTTCTAAAAATAAAATAGATTATGCATCTAAATTGTTAGTAGAAACATTTTTAAGGTATCACTCTAAATTAGAAAACGAACTAGTTTTAGATGTTGGTGGCGGTTATGGATTTATTGGCATCACTTTAGCGGCTTTAACTGGTGCTACTGTTGAAATAATTGATATAAATAAAAGAGCAATTCATTTATGTGAAAGAAATATAAAATTAAATGAAATAAATAATTGTAAAGTATATGAAAGTAATGTTTATGAGAATGTATTAAATAAATATAAATATATAATAACAAATCCGCCGATTAGGGCAGGAAAGATGACAGTATTACAAATACTAACGGAGGCAAAAGAGCATTTAGATGAAGATGGAGAATTATGGTTTGTCATAAATAAAGACCAAGGTGCTAAATCGACAAAAAAGGCACTAGAAAAGTGGTATAATATTGAAATAGTGGAAAAAAGTAAAGGTTTTTTTGTATTTCGTGCAAAAATCAGTTGACATATTTCCATTTAGGATTTAGAATTTTAAATTGGTGGTATATTTATTTTTTTAAATATATAGTCTAAAAAAAATTGTGTATGGGGTGATATCGTGGCTTATAAAGTTAAAAAATTTGGTGACTATCGTGAAAGAAGAAGTTTTTCGAGAACGAAAAACGTTTTGGAGTTGAAAGATTTATTAGAAATTCAAAAGAAAAGCTATCAAGAATTTTTGGATGAAGGCATCAAAGAAATCTTTGATGATTTATTTCCTGTTGAAAGCTTTACTGGTAATATTTCTTTAGAATTTGGTGATTATTATTTTGATGAACCAAGATATTCTATTAAAGAAGCTAAAGAAAGAATGGTAAACTATGCTGCACCACTTAAGGTTGAAGCTCGTCTTTTCGTGCATGAAACTGGAGAAGTAAAAGAACAAACGATATTCTTAGGTGACATGCCTTTAATGACTGATGCTGGAACATTTATTATAAATGGAGCAGAAAGAGTTATTGTCTCTCAACTTGTACGTAGTCCTAGTGTTTATTTTAAAAAGGAAATTGACAAAAATGGACGTCATATAATTAGTGGAGAATTAATACCTAATAAAGGTACCTGGTTAGAATACGAAACTGATGCTCGTAATGTTTTATATGTCAGAATTGACAGAACTAGAAAAGTAACTGTAACAACTCTACTTAGAGCTTTAGGTTTATCTAGTGATGAAGATATTATTGAATTATTTGGTGAAAATGAATATATTATCAATACATTAGAAAAAGATAATACTAATAATACAGATGAAGCATTAATTGAAATTTATGAAAAACTAAGACCAGGTGAACCAGCAACACTTGATTCATCAAAGAACCAACTTATTACAAGATTCTTTGATAGATTCCGTTATGACTTAGCTAAAGTTGGTCGTTATAAATTTAATAAAAAATTAAATATTTTAGATAGATTAACTGGCTTAACTTTAGCAGAACCTATTATAAATGGTAAAGAAGTAATTGCTGAAGCTGGAACTCTTATAACCAAAGAATTAATAGAAACACTAAAACCTCTTTTTGCTGAAGGTTTAAATATTAAAGAAGCTAAAATCAATGAAGAATTAGATGATTACAATAAAATTCAAACTGTAAAAGTAATAGATCCTCTTGATGAAAAGAAAACTATTACAATAATTGGTACAGATCCACGAGTTGATGTAAGACGTCTTACAATACCTGATGTTTATGCATCACTAAATTATTATATTGGTTTGCATTCTGGTATTGGTTCAGATGATGAAATCGATAACTTAGGTAATAGAAGAGTTCGTCAAGTTGGAGAATTAATTCAAAATCAATTTAGAATTGGTATGGCAAGAATGGAAAGAGTTATTCGTGAAAGAATGACTACTCAAGAACTTGAAACAGTTACTCCAAAGACTTTAATTAATATTCGTCCTGTAACTGCTGCCCTAAAAGAATTCTTTGGCTCATCTCAATTATCTAAGTTCATGGATCAAATTAACCCAATTGCAGAACTTACTGATAAAAGACGTTTATCAAGCCTAGGACCTGGTGGACTATCTCGTGATCGTGCAGGAATGGACGTTCGTGATGTTAATTCATCCCATTATGGTCGTATTTGTCCAATTGAATCTCCAGAAGGTCAAAATATCGGACTTATTACATCTCTTGCGGGTTATGCAAAAATAAATGAATATGGTTTTATCATGACTCCTTATAAGAAGGTTGAAAATGGTAAAGTAACAGATGAAGTAGTTTATATGACTGCTGATGAAGAAAAAGATTACTATATTTCTCAAGCAACAATAAAATTAAATGAAAATAATGAAATTGTTGAAGATGAAGTTATCGCTCGTTTAAATGGTGATACTGTATATGTTGATAAGATGCATGTTAATTTCATCGACGTTGCACCTAGTCAAGTTGTAGCAATTACAACTAGTTGTATTCCATTCCTTGAATATGACGATGCTAACCGTACACTAATGGGTGCTAACATGCAACGTCAAGCAGTGCCACTACTAGAAACTGAAGCACCAATAGTTGGTACAGGTGTTGAATATATTGCAGCAAGGGATTCTGGTTCAACAATTGTATGTAAAGCTGATGGTGTAGTAGAATATGCTGATGGTTTAAAAATAGTTGTTAAAGTAGCAAAAGGAACAGATACATACAACCTTGCTAACTTTGAAAGATCTAATGCATCAAGTTGTATAAATCACCATCCATTAGTTAAAGCTGGCGATAAAGTTCATGCTGGTCAAGTAATTGCTGATGGACCATCAACAGATGGAGGAGAACTAGCTTTAGGTAAAAATATGACTGTTGCTTTCATGACATTTAATGGTTATAATTACGAAGACGCAGTAATATTAAACGAAAGATTAGTTAAAGATGATGTTTATACATCACTTCATATTTCGCATTATGATATAGAATGTCGTGATACAAAGCTTGGACCAGAAGAAATAACTAGAGATATTCCAAATGTAGGTGAAGATGCTCGTAAAAATCTTGATGCTGATGGTATTGTTAGAATTGGTACAGAAGTAAAAGAAGGAGACATCCTAGTTGGTAAAGTTACACCAAAAGGTGTTCAAGAATTAACTAGTGAAGAAAAATTATTACATGCTATATTTGGTGAAAAGACTCGTGAAGTAAGAGATACATCACTACGTGTTGAACATGGTGCAGGTGGTATTGTTCACGATGTTAAAGTATACACAAAAGAAAATTCTGATGAATTAGGTGCAGGAGTATCTAAAGTTATCAGAGTATATATAATTCAAAAACGTAAGATTCAAGTCGGAGATAAAATGTCAGGTCGTCATGGTAATAAAGGGGTTATCTCACTTATTTTACCAGAAGAAGATATGCCTTACTTACCAGATGGTAGACCAGTTGACATCATGCTTAATCCTCTAGGTGTTCCATCTCGTATGAATATTGGTCAAATTCTTGAATTACATTTAGGAATGGCTGGTAAAAAATTAGGTGTTCATTATGCAACTCCAGTATTTGATGGAGCTACATGGGAAGATATCTTAGAAGAAATGAAAGCTGCTGGTATGGCTGAAGATGGTAAAGTTGAACTTCGCGATGGCCGTACTGGAGAGGCATTCGATCATCGTATCAATGTTGGTGTTATGTACATGGTAAAATTACATCACATGGTAGATGATAAACTTCATGCTCGTGCAACTGGACCTTATTCACTTGTTACTCAACAACCTCTTGGTGGTAAAGCCCAATTTGGAGGTCAAAGATTTGGAGAAATGGAAGTTTGGGCATTATATGCTTATGGTGCTTCTCATGTTCTTCAAGAAATCCTTACTGTTAAAGCAGATGATATTGTAGGTCGTGTTAAAGTTTATGAATCATTAGTAAAAGGTAAAGTAGTTGATCAAGCAGGAGTTCCTGAATCATTCAGAGTATTAGTTAAAGAATTCCAAGCTTTAGCGCTAGATGTTCAAATAATAGATCAAGATGATAAAGTAATAGAATTCAAAGAAATAGAAGAAGATGACGATGAAAATGATGCTTTTAGAATTGATGAAATAGAAGTAACACCAAATGATATCACTCCAAGTGAACCAGATGAATCAACTCCAATTGATGATTACGAAGAAGAGGAAGAAAAGGATTTAGATGATTTAGAATTTCCAGGTGATATAGATACTTTAGATGAAGGGGATATAGGTGAATAAAAATGATTGATGTAAGTAAATTTAAAGGAATAAAGGTTAGTATTGCTTCCCCAGAAAAGATCCGTTCATGGTCTTATGGGGAAGTAAAGAAACCCGAAACAATTAACTATCGGACCCTAAAACCCGAAAGAGATGGTTTATTCTGTGAAAAAATCTTTGGACCAACTAAAGATTATGAATGTAGCTGTGGGAAATACAAAAGATTAAGATATAAAAATATTATTTGTGATCGTTGTGGTGTTGAAGTTACTCGTTCTAAAGTAAGACGTGAAAGAATGGGGCACATTGAACTAGCAGCACCATGTTCTCACATCTGGTTCTTTAAAGGTGTTCCATCTAAAATGGGTCTTGTTCTAGATATGTCTCCGAGAGACCTAGAAGAAGTATTATATTTTGTTTCATACGTTGTAATTGACCCAGGAACAGCACCACTTGAAGTAAAACAAACCTTATCAGATAAAGAATATCGTGCTTACTATGAAAAATATGGTAATACTTTTACTGTAGGTATGGGTGCTGAAGCTATTAAAGAATTACTAAAACGTGTTGATTTAGATAAAGAAATTGAAGATTTAAGAGCAGAACTTGAAAATACTACAGGTCAAAAGAGAATTCGTTTAGTAAAACGTCTTGATTGCTTAGTAGCATTCCAAGAATCAGGTAATAAACCTGAATGGATGGTTCTAGATGTACTACCTGTAATACCTCCAGAACTTCGTCCGATGATTCAACTTGATGGTGGAAGATTCGCAACTAGTGACTTAAACGATTTATATCGTCGTATTATTAATCGTAATAATCGTTTAAAGAAGTTATTAGAACTTGGAGCACCAACTATTATTGTTCAAAATGAAAAGCGTATGCTTCAAGAAGCTGTTGACTCTCTATTTGATAATGGTCGTCGTGGCAGAAGTATTACTGCTGCAAGTAATCGTCCACTTAAGAGTTTATCTAGCATGCTTAAAGGTAAACAAGGTCGTTTCCGTCAAAACTTGTTAGGTAAGAGAGTTGATTATTCAGGTCGTTCGGTTATCGTTGTTGGACCAAACCTAAAAATGTATCAATGTGGTCTACCTAAAGAAATGGCTATTGAATTATTTAAACCACATGTAATTAATGGTATTGTAGAACGTGGTCTTGCTCATAACATTAAGGGAGCTAAAAAATTAATCGATGCTCGTGATGAAGCAGTATGGGATATTGTTGAAGATGTAATTACAGAGTATCCAGTACTTTTAAACCGTGCTCCAACTCTACATAGACTTGGTATTCAAGCATTTGAACCAGTTTTAGTTGGTGGTTAAGCAATTCGTCTTCACCCACTAGTATGTACAGCATTTAACGCTGACTTCGATGGTGACCAAATGGCGGTTCACGTACCACTTTCTGAAGAAGCCAAAGCTGAAGCTAGAATACTTATGCTTGGTGCTAATAACATATTAAACCCTAAAGATGGAAAACCAATCGTTACACCAAGCCAAGACATGGTTTTAGGTAATTGTTACCTAACTATTGAATATGCGGGTCTTCCAAATGAAGGACACGTATATAAAGATCCAAATGAAGCATTAATGGCATATGAAAGAAGAGAAATTGATCTTCATACAAGAATTGCTATTCCAGTTAGTTCATTTAAATATAAATTGTTTACTGATGAACAAAAAGATAAATATTTAGTTACAACTGTAGGTAAAATTAAATTTAATGAAATACTACCAGATACATTCCCATATGTTAATGAAGGAACTAAAGAAAATATCGAAGGAATAACACCAGATAAATATTTCTTGAGCATGGGTTCAAATATTCCAGAAGAAATAGCTAAAATGCCATTAGTACAACCATTTATTAAGAAAACTTTAGGCTGGTTGATTGCTCAAGTATTTAAAAGATATAAAACTACAGAAACATCAATTATGCTTGATAAATTAAAAGACTTAGGTTTCAAATATTCAACAGTTGCAGGTGTAACAGTATCAATCGCTGACGTTGTAAGAAGTGATGATAAAGAAGAAATTATTGAACGTGCTAAAGCTAAAGTAGATAAAATAAATAAACAATATCAAAGAGGTTTAATAACTGAAACTGAAAGATATGAAAATGTTATTACTGCCTGGAATAATGCAACCGATGAAATTAAAGATGAACTTGCTGAACTTAGTAAGAATAATTATGATAACCCAATCTTCATGATGATGAACAGTGGTGCTCGTGGTTCAATTTCGAACTTCACTCAACTTGCAGGAATGCGTGGACTTATGGCTAGACCAGATGGTTCTACCGTAGAAATTCCAATTACTTCATCATTTATCGAAGGATTAAGTGTATCTGAATTCTTCTTATCAACTCACGGTTCAAGAAAAGGTTCTGCCGATACTGCTCTTCGTACTGCTGACTCTGGATACTTAACTCGTCGTTTAGTTGATGTTGCTCAAGATATCATAGTTAAAGAATACGACTGTGGTTCTGTTCAAGGCTTAGTAGTATATGATTTATTAAATGATAAAGATAACACTATAATTGAACCACTTGCTGAACGTATTTTAGGTCGTTTTGCATCTAAGAAAATTGTTAATCCAGAAACTAAAGAAGTTATCGTTGAAGCTGGAGAAATGATTACTGAAAATGCAGTTGCTAAAATTACTAAAGCAGGTATTAAAAAGATCGAAATTAGAAGTATTCTTACATGTAAATCAAATAATGGTGTATGTCAAAAATGTTATGGACGTAACCTTGCAACTGGTAACTTAGTTGAAAAGGGTGAAGCTGTAGGTATTATGGCTGCTCAATCAATTGGTGAACCAGGTACTCAGTTAACCATGCGTACATTCCACTCAGGAGGTGTTGCCCATGGTGGAGATGCCGATATTACTCAAGGGCTTCCAAGAGTTGAAGAATTATTTGAAGCACGTACTCCAAAAGGAAAAGCAACAATTGCTGAAATTTCTGGTAAAGTTATTGGTATCGAAGAACAAAATGGCAAACATCTAATTACTATTGAAAATGAAGCAGGTGTAAGAGAACACGTAACAAATTACAACATGAAGGTTCGTGTTAGTGTTGGAGACACTGTTGAAGCTGGTGACAAACTTACTGAAGGTGTTATTTCACCAAAAGAATTACTTGCTGTAACAGACCCACTTACTGCTCAAGAATACATACTAAAAGAAGTTCAAAAAGTATATAAACTTCAAGGTGTTGATATTTCCGATAAACATATTGAAATTATTGTTAAGAGAATGATTAATAAAGTTCGTATTACAGATAGTGGTGACACAGACTTTGTTGAAGGTCTAACTGTATCACTAAGAGAATTTACTGAAGGAAATAAACCAGTCATTTTATCTGGTGGCATTCCTGCTAAAGGTAATCCAATTATGCTTGGTATTACGAAGTCATCTCTTGAAACAGATTCATTCTTATCTGCTGCATCATTCCAAGAAACAACAAGAGTTTTAACCGATGCTGCTATTCATGGTAAAGTTGACTACTTGCAAGGTTTAAAAGAAAATGTTATCATTGGAAAACTTATCCCTGCAGGTACAGGTTATAAACAATATAGTGATTTAACTATAGAACTTGAAAAAGATGTTTTAGATGATGATGCTAGTGAAGTCCTAGAAGAAAAACTTATGGATGATGCTGATTTAAAAACAGAACTAGAAGGATCTCAAGAAGATGCTATATAGCATCTTCTTTTTTTGCTCAATTTGACAAAATTGGCAATTTGTGTTAATATATATCCCATATTTAAAGGGGGTTTTTTTAATGTCAAGGTTGCAATCAATTTATGAATATTTTAGTAACTATTCTGAAGAAAAAATAAATGCTGTAATTAATTCTTTAAGTGAAGAAGAAAAAGCACTAATTATAGCTAGATATGGTAGTGATTTACACAATCCAAAACCAAGTGAAAATTGGAATAAAGATTTAAGTAAATCTTTTTACAATTTCTTAATTCCTAAAATTAGAAAATTATTAGCTCAAGAAAAAGTAATAACTCATGAAGAAAGAATAGATGAAACAAATTATATCCCAAGATTAATTGCCATGATTAAAGAACAAAAAACTGGTAATGAAATATGTGAAGAATTACATATTACACCTGAAAAGTTAACTGCGGATTTATTAAATTTAAAAAATAATGGTTTTACATATTATCGCAAGTATTATTCTAATGGTAATATAAGATATAATGGAGTTAATTCAATCTATAATTTAAAAGATTTAAAAAATATGTCTCAAGATAGAACAATCATTACTGATGCTGAAGATAATAGTTTAAAAGTCTTACTAATATCTGACCTTCATTTTGGTAATGATTTAGAAAGAATAGATTTAATAAATAAAGCCTTTGATTATTGTGTTAAAAATGGCATTCATCTAATTTTTTGTGGAGGAGACATTATTGATGGAACTTATACAGCTGGCTCACAAAAAATAACTGATGTATATAAGCAAGCAGAACATTTTATCAAAAATTATCCATCAGATAAAAGTATTTTAACCTTTAGTGTTGCTGGAGATCATGATTTAAGTGCTCTAAATACATATTGCTTAAATTTAATTGATTTATGTAATAACTATCGTCATGATTTTATCATCGGTGGTTATAATAATATGACGATTAATTTAAAAAACGATAAAATTCAATTATTTCACCATATCAATAATGGTAGCTTAATAGAAACATGTTCTCCAATAATTTTACATGGCCATTCTCATCAATATAAAATTACAATTATAAATAATAAATTAAATATTATTATACCTTCATTATCTAATATTAATCAACCAATGCCTACTGCTTTAGAATTAGAATTAACTTTTTATAAAGGTTATATCCGAAATGCTTCCGTAAAACAAATTAATTTAGAAAATAATGATATCATTTTAAATGAAGCAAATTTTGATTTAATTAGACAAATAGTAACTAGCAGTGAAATTATTAGAAATACCGAAAATTTTAATCAAGATAACGATAGAGAATTAGGTATATCTAGAATGCTACAAAGATCTAAAGAACATTTATCTCAAATTGAAAAATTTAATATGAGATATAGTAGATAAGAGGGTATTTATGCAAAAGATATATGATTTTACTGACGAAAATGTTAGTGCCTATAAAGATATATTTGATTTTTCTAATGCTCGAGTTTTAACTGTTTTAGGTAGTGGAGATCAGTATTTTACTTCTCTTCTAAATGGGGCCAAGAGTATTGAAGTTTTTGATTATAATATTGTTACTTGGTATTACTTTTTATTAAAATTTACGGCAATTAAGTATTTATCTTATGAAGATTTCTATCAAATGTTTATAACAGATAATTTAGATAATCTAAAAATATATAACAAATTACTCCCATTTTTGCCAAAAGAAAGTACTTGTTTTTTCAATAAGTTATATATTTTACAAAAAAATTTTTCTTCAATTAAAACTAATAACACTTTATTTTTATCATCATTAAAAAATAATAGTGTAAAGATACCTTATTTAAATAAAGAAAAATACTATGAATTACAAAATATATTAGGAAAAATAGATGTTCCGGTATTTTATAACTGTAATTTATTAGATTTAAAAAATTTAATTAGTAATGATTTTGATATATTAATACTATCAAATATTTATAATTATTTAGATTTTAGTGTTTCAAACTATCGGGATTTTCTAGATGAATTTAATATTCCTAATATTTTAGCACTATATGCTTGGACAATGAATAGTGAAGAACAAATTGAATTTTATCAAAATGGCTTTGATGTTACTAAAATACCAGGAATTACTAATAGAAGTAATTATATTCTTAGTTTAAATAAGAGATAATATTGCAAAAAGAGCAATAAAAATATATAATTTTAGTAGGTGATATAAATGTATGAAAGGAAAAAAATCTTAATTTTAGGAGCAGCTCGTAGTGGTATTGCCGCAGCAAAACTACTAGCTTTAAAAAATGATGTTACAATAAGTGATTTAAAAGAGCTAAAAAAAGAAGATAAAGAGTTATTAGAGTCGCTAAAAGTAAAAATAATTATTACTGAAGATCAATGTAGTTTAATAAGTAAAAATTATGATTTAATAGTAAAAAATCCTGCGATAATGGCTACTAGTGATGTTGCAAAAAAAATTCATGAGTTAAATATTCCTTGTATTAATGAAATGGAACTTGCATATCATTATTTACCTGAGTATTTAACCATTATTGGTGTAACTGGTTCTAATGGAAAAACTACAACTGTTACAATGATTTATAATTTATTAAAGTTACATGGATATAAAGTTATCCTCGGCGGAAATATTGGTACACCTTTATGTGATTTACTGAGTGATATAAGTAGTAATGATATTTTACTTTTAGAAATCAGTGACCATCAATTATATGATTTTCATGATTTTAAAACTAATATCAGTGTTCTTACTAATCTTTGTCCTACCCATTTAGATTATCATGGAACTTATGAAAATTATATCAATACTAAGAAAAAAATCTTTAATAATCATACTAATAAAGATATTGCTGTAATTAATTATAGCAATATTGATTCTATGAATTTAACTAAAGATATAGCATCTTCTAAAATATATTTTAATAATGATTCTAATTATATTAAAGATGGATTTTTATATTTAGATAACAAAAAATATGTTAATTTAGATGATATGTTATTAAAAGGCACTCATAACTATGAAAATCTTTTAGCTTCTTTATTAGTTGTTAAACTCTTTAATTTAGACAAAGAAAAAGTTACAGAATTTATCAAAACATTTAGAGGAGTAGAACATAGAATTGAATATGTTAAAACTATAGATGGAGTAGATTATTATAATGATTCTAAATCTACTAATCCAACAGCTACAATTACAGCATTAAAAACATTTAATAAACCAATTCATCTAATTTTAGGTGGCCTAAATCGTAATCAAGATTTTAATGAGCTAAATAATTATTTGGATAATGTTAAAATAATCTATTCTATTGGTGAGGTTACAGAAATTGTTAGTGATTATGCCCAAACTAAAAATATTCCTTGCATCAAATGTTATAATTTAAATACAGCGATACAAAAGATTAAAGAAAATGTTGAGGGTGGTGAAATAGTATTATTATCACCAGGTAGTTCTTCTCAAGATCAATATAAAAAGTTTGAAGATCGGGGAGATGAATTTAAAAAATTGATTTAAAACTTAAAGCTTTAGCCTTAAGTTTTTTTCAATTAATACTAAAAAGTAGTTGAAAAATATTTTAGAAAACAGTATAATTAAAGTATGCTAATAATAAGGGGCTGATATAATGAATGAACAAAATCAAAATAATTTAGGACAAGCACAAAATTTGGGAACAACTCCCAATAATAATTTAAATGGTTCCAATACATTAGGAACTCCAGATACTTTAGGAGCACCAAATATTAATCCAACACCAAATGTGGTTACAAATCCTCAAGTAGATGGTGTAAATCAAGTTCCAGGATCTGTACCTCCCCAAGGGGCAACTATCACTTCTAATCCTGAAGTTCCAACTCCAAACACTCCAACACCAGCAGAACCAGTAGCAACACCAATTCCAGGTACTGAAAATGCTAATTCTAATATGCCAAGCAATATGGGTGGGGGCATAGGTCAAGAGCCAAGTAGTATTGCTTTAGGAAGTGTTGGTAGTAATGGATTTGTTGAACCAACTAAAATAGAAGATATCGGAGCAGTTCCTCCAAAACAAGAAAAACCAAAAAGACCAATGAACAAAGTTTTATTTGTTATCATAATTGTTGTATTAATTGCAGCAGTAGCATTTGGAGTTTATTATTATTTAAATATGAGCAGTAATAAAGCTAATGTCACTCTTAAAGAGGTTACTATAGGATTGGGTGAAACATTATCGGATAATATCAATGATTATGCAACCATCACTGGTGGAGGAGCAAGTTCATGTAACTTAAATAACAACAATGTTAATGCCAATGCTTTAGGTGATTACAATTTTACCATTACTTGTGGAGATGATTCATATAGTGGTACAGTTCATGTTGTTGATGAAACAGCTCCAACTGCTGAACTTAAAGTATCTTATAAAGTTGTTAATACAACTACTTATTCAATAGATGACTTTGTTGAATATTGCAATGATGCTTCAAATTGTACATTTAATTTTACTGATGAATCAGCAGTTCAAGGTTATCTAACTACTGTTGGTGGACCATATGATGTTGGAATTACTTTAACTGATGATGCTGGAAACAAAAAGGAAGTTAATGCCGTATTATATGTCGCACCATATGCTATTACAGCCATTACAGAATGTTCATCACCAGAATCAAGTATTGAAGGTTATGATGGAACTATGACTATTAGTGATAATTTATTAATTGGTAGTAGTGAAACAGGCCTAAATTATATGGGAATTGCTCGTCGGGTTTACACTTATACATTTGCTAATGAAGAAGATTATTTAAATGTTGTTGGGGATAAACCTGAAATAATAACCTTTAATAATCAAACAGGTATAGCTTCATATGATGATACTAATCATGTTTTAACTATTTCAGCAGATTTACCACAATCAACTCTTGATTTAGAAGCCGGAGGAACATTTGATGTATCATACGGTGGCTTTAAAAATTATTATGAAAATAACTTAGGATATACTTGTACTAATAATATGAATGTTAATTAACATTCATATTTTATTTACAAAAACATATAAATTTATACTATATTCTTGTCATTATTAAAATCTCGTGATAAAATTTAATTATGGTGATGCTATGAGCAAGAAAAAAATTATAATGATTATTATAGTAATTATATTAGTAGTAGGATTGAGTTTTCTTTTTATAAAACTTTTTGATTTTGAAGGACAAACAAATATTAATAATGAACATAATGAATCAAAAGAAGTAGATGAACAAACCATTCATCAACTATATTCTTATTTTTTAGAAAATAATGAATTAGAATATAATGGAGTTCATTCCACTTATTTTATTAGAAATAATAATTTAGCTAATCAAAATGCACGTTATGTTCAAGCAATGTTATATCAATATATCTTAAATTATGATGAATTTAGCTTAGAGACACTTAGTACAGAAGAATTAAATACAGTTGTAAGTAATCAAGATAACTACACACCATTATACAAAGTTAGTTTAGCTAGTTTTGAAAAAGCTTTAAAAGTTGTTTTAGGACCCGATATTACATATCGTCCTACTGATTTTGATTATACTAAAAGTATTAAAGCAAAATTTAATGATGAATTAGATTATTATTATATTTATGATACCAATGAAAAACTAGAAACTAACTTTATTGAATATAAAGAAATGGCTAGATATGCTGTATCAGAAGATGAAATAAAAATTTATGATTATTATTTAAAATGTGATACAACAACCAATAATTGCTATAATGATGAAAATAGGTCTAGTATCAATAGTAATATCAAGTATAGTACTAATTTTGATGTAAACAATTATTTAAATAATATCACAACTTATGAACACACATTTAAATATAATAGTGATACTGATAATTATTATTGGTATTCATCTCAAATGGTATAATTTGTTAGTGGGGGATATATATGGAAATTAATAACATAGTTGAAATTTGTAAGAAAAAATTAGAAGAAAAGGTTAAATATTTATATGATAATAGTGAGGATTATATACAAGATTTAAGCAATTACTTAACAGAAGATGCAATAGAAAAAGAATTTCAAGGAATTATTTCACCTCGCTTAGCTTATATTATTACTAAATTAATTGTTTATTCTGATGCTTATGTTTCTTTTAGTTTTGCAACAAAAATTTATGAAGATTTTGAATTTTATGAAGCTTCATCTTATTATATTGAGCTGCTATCTTTAGAAAAGAAAATAGATAGAGAGATTAGAGAACATGTTTTAAAAGAATTTGTTGAATTTACTATGAAAAATTATTTAGAAAAACATTTAGCTTATGAAAGTATTTTAGATAGTTTATCAACATTTTTATCAATTAATCCTTTTGGTATTTTTTCATTCCAAGAAATATTGCAAGATTTAACTACAGAAGAAGAAACAATTATAACCATATTAGACATGTATGAAATAGCAGAATCAAAACTAAATAATGATTCTAGTGATGAAGATTTTATCGATAATTTTCGGGTTGAAGCCAAAAATTCAGGAATAGATGATGCATTAATTTATCAATATATTATTGCTAATGTTTATAAAAATTTAATTATTGAACAAGAAAGAAATGTTTTAGATTCTTCATGGCAAGATACAATTTTCTATATTGAAAATACTCCAGTTCATGAAATAGTAGAAGAAATGCGCGGAAATTATTTTTTAGATGATTTTGCACCTGATTTAGATGATGTTGATGATTTTGCTATAAAAATGATTGAAAAGTTTTATATTGATAATATAAGTATAACTAGAGAAAGAGTGAAAAGTGATAACTTAGTACTAACAAGATCTCCGAAAAAGGATATTTGTAAAGCTTTAAATCCATTTGAAAACAACTGATGAATAATTTTTATTCATCAGTTGTTTTTAATACGGCATGAAGTACATAACGGTTATATTCATCAGCACAAGTAGATAAAGTTATTATTTTATCATCACCACTAAGTTCTACACCAAAATCATAAATACTTCTATCCTTTAACATATTGAAAAATTCTAATCTATCAGCATCATCTACAAAAATAGTTTTCATATAATCGGTCGTAAGACTTATTTTATAAATTGAAAATACTTGGTATTCTAAATTATCATAAAGTGTTCTAAAACTTATTATTTGATTTTCAGGATTACTATACCAACTATATCTTAAAGTATTTTGCAGTGTTCCAAACATAACACCACTATAATATCTATTATGAGCATACAAAATTGTATTATCACTTATTCTCTCAGCATCATTACGATAATCCATAAATACCCAACCATTTTTATCTTCTTCTAGATAAAAATTATGTTTCAAATAATATTCGTTATTAACACCTTGAACAATTGGATAATCAATATTAGTATTATTTACTTTAATCCATCCAACAGTTTCGGGATTAACATTAATTAAACTAGCAATATCTTCATTTATAACTAATTTTTCATCTTCTTTTTTATCTTTATTTAAATCAGCAATAATATCTTCTGAATTATTTATTTCTATTACCTTTGTTATATTTTCTTTAATAGTTGTATCACTTTGCATTGATTCATAATTATCATAAAAAACATAACCAAAAGAGAAGAATACAATAAGTAATATTAAATATCCACAAGTTCTTAAAATACTTATATTTGTTTGTTTAAATATATTATCTTTTAAATATTCATTGCTATATTCTAATCTAAAATATATTTTATATCTTTTACTTTTTTTCTTATTAAAGTTTCTTAAGTATTCAATAGCTTCAGGACTACTAATATTTTCATGAATAACAATTTTAATATTCTTTTTATTATTAGCCCTTAAAGTTTTAATTATATACTCTAAATCACTTTTATTTACAATATTGACATTAATAGTTTTTAAATATTTATTAATTTTACAAAATGCTTCAAAATCTTGTTCATCTTGTTCATTCAATGGTAAATCCATATTTAATGTCATTTTATAAAACATTGATGAGAAAATACTTAAATTATTATCTATCATAAATTTAGAGAGATATAATATTTCATTTCGTGATTCAACTAAAATATCATATTTATCCAAATATTCAATCATAAAAGGTTGTAATGTATAACAATTAACATTTTTTATATATGAATGCATTATTGCTTCACACATCTTAAATGTTAGTGGACTATCTTCTTTTAAGATTAAGGATGTAATATTTTTATTATTTTTAATTACGTCTAAAATCATTAAAACAAAATCATTTTTTTCCAGATTTATTGTATCAACATTATATGTATTAGTTAATTCTTGTAAAAAAGTTGCTACAATTTTTTTATTATTTAATATATATTCATCAGAAAAAACTAATTCATTACAACTTATAACATTAGTATTTATAATATTTTTGTATTCACTAGAAAGCTTAATCTTTTCTTTAATAATAAATGTATTATCCTTAATTTTAATTAATATTTTTCTCATACCATCACCTATATTACTTTAATATGATAACACAATTTTACACTTTTTAATATATTTTTTAAAAAAATATGTTGTTTTTTGTATTTTTATGTTATAATTTAGACATAATAGAGATAGGAGAGATGTGTGTGAAAAAATTATTGAGTTTTTTAGTGATAGGAGTTGTTGCAGCACTTCCACTTAGTGCAAAAGCATTAGACATTGTTGGTAGCTGTGAAAAAGATACTAATTGTCCTGAAGGAACTTGTCGTTCTGTCTGTGAAATTAGAGTAGAAAACAATACTCAAACATTAAATGAATTTAGTGGTAATTTTGTTTTTACTCCATCAGATAAAGGGAAAATAGTATCAGTTACTCCAGGTGAAGGATGGACAAACAATACTGGTAATTCTGCCAACTTCATGTTTACATCAGTTGAAGGAATCAGCGATGCAAGTTTTGATTTAGCAACTGTAGTTCTTGAAGTAGAACAAGGAGTTACAGGTTGTACTCTTACTATAGAAAATCCTTCAGTTGGTGGAGAAATCGAAATTGAAATAGACACAACTACTGATGTCGACACTGGTGCAACACTACCTCTAGCAATACTTGCATGTGGCGTTGGTGCTGTTGCAGTAATCTATGTAGTATCTAAGAAAAACAAAAAATTATATAAAATTTAAGTAATTTTTAACAATCTTGGGTTTCTAAGATTGTTTTTTTGTGGTAAAATATGTAGAGGTGATGAGAATGCGAGAATTTAGTGAACAAGAATTAGTCAGAAGAGATAAAGTTGAAAAACTAAAAGATTTGGGAATTGATCCTTTTGGACATCGTTTTGAAATAACTGATTTTTCTAAAAATATAAAAGACAAGTACCAAGACTTATCTCATGATGAATTAGAAGAACTTCATGTTAATGTAGCTGTTGCAGGAAGAATTATGTTTATTCGGAAAATGGGTAAAGCTAGTTTCTTTTCCATTAAGGATAAACTAGGAAATATTCAAATTTATATTTCCATTAATGATGTTGGAGAAGATACATATACCTTATTTAAAAGTGCTGATATCGGGGATATTGTAGGTATTGAGGGAATACTTATGAAAACTCAAACTGGAGAAATTACTATTAAATGTCTAAAGTATACTCATTTAGTTAAAGCCTTAAGGCCTCTTCCTGAAAAATATCATGGTTTAAATGATGTAGAAGAAAGATTTAGAAGACGTTATGTCGATCTTATAATGAATGATGATGCCAGACGTATTGCTTTTGCTCGTCCTAAAATAATTCGTTCTATTAGGAGGTATTTAGATAACTTGGGATATACTGAAGTAGAAACACCAGTTTTAAATACAATCCTTGGAGGAGCAGCTGCAAAGCCATTCATAACCCATCATAATGCTCAAAATATTGACATGTATTTGCGTATAGCAACAGAACTACCTTTAAAACGTTTACTTGTTGGTGGTATGGATGCAGTTTATGAAATAGGAAGACTATTTAGAAATGAGGGAATGGACCGTAAACATAATCCAGAATTTACAACTGTTGAACTTTACAAAGCTTTCTCAGATTTAGAAGGCATGATGGATATTTGTGAAGGAATAATTAGTACTGCTGCCTTTGAGTTAAATGGAACATATGAAGTAGATTTCTTAGGAAATCATATCAACTTAGCTCCAAAATATAAAAGAGCTCATATGGTTGATTTAATTAAAGAAAAAACTGGTATAGATTTTTTCCAAGATATGTCTTTTGAAGATGCTAAAAAATTAGCTTTAGAACATGGAATTGAAGTTGAAGAACATTTTTCCTACGGTCATATAGTTAATGCTTTTTTTGAGAGTTTTGTTGAAGATACTATTATAGATCCAACATTTGTATATGGACATCCAATTGAAATTAGTCCTCTAGCTAAAAAAGATCCAAGTGACCCAAGATTTACCCAAAGATTTGAACTATTTATCGCCGGATCTGAATATGCAAATGCTTTTACAGAATTAAATGATCCAATTGATCAATATGAAAGATTTGCAAGTCAACTTAAAGAACGAGAACTTGGTAATGATGAAGCTAATGAAATGGATATAGACTTTGTTGAGGCTCTAGAATATGGAATGCCTCCAGCTGGTGGTTTAGGTATGGGAATAGATCGTTTAATTATGCTTTTAACTGGTGCAGAAACTATTAGAGAAGTAATTTTATTCCCAACAATGAAACCTCGTGATAAATAATGCCAAATCAAGATATTTTAAATATTTTAGATAATATTTTTACTATTTCTTTATCAATAAAGGAAAAGTATGACAAATTATTTGAATTAGATGTTTTTAAAAAAACAAATACTCAAGAATATCAAAATCTTATTCAAGTAATAAAAGGTTTAAAATATTTTGAACAGGAAGAATTAAAAAAATTACCTCATAATTATTCTGAATTAATGTTAATAGTTAAATATCTAAAAGAAAAATATTTAAATATTAAAGATGAAACATTAAATTTAATAATACCTGATGAAGTATTGTTTAAAAATTATGTAACTACTAGAATAATAAATAATATTATATGTTATATTATAAATAATTTTGATGTAATGTATTTAAAAACAGTTAATGATTTATCTTTAGATATAAATAATTTTAGAAAATCTAATTTTATAATTGCCATTAACAATTATTTAATGCAAGATATTTTAAATATATTATTAGTAGTTAATCATAATTCCCAAAATCCTTTATTAAAAAATATGTTTGTTCGTAATTTTTATGATTTAAATTATACTATACCATATTTAGAAGAACGGCTTTTAAGTAATAATAATAGTGACTATATTATAGGATCAGATGTTGTTAATTACTTTTATGGTATTTCCAAAGAATATAGTGATAAAATAAAAACTGAATTCTTAAAAAAATTATATCAAAACAAATTAGATATTATTTTAAGTTATGATTTAGATGATACATTACTTTTAGATAATATATTTAAAATTGAATTTTCTAAAAATTTTATGAAAGCTATATTATTGCTTAGCGACGAAAAATTAAAAGATGAAATAAATGCCATAAGTACTGCATATATGATTAACACGGATGCTAATGAAATGACTACTAATATTATTAAAAGTATTTTTGTTAGTTTAGATGCCGAAGAATTTGTTTTTAGTCGTGCTAGAATATTCACTGATTAATTTCAGTGGATTTTTTTTCTAATTCATGCTATACTCTTTTTGAAAGTAGGTGTAGTATATTTGAAAAAAATTATTATTTTATTATTAAGTTTATTTTTGATAAGTGGCTGTGGCAAAGATGATGATACTCTTGTTATGGTGACTGAAGCTGGATTTGCTCCATATGAATATTATGAAAATGGTGAGATAGTTGGAGCAGATGTCGATATTGCTAAAGAAATAGCTAAAAAATTAGGTAAAGAACTAGTTGTAAAAGATGTAGCATTTGATTCCATTATCAATGAAGTAAAAACTGGCAAAGCGGATTTTGGTGCTGCAGGAATTAGTTATAGTGATGAAAGAGCTGAAAAAGTAGATTTTACTATAAACTATACAACATCTAAACAAATTGTAATAGTTAAAGAAGATAGTAATATTACAACTAATGATTTAGATAATTTAAAAATTGCTGTTCAACTTGGTAGTGTTGGTGATAGTTATGTTACTAAAAATTATCCAAATGCTGAAGTAGTTCGTCAGAAAAAATATTTAGCAGCTATTGAAGATTTAAAAACATCTAAAGTTGATTGTGTTGTTATGGATGAATTACCAGCTAAAGAAATTTTAGAAGAAAATAGTGGTTTAAAAATATTAGAAAATGAACTATTTACAGATACATATGGAATGATTGTCAAAAAAGGTAATAAAGAATTATTAAATGCTATTAATGAAGTACTAGAAGAATTAATGAAAAACGGAAAAATTGAAGAATTTATAATTAATCATTCTTAAGGTGTTTATGAAGTTATTTGAAAGTTTGTATGATACATTAATAGTTGATAATCGTTATCTTTTCTTTTTAGAAGGGTTAAAAAATACTTTAATAATTGCCTTTTTTGCGGTCATTTTGGGAGTAATTATTGGAATAATTATAGCATTAATTAGAAATTACTCTGAATATAGTCATAAGTTAAAATTTTTGAATTTTTTAGCTAAGGCTTATGTTAATATTATCAGAGGAACACCATCAATTTTACAATTAATGATAATTTATTATGTTATTTTTGCTAGTGTTGATATTAATATAGTTTTAGTAGGAATACTTGCATTTGGTATAAATTCTGGAGCTTATGTAGCTGAAGTTATTCGAGCAGGAATAAATTCCATTGATAAAGGCCAAATTGAAGCTGGTAGTTCTTTAGGATTTAATTATTTTCAGATTATGATATATATTATATTACCTCAAGCTATAAAAAATATTTTACCTGCCTTAGGTAATGAATTTATAACACTTGTTAAAGAAACATCAGTTGGAGCTTACATAGGAATTGTTGAATTAACAAAAGCCAGTGATATTATAGCATCAAGAACTTATGATTATTTTTTCCCGTTAATAATTGTTGCTATAATCTATTTCTTATTAACATTAATTTTAACAAAGTTGGTTGGATTAATGGAAAGGAAGTTGAACAATGTTAGTAGTTAAAAATTTAGAAAAAAACTTTGGTAAAACCAAGGTATTAAAGAAAATCAATTTACAAGTTAATGAAAAAGAAAGATTAGTTATAATTGGTCCATCTGGTTGTGGCAAATCAACATTACTTCGTTGTATTAATCATATTGAAAAACCAACCAGTGGTAAAGTTTTATTTGAAGGAATTCCTTTAGCTAATGATGATGAATTATATAAAATAAGAATTAAAATGGGAATGGTATTTCAACAATTTAATTTATTTCCTCATTTAACAGTTTTAGAAAACATCATTTTGGCTCCGGTTAAATTAAAATTAATGTCTAAAGAAGAGGCTATAAAAAAAGCTAGAGAATTGTTAGAAAAAATTCATCTAAGTGATAAAGAAAATAATTATCCTAAAGAGCTTTCTGGAGGACAACAACAAAGAGTAGCAATCATTAGAGCCTTAATATTAGAACCAAAATTAATGCTATTTGATGAACCAACATCAGCTTTAGATCCAGAGATGAAAAAAGAAGTCTTAGAATTGATGGAAGAATTAGGTAAAAGTGGTTTAACAATGATTGTTGTAACACATGAAATGACTTTTGCTCAAAACTTTGCTAGTAGAGTAATTTTTATGGATGATGGAGTTATAGTTGAAGAAGGATCACCAAAAGACATATTTAAACATCCCAAAAGTAAAAGATTAAAAGAATTTTTAGAAAGTATAGTTTAATTAAAAAAAATGTGATACAATATATAATATAATAAGGAGGATATATGAGTGAAATTAATGTAAAAAGCGAAATTAAACCTTTAAAAGAAGTCTTAGTTCATCGCCCAGGCAAGGAATTACTCAATTTGACTCCCGATACATTACATCGGTTGCTTTTTGATGACATTCCTTATTTAAAAGTAGCCCAAGCGGAACATGATGAATTTGTTCAAATTTTAAGGGATAATGACGTAAAAGTTTATTATTTGGAAGATTTGATGGCTGAAACATTGGAATATAATCCGGAAATTAAGCCCAAATTTTTAAAGCAATTTATTGCTGAAGCCGGAGTAAATACTCCAAAATATCGTGATTTAGTTTATGACTATCTAATAGGTATTGAAGAAACTAAAGAATTTGTTTTAAAGACAATGGAAGGTGTACAAATTTATGAGCTAGATCGTAATAAAAGAGTTATGGAAAAGTCTTTAGTAGACTTAGTTACGGCTGAAACAGATTTTTTAATTGAACCAATGCCTAATTTATATTTTACGAGAGATCCATTTGCTAGTGTAGGAAGTGGTGTTGTCTTAAATAAAATGTATTCAGAAACACGTAATCGTGAAACTATCTATGCGGATTATATTTTTAAATATCATCCTAAATTTAAAGATAAAGTTGAAAAATATTATGATCGCGATTATGATTGGCATATTGAAGGTGGGGATGTTCTAAATTTAAATGATCACGTATTAGCAGTTGGAATTTCCCAAAGAACCGAAGCGGGAGCTATTGATAAATTAGCTAAAAATTTATTTAAGAATCCTAATTGTAAAATAGATACAGTACTAGCCTTCAATATTCCGGAATCTAGAGCATTTATGCATCTTGATACAGTATTTACCCAAATAGATGTGGATAAATTTACTTATCATCCTGGAATTATGAAAACCCTTCAAGTATTTGAAATAACAGAAGGCAACGATCCTAATAGTGATGAAGATTTAAATGTTCGCGAGATTAATGATTCTCTAGAAAATATTTTAAGTCAATATTTAGGTTTAAAAGTTACTTTAATTCCTTGTGCTGGAGGGGATGATGTAGCTAGTCAAAGAGAACAATGGAATGATGGAACAAATACTTTATGTATTGCTCCAGGAGTAGTAGTTGTATATAATCGTAATAACATAACTAATGAAGCATTAAGATCCTATGGCATTAAAGTTATTGAAATGGCTAGTGCTGAATTATCCCGCGGTCGTGGTGGTCCAAGATGTATGAGCATGCCACTTTATAGGGAGGATTAATGAACTTAAAAGGACGAAATTTTTTAAAACTACTAGATTATACTACGGAAGAAATAGAGTACTTATTAGATTTAAGTGCTGATTTCAAAAATAAAAAGAAAAATAATATTCCTCATGAATATTTAAAAGGAAAAAATATAGCTTTGTTATTTGAAAAAACTTCAACTAGAACTAGATGTGCTTTTGAAGTTGCGGCTTATGACTTGGGAATGCACGTAACATTCCTAGATCCCGCATCTAGTCAAATGGGCAAAAAAGAAAGTATCGAAGATACAGCAAAAGTTTTAGGAAGAATGTATGATGGGATTGAATATCGGGGATTTGATCAAAGTATAGTTGAAAACTTAGCTTCATCAGCTGGTGTTCCTGTATGGAATGGTCTAACTAATGAGTTTCACCCAACCCAAATGCTTGCTGATTTTCTAACTATTAAAGAAAATTTTGGCACACTTAAAGGATTAAAGCTAGTATTTTGTGGTGATGGACGCAATAATGTTGCAAATTCTCTAATGGTTGCTAGTGCTAAATTAGGTGTTAACTTTTCCTTGGCGGCTCCAAAAAGTTTGTGGCCAGATGAAAATTTAGTTAATATTTGTAAAGATATTGCCTTATCTACTGGATCAATTATTGAATTTAATGAAGATATCATGACTGCTGTTAAAGATGCTGATGCCATTTATACGGATGTTTGGGTATCAATGGGAGAAGCGGATAGTGTTTGGGAAGAAAGAATTAATTTACTAAAAAAATATCAAGTAAATAGTGAGGTTTTATCTCATGCTAAAGAAAATGCGATATTCTTACATTGTCTGCCATCATTTCATGATTTAAATACCACAATTGGTAAAGAAATTTATGAAAAGTTTGGTCTAAGGGAAATGGAAGTAACTGATGAGGTATTTAGAATGGAAAAATCTAAAGTATTTGATGAAGCCGAAAATAGAATGCATACAATTAAAGCTGTTATGTATGCAACATTAGGTGGACAGGATGAGTAAAATAGTCATCGCTCTAGGGGGAAATGCCTTAGGTAATACTCCCGAAGAGCAAATGGATAGATTAGAACGCGTTGCCAAAATAATTGTTAAATTAATTAAAGATGGTAATGAAATAGTTTTAACTCATGGTAATGGTCCCCAAGTTGGACAAATATCTCTAGCAATGGAATATGCTAGCACTAAAGTTGATACTCCAATTATGCCTTTTGCTGAATGTGGTAGTATGTCTCAAGGCTATATTGGTTATCAATTACAACAAGCACTGCAAGATGAATTAGAAAGACAGAAGATAAAAAAAGATTGTGTAACGCTTATTACTCAAGTCTTAGTTGATGCCTCTGATCCCGCTTTTAAAAATCCTACTAAGCCAATTGGTGCTTTTTATGATTTAGAAGAAGCTAAGAAAGAGGAAAAAGAAAAAGGTTATACATTTATGGAAGATGCTGGTAGGGGTTATAGAAGAGTAGTAGCATCTCCTAAACCTATAGACATAATTGAAAAAAAAGCAATTGCCAAATTAATAGATTCTGGCATTGTAGTTATTGCTTGTGGAGGAGGTGGAATTCCAGTCATTAAAAATGATAAACACGAATTGTTAGAAGGAGTTGATGCAGTAATTGATAAAGATTTATCTAGTGCCTTACTTGCTAAATTAATTGATGCTGATAAGTTATTAATATTAACTTCAATTGATAAAGTATATTTAAATTTTGGTACTGATAAAGAAAAAGGTATATCAAAAATGACTGTGGATGAAGCTAAAAACTACATTAAAACAAATGAATTTGCTAAAGGTAGTATGCTACCAAAAGTAGAAGCTTGCATCGAATTTGTAGAAAACTCCCAAAAAGAAGCAATAATTTCATCACTAGAAAATGCAGGGATTGCTTTTGAAGATAATATTGGTACGAAAATTGTAGGAGGAAAATAATATGGCCAAAAGAAAAAAATTTATGTTATCGGCTTTCTCAATTATCTTTATATTGATAATTGCCTTAGCGATACTATCACACGTTTTACCAAATGCAGAGTTTGTTGATGGTGTTTTGGTTGATGGTAGTGGTACAGTTGGTGCTAAACTATCAGACTTTTTACTATCACCAATCTTAGGTTTCGCAGATGCCGTAGATGTGTGTATATTCATTCTTATTCTAGGTGGGTTTTTGGCAATTATTACTAAAACTGGTGCCTTAGAAACTGGTATTAAAGTTTTAGTTAAAAAACTAAAAGGTAACGAAATAGTTTTAATTCCTATTTTAATGTTTATCTTTTCTGTTGGGGGTACAACTTATGGAATGCTAGAAGAAACCGTTGGGTTTTATGTCCTACTAGCTGCAACAATGGTTGCCGCTGGCATGGATACTTTAGTAGGTTCTGCTATAATTTTACTAGGAGCAGGTTCCGGCGTTCTTGGATCAACCGTTAATCCATTTGCTGTTGGTGTTGCTGTAAGTAGCTTACCAGAAGGTGTTGGAGCCAATCAAGGCTTGCTAATATTTACAGGACTACTTTTATGGATTACAACTTTGGTAATATCAATTATATTTGTAATGAATTATGCTAAAAAAGTTCAAGATGATAAAGGTTCAACTTTTCTTTCCCTGCAAGAACAAAAAGCTATGGAAAAGAAATTTGCAGCTGAAATAGAAGGATCAAAAGATAAGAAAAAAGATGTAAAATTAAGTGGTAAGCAAAAAATAACTTTAATATTATTAGGTTTAACATTTATTGTTATGATTATTGGATTTATTCCTTGGGGAGATTTCAATGTTACAATATTTGATAAATTCACAGGTTGGCTTACTGGAACACCTTTAGGTGGTTGGTATTTTGCTGAAGCATCAGTTTGGTTCTTCGTTATGGCAATTATTATAGGTATCATCAATAGATATAAAGAAAAAGAAATAGTTGATACATTCATTGATGGTGCTAATGACATGATTGCGGTTATTTTAATTATTGCTGTTGCTCGTGGTGCAAGTGTCTTAATGGGAGTAACACACTTAGATAATTATATAATCTATAATGCTGCGGACTGGCTATCTAACTTGCCAGAGCTAGCTTTTGTCCCACTAAATTACTTGCTTCATGTTGTACTATCAATTTTAGTACCTTCATCAAGTGGTCTAGCTGTACTATCAACCCCAATAATGGGTGGACTTGCTAGTACTTTAGGTTACAGTGTCGAAGTTACAATTATGACTTTTGTTGCTGCAAATGGTTTAGTTAATTTAATTACTCCAACTTGTGGAGCAATAATGGGTGGACTAGCCTTAGCTAAAGTTGAATATACAACTTGGTTTAAATGGGCATTTAAGATAGTTTTAACTATTGCAGTGGCCAATATCTTAGTTTTAGAATTAGTAACTTTGGTATTTTAAATAAAAAGTTGCGAAAAAACTGTGAAAAAAAGCAATATTTGCTTTTTTTTCTTTCTTTAGAGTGATATAATTTTATTAAGGAGGTAAAAAATGTTAAATAAACTAGAAAAACATGGGATGTTAAAATGCATTGGAGCTTTAATGGATGTAATAGGTATTATATTACTAGCTGTATCTTACTTTGTTGATGCAACAACTCCTGATATGGTTTTAAAAATTATTGGTTTAGTTTTCATAGTTATAGGTATTTATTTCTTAGCATTTAAAAACCTAAAAGAAAGACTAACTAAAGTTGGTTTTGTTGGAGCAACTTTAATTGCTTTATCATGTGCTTTAGTAGCTGCAGCAATTTTTGTTACTGCAACTAATCCTGTAATGATTTTAAAACTATTGGCATTGATATTCTTTGTTGTTGGTGGCTTAATGATTTCAGTTACTTCTGAAGATCATCGTTTAGCTAAATCAATATTCGTCATGGTTTTAACAGCCATAATTTTCACATGGATTTTACCATATGGTCAATTCTCTGGTGGAGATTTCTATGATTATGGTATGGGACGAGTAGGTATAGTAGACATAAGTGTATCAATGTATAATGCCCTATATTATTCTATGGATAAAGTAGTATTTCTATTTATTCTAGCTGGTGTATATGGCGTTTTATCTAAAGTTAGTGGCTATCAAAGATTAGTTACTGCTATAGCTGAAAAGTGTAAGAAGCATACTATAGTATTTGCTGTTGTAGTATCAGTATTCCTATTTTTATTAACATCTTTGTTTACACAAACTTTTATTGTTCTAACATTTGTACCATTCTTCGTAAGTATTTTACTTAAGATGAATTTGGACAAGTTATCAGCATTTATAGTAACTTTTGGTTCTGTACTTGTAGGTATCCTTGGAGCAACATATGGTACTGAAGGAATAAGTTCTTTCAATTACTATATTGGAACAGACATAACAACTGGTTTAAATTACCGTTTTATCATTGCAGTAGTTACAGTTGTTCTATACAATTTCTTCATTTGTATGCGTCTTAAAAAAGTTTTAAGTGAAACAAATAATGATAATAGTGAAAAGAATACCAAAAACAATAAAAACACTAAAGCTATTAAAAATAGTGAAATTGATGATGACCCATTCAAAGTTAAAGTATCTACTAAGAAAAATGCTATACCTGTAGCAATTGTTCTATTCATAGTTGCTATTATAACTATTTTAGGTTACATTGCTTGGGAAGACAATTTTGAAATTGCTATTTTTGCAGAATTCCATGAATGGTTAACAACTCTAGCACCAACTGAAGATTTCACAATTATAAGTTATCTTCTAGGTCAAAGAGCAACAGCATTCGGAGAATTTGCATATGTATTTACATTATGTAGCGTATTTGTTTTAGTAGCAATTGTTATTGCATTCTTATATCGCATGAAAGTCGATGAGTTTATCGAAGGCTTTTATGAAGGTGTTAAGAAAATGTTTAAACCAATTGTTTTATTTGTTGCATCATACATGGTATTTGGAATAATTGTTAGTATTCCATTTACATCAACAATTTGTAATTGGGTATTCAATTTAGTTGAAGGATTTAATCCATTCATTTCATCTATTTGTGCCTTTATAGGATCAGTATTTAGCATTGATTTAGGTTATACCGGCTATTCAGTTGGTGGATTTATAACATCTGTCTATGCTTCAAATATTGATTTAGTTCATGCTATTTATACATCTATGTATGGACTTGTTGGGCTATTCATGCCAACCAGTGCTATTTTAATCACAGGTCTTTCACTTATGAAAATAGACTATAAGTCATGGTTAAAATACATTTGGCTATTTGTTGTAGGCATGCTTATAATTCTACTTGTATTATTTACAGTAGTAAGTTATATGTAAAGGAACCAATTTGGTTCTTTTTTTCTTGGACATTTTAATATATAATAAAAGTATGAGAGAGATTAGAAGATTAATTAACTCTATTAATAAAAAATGTGATTTAGAAAATAAATCTATTTTAGAATGTCTTAAAGAATTAGATATATCTCTAACAACTTTTTTTAGTTTATTTCATATATCACCTGATTTAACTAATGATTTATTCAAAGAAGAATTAATAAAAGTTTTAAGTAATTTAACTACTCGTATTCAAATGGATCCAAATAATTCTTTAGAAAGCGAAATAGAAATTTATTCACCTGAGTTAGATACAAGTATAACTATTTTACCCAATACTTTAAAAATTATTTGGGGAGAAACTTTAGAAGATGATAAATATTTATATTATTCTACTGAATTTTATGGCATAACTAAAGAAGAGGAAATCAAAGAAATTCATTTTACTAGTGATATAATAAAAGAAAAAAGTAAAATCAAAGTAAATGGTAATTATCCTCTTACTAGTGCTCATTTAAAGATGAGTAATGGTCATGAATCTTGTGATATAACAATCAAAAATTCATTATTAATGAAGGATTTAAAAAATATTTATCGTATTTTATATAATTTCAATTATTCTTTGGCGGCTAATATTTTAAAGATATATCCAGGTAACGAAAAAGAAATTAAAAATAATATTGATATGAATAAATTTGGGACTAGATAAACATTATTAACATAGAATTAATATAGGGAGGATTCTATGTTTGATAAATACAGTTTAGAGATAAGTAAAATATTTAAAGATGCGGAAGCAGAGATGTTAGAGTTAAATCACCCTTATGTTGGTAGTGAACATCTTCTTTTAAGTTTACTTAAAAATTCTAAAACTATTTCTAGTATTGCTAGTAAATATGATTTAACGTATGATACATTTAAAAAAGAACTTATTTTAGTTGTAGGTTCCGCTTCAAAAAAAAGTAAATATATTTTATACACTCCTTTACTTAAAAGAATTATTAATTTAAGTTTAGAAGAAGCTAGTGAAAAAAGAGTAGAGTTAAAAGATATTCATTTATTTGCATCTTTACTTGAAATAGGTGAAGGTATAGCCATTCGTCTTTTATATGGCATGAATATTGATTTAGAAAAATTATATGATGAATTAAGAAATAATGTTAAAAAATGTAATAAAAAATTAGAAATATATAACATTGGTAAAAATTTAATGGATATAGTGGATATGGATGAACAAGTAATAGGTAGAGATAAAGAAATATCTTTAATTATTGAAACTTTAATTCGGAAAAATAAAAATAATCCTTTACTTGTTGGAGATGCTGGCGTAGGTAAAACTGCTATAGTTGAAGAACTAGCTAGAAGAATTAAAAGAGGTAATGTTCCAAAAATTTTACAAGATAAAAAAATAGTAATGTTAGAAATGGGTTCTTTAGTTGCGGGCACTAAGTATCGCGGAGAATTTGAAGAAAAACTAACTAGATTAATAAAAGAATTAGAAAGTAATCCTGATATAATTTTATTTATTGATGAAATACATACTATTGTAAATGCTGGAGGAGCTGAAGGAGCTATCAATGCTAGTGATATCCTAAAACCATATCTGGCGCGTGGTAAAATAAAAATCATCGGTGCAACAACTACAAATGAATACAATCGCTTTATTTTAAAAGATAAAGCTTTAACGAGAAGATTTGAACTAATTAGAATACTTGAACCAAGTATATTAGAAACTATAAATATCTTAAATAAAGTAAAAGTATCTTTTGAAAAACATTATAATATTAAAATTACTAAAGAAAATATTAAAGATATTGTAAATTTAGCTAATATTTATATTATAGATAAAAAGAATCCCGATAAATCCCTAGATATTCTAGATTCTGTTTGTGCTATGAAAGAAGTAGATAGTTATACTTTAAATAAAATTAATAATTTAAAAAGTGTTCAACAAAATATAATTAAAGAAAAAGAAGAAATGGTAAAAAGTAATGATTTTAAAAAAGCTTTATCACTCCATAAAGAAGAATTAAATATTTCTAATAAAATTAATAAATTAAATAAACAATCAAGTAAAATAACTACTAAAGATATAACTAATTTATTAAGTCGTAAATATAATATTCCAATATTAAAATATGATTTTACATCTTTAGAAAAATATTTAAATAATAAGATATTTGCTCAAGGTACTGCAATTAAAAAAATAATTACTACCATTACTAATCATACCAATAATTTGCCGCTTTCTATTATGCTTACTGGTTCAACTGGTGTAGGTAAAACAGAAACTGTAAAAAACATTGCTAAATATTTAAATATGCCACTTTTAAAAATAGATATGTCCGAATTTAATTCAGAGATTGCTTTAACTCGTCTAATCGGAGCATCTGCAGGATACATTGGCTATGAAGATGGTGGATTATTTGATAAAATTAAAATGGAACCATATACTTGTATTTTAATTGATGAAATAGAAAAAGCATCTCCAAGTGTTCTTAACTTATTTTTGCAAATTCTTGATGAAGGCATAATTACTAATGCTAAGGGAGAAGCTATAAATTTTAAAAACACTTATATCTTTGCAACAAGTAATGTCAAAGGAAATAAAAAAATAGGTTTCATGGAATCAAATACCACTTACAACCATGCTTTTAGTAAAGAACTAATAGCTAGATTTAATGCCATCATTGAATATAATGATATAACACTTGATGATATAAAAGCATATTTGGAAAAGAAAAACATCAAAGATATTGATATAACCAATTTTGATTATAAAAAACAAGGATTCCGTGGCTTAGACAAATACATTGAAAATGCCCAAAAAAACAAAATTAAAGAACAAGTGTAAAATATAATCTTTCCAACCCGAAAGGGTTGATTTTTTTTTTTTTTTTTTTTTATTTAAAGTGATAAAATTGGTTGAGCAATGATTGATTTGAGCGAAAAATTGTG
>UREA01000014.1 GCA_900546715.1 uncultured Mycoplasmatota bacterium | reverse complement strand
TTATATTTAACTCAAGAAAAAATGAGTAGTTATAATCCAGTCCAAGTAACAAGCATAAATGCAATACCAACATATAACTCAATAGATACAACTCTTAATTTAAATAATGGAACAGCAGATGCCAAAAAGTACTATTTTGGTATAGAAGAAAGTAATACAACAACAGGATATATCAATAACAATAATGGTGTAGTAAGATTAAATAATAAAATATTAGCTTCAGCAGATACAGTAGAATACATAGAAAGTGATACACCAAATTATAAATTTACAAATTTAAAAGAAAATACAGAATATACAATCTATAGTTATGTAGTAGATGCAAATGATATAAAATCAAATGTGTATGAAACACAAGTTGTAACTAGTGAATATGATTTACCAAGTGTAGGTAGTGTAACACATAGCGTTACACTTAACAGTATCACTTTAACAGTTAATGCATCAAGTGGAGATGGAACAATAAGCAAATATATGTACTCAAAGGATAATGGAGCAAGTTGGGAAGAATCAAATAGTAATACTCATACCTTTGATAATCTAACAGATACAACAGAATATAAGATAAAAGTAAAAGTAGTAGATAGTAATAATAGAGAATCAACAGAATATTATGAAGCAATATCAACAGAAACCTATATTTTACCAGTAGTAGCCAATGTAGAATATACAACTACTTATAATTCTATTACTTTAACTCCATTTGGAACAGATGGAACAAATGCAATAGATCATTATGAATATTCAATAAATAATGGTGCATATCAAACAAGTAATGTATTTAGTGGATTAAATGAAAATACACAATATACTATCAATGTCAAAGCCATTGATAGTGAGGGTAGAGAATCAAATCCATATCCATTACAAGTAACAACAGATACATACGTTGTACCGCAGATTACAAATGTAAGCACAAGTAGTACAACAAATAGTATAACAATAAATGTAATTGCAACACCTGGTGATGGAACAATCACTAAATACTTGTATTCCAGAGATAATGGAAGTAACTGGTATGAATCAACAAGTAATAGCTATACCTTTGATAATTTAACAAGTAATACAACATTCTATGTCCAAGTAAAGGTTGTTGATAATAACAATAGAGAGTCAGCAGTAAGTAATGCTACTGTTACAACCCAATATATCAATCCAGTAGTAAATAGTGTAAGTGCAAGTAATATAACATCAAATAGTGTAACATTAACAGTAAATGCAACTGCAGGGTCAAATAGTATAGTAACATATTATTATTCAAGTAATAATGGTTCAAGTTATGTATCAAGTAAAAGTAATACTTATACATTTAGTGGATTATCTGCAGGTACAACATATAACTTTAGAGTATATGTTGTAGATAGTGGAGGAGTTAAGTCAAATGAAAAAACAACTAGTGCAACAACAACAGGACCATTATTAGCTAATTACATTAAAGAATTATATTCTTCACAAGGATCAAATGGCATTTATTATCATACAAGTTCATTGGCAAATAGTGCAGGGGATAATTCATATAGATATAGCGGAGCAAATCCAAATAATTATGTATGTTTTGGAAGCGATGCATCGACATGTCCTGAAGATAATTTATATCGAATTATAGGAGTATTTGGTTCGGAAGTAAAATTAATAAAATCAACGAGTTATGGAAATTACTCTTGGAGTGGATCATCTTTGAACTCTAGTATTTTATGGAATGAAAGCACATTGAATACAAGTACACTAAATGGAACTTACTTAAATGGCTTAGAATCAGTATGGAGCAATAAAATAACGACCCATAGTTGGAAAGTTGGTGGAGTAAGTTATTCAAATGCAATAAATTTGCCAAAAATTGTATATAATTATGAAATTGGATCAAATAGTAGTACTAAAACATATAGTTCAAAGGTAGGCTTGATGTATGTAAGTGATTATGGGTATGCAGCAAGTAATAGTTATTGGAGGACCGAAATGAATCATTATGAAAATGCTAAGGATAACAATTGGTTATATTTAGGATTAAATGAATGGACTATAACATATATTTTAGATAGAGTGATTAATGCATTTGCTATTGATTCTGGTAATATTAATTATGGTAGTGTCGATTTTACTAAATATGAAGTTAGACCTACATTTTACCTTAACTCCAATGTAACTTATATTAGTGGAACAGGAACTAGTTCAGATCCAATTAGAATAAATTAAAAATAAGCTAATCTATAATGATTGGCTTATTTCTTTGTTCAAATTCATATGTATTGGTATTATTTATTAAATCATAAATAATACTTGCTTTAATCTCATATTTATATTGTATAGAATCTTTATTAATACTAGTAGGTATTTCTATAGTTTCTTTAATATTATTTAAATATTTTTTACCATTATTATTAAATCCTAATATTTTAATGTATTCTATATCTATATTATCTGTTTTTAAAAAACCAAGTAATATATGAATAAATATTCTATTTAATTTGTTATAAGTATATCTTTTAGTTTTTATGTTGTTGATAAATTCATCAATATTTTTAGATTTATTAATATAATCAAGCAATCTATATTCTATACCTTCATCAACATCTAAATAATCATTTAAATAATTATCAGTATTTATTTTATATTTTAACAGTCTAAAATAATTATCATAATTAGTATTATTTATAAAATCTTTAATATTAATTGGAACATACTTTGTTATATCTTCATTATTTTTTATCTTTTCCCTTATATTTGAGGCACTAACTATATGATCATTACTAGATGTATCATGATAAGCACTTGTTCTTTTAATGGTTATTGGTTCTATATTATAGTTATTTTGAATTATTGCTTTAGTATAAGAAATACCTAGTAAATCATTAGGTAAAAATTCAAAGTCTATATTTAGAGCTTTAGCTAGGGCAGTAGGGTAATTAAGACCATTATCTAAGTATTCTTTAACTAATTTATTATACTCTTCATCTAGCTGTTTACTGGCTATTTCTTTTATTTTTTCTATTTCATTAGATTCACTACCAAATATTATTTTATTTACATGAAAATTATTTAATATTTTTAGGGAGATGCTTGCAAAAGTATCTGCTGATTGAGTACCATAAATTACTGGTAATTCTAATATAATATCAATATTATTAGCAAGAGCTATTTTTACTTTTGCTTCTTTTGATAATATTGATATTTCACCCCGTTCTAAAAAATAGCCATTTAATACTAAAATAATTAAAGAATCAGGATACATTTCTTTAATTTTTTTTATATGGTATAAGTGTCCATTATGAAATGGATTATATTCACAAATGATTCCAATTACTTCCATTATTAACCTACAATATAATATGTTCCATACATAACAGCTATTAAGTCGCTCTTTTCATCAAATATTTCTGTTGCTAAAACACAAGTAGTTTTACCCATTTTAATTAGTTTAGGAATAGCTAGTAAATATGAACCTTTCCCTGGTTTTAAGTAATTAATATTTGAATCTAAGGTAACTACATTTTTGCCCATTGCCTTACATAACACTCCCATTGCAGTGTCCCCTAAAGCGAAAGTTAAGCCTCCATGAACAATTCCATAAGGGTTTAGAGAATGCTTTGTAATAGTGAGCTTTACTTGGCATTTATCCTTATCCATACTAAGTATTTCAATATTATTATATTTTAAAAATCCTGATTCATTTAAATCCATTTTATCACCTACCAAGCTATTATAACATGATTTAATGTAATTGTCGAATTTTGGCTTGTTCTCTCGATGTGTGTCGAATCACTTGCAAATATAAAAATAACCATTATAATAGATAACTTTTACCCAAAGTGGTAGGTGCCTGTTTAGCCGAGTATTCGATCGTCATCATGGGGGTTTTGTGCCTTTTGAGAGAGTGAAGGAGAAAGGAAAAACTATGAGTGATGTTGCTTTTTATCAATTTGTAATAATCTTGTTACTAGATATTATTCGCAGTAGCAAAGAAAAAAGGCACTAAGTAGTGCCTCAACATATAAGCAGGTGCTATCCATAATGGGTAACACTTACATATATAATATACCAAAAATTTTAAAATATTACAATTGTTTTTTAATACATTTTTCTATATAATATTCTTAGGTGATTTTCGTGATTGTAGTAATTGTTGGTCCAACCGGGGTAGGTAAAACTAAAATGAGTATTGAACTTGCTAAATATTTAGATGCTCCAGTTATTAATGCAGATGCAGTACAAATATATAAAGGTCTTGATATTGGTAGTGCCAAAGTAACCGAAAATGAAAAAGAGGGCATTAAGCATTATTTAATCGATATAAAAGATATAGATGAAGAATATAGTGTTTGTGATTATCAAAGGGATGTAAGAAGAATACTCGATAAATATAAAAATAAAAATATCATTATTTGTGGTGGTACTGGCTTATACATTAGTGCTGCTTTAATGGATTATCGTTTTTATGAAGATGAAAGTGATAAAACTTATGATGAATTTAGTAATGAAGAATTATATGAAATGGTTTTAAAAAAAGATAAGACAAGTAAAATTGATAAAAATAATCGAGTTAGAATGATTCGTTTTTTGAATAAAAAAGTCACAGAAACAGTAGAACCTAAGTTACTTTATCCAAATACTTTATTTATTGGCCTTACAACAAGTAGAGATAAATTATATGTAAGAATTAATGATCGTGTTGATAAGATGTTTTCTGATGGTTTAGTTAATGAAGTAAAACAACTATATAATAAAAACAAAAATTCTAAAATACTTAATAGAGCAATCGGATATAAAGAAGTAATTAGTTATTTAAATGGAGAAATTTATGAAGAAGAAGCAAGGGATTTAATTAAGAAAAACAGTAGACATTATGCTAAAAGACAGTATACTTGGTTTAATAATAAAATGAATGTTTCATGGTTTGATGTTGATTTTACTGATTTTTCTAAAACTATTGAAAAAGTAAAAAATTACATAGATGGTTGTAATAAATAAAAAAATATGATATAAATATTAAAGTGGTGAAAAAATTATGAATTCGAAAAAAAAGGGGACAGTATTATTATTAGTTAGTTTGTTTTTAATATTTACTAGTTTAGTATTTTTTGTGATCGGATGTAATTCTGATAAATTAATTAGTGATATTAATAGAAGATTAGCTTTAACTATTTTAATATTAAGTGTCATTCTTTTAATATATAGTGTATTTTTATTAATTAGATTTAAATATCGTCGGGGCTTTAAAAAGAAAAAAGTAATTATTTTTTCTAGTTTAGTAACTTTATATGCTATAGGTTGTTCAGTATTTTTATTTGTTTTGTATGGCCCAATTGATAATTTTAGAACTTGGTTAATTACAACTGCAATGGCCACAATGAATCATCAACATTATTGTAAATGGTTTTATAATGACGATATTATTAATGATGTTTTAGCTAATAACTATGTTGGTAGAAGTGAGTCAGATACTGATCCTAATTTAATAACTTTTGATGAAGAAGTAAAATATGCTAATGAATATGAAAAAGCTGTTTTAGAACGTGATAAAGATGCTTTATATAAAATCATTGAATTTCAAGTTAATGGTTGTGATGCTTATTTAGCAGTTATATATGATTCTAGTAAAATTAGCGTAGGTTTAAGTAAATATTTAGGTGTAGGTGGACAATATATTTATGACATGGCCGAAGAACAAGGAGCAGTTTTAGCTATCAATGGTGGAGGATTTTATGATCCTAATTATAATGGTAATGGAGGAAATCCTATCGGGGTAACTATTGCTGATGGTGAGATTATAACAGATGAACCATATAATTCCATGAATGGCGGTATAATTGGTTTTGACCTTGAAAATCGTTTGGTGTTATTACGTGATGCTAGTGCTAAAGAAGCGGTAGCTTATGGTCTTAGAGATGCTGTAACTATGGGACCGTTCTTAATTGTTAATGGTAAAATGGCTGATATTCGTGGTAATGGTGGCTGGGGCTATGGTGCTAGAACTGCCATAGGTCAAAGAAAAGATGGTATTGTTTTAATGTTAGTAGTTGATTCCAATGAATTTCGTACACAAGGAGCATCAATTCGTGACCTTGCGGAAATAATGGAAAAATATGGAGCTGTCAATGCCGCAAATTTAGATGGAGGAACATCTAGTGCTTTAGTTATTAATAATAAACTTATAAATGACCCAATTAATTCAGCATTAGAACATAAAACCAGAGGTATTCCAACAATATTTAAGGTAGTAGATTAAAGACTCACTAAAAATTTAGTGAGTCCTTTTAATTAAATTCTAAATAATAAAGGGGATTAAAATTATGTTCTGTTAAAACTGTTCCGGTATTATCTTCTTCATGCATTTTTTCAGTTGAAACTAAAAAATATTTATCTAATAAAAAGTCTGTTTTATCACTAACATCTGGATCAGGAACGGGATCATCCCAAGTTAAATCTATATGGAGCCATTCATTGTTAAAATACACAGCGTTCCAAATATGTCCAGTTGCTGATTCATCATTTAAGTCTTGAGGAGTTGTTGCTATTTTATAATTGTTGTATCCTAGTTTAGTTAAAAATATTGCCATTAAATCAGTATAACCATTACATGTAGCATATCCTTGAAATAAAGGCCCAAATGCCGTATTAGATTCATATTCACTTTCTTCATATTCATTTCTAGTTGTATCATATCTAGTATTATTAATTATATAATTATGAATTGTTTTTAGTTGATTTTTATTATACATATTATCATTAATAATTTCAGAGAGTATTCTATCAACTTCTTTATCAATTTCTATTATTTCATCATCAGTATATAAATAATTTATTCGCAAAGTAATTTCTCCATTAGTATTAATGCTTGTTCTTATATTAGTAAAACTATTAAATGGATGAACATAATTATTTAAATGAGTTAATATTAAATCGTCTCCACTAATATTAGATACATCATCTAGACAATCACTATATTCTTTAGGACAATAAAATGTAAATTCATCCCAACCATTATTAATAACACTGTAATAAATATTTAATAAATCTTGATAACTATATGGTGTAAAGTCATCAGTTCTTTGGACAAACAAATAATCAATATCTTTAGTATATGCATTACTTTTTTTAATAACTACATCGGGAGAATTACTTATAAATGCCGCGAGGGTATCAGTTATTGGATTTAAATAAATAAAAGTTATAGTAAGTAGTACTAAACAAATAATAGGAACAATTATCTTTTTCATGTTATCACCTATAATTATAATATCAAAAAAAAATAAAGTAAACAATTGTTACTTCATATTTTTTATTTTTTGTGTCAATCTAGATTTTTCACGATCAGCAGTATTTTTCTTAATTAAACCTTTACTAACTGCTTTATCCATATATTTTTGAAAGTCTTTAAGCAATTTGTCTGCTGCTTCTTTGTTATTAGCAGCTATTTCTTTTTCACAGTTTTTGATAAGGTTATGTACACGCATTTTAAGTTCATGATTATTTTCTGTTTTCTTAGCTATAACTTTAATTGCTTTTTTTGAACTTTTAATATTTGCCATAATTCGCTCCCTTCTTGTTTTCTTCATTATTTTATCAAATATTAGTTATTTTATCAAGTAATTTTTAATATTCATGAAAAATTTTTAATTATATTCCTTAGTTCGACATAATATTTACCATAAATATAGTATGATATTTTAGGGATGATTATGAAAGCAAAATTTAAAGGAAGAAAAAAAGTGCAAATTTGGGGATTTAAAATATTAGGGGTAATAATAGTAATAATAGCTTCGTTTATACTCTCATTTAAGTTGTTATTTGATAATATTGATGTTGAATTAAATAATAATACTTATTTAAATTATTTAGTGGGTTCTTCTTATGGATATTATAATCTTGCTGACATTACTAATTTGTCTAGTACAGAATTCCTTTTAAAATATTCTTTTGGTATTAAAGAGTTTAATAGTGGTATAAACGATACCCAGTTAAGTACACCTGTTAATTCAGAGATTGAAGAAGAAGTAATTACTAATGATGAACCTTTAGTTTACATTTATAACTCACATCAGACAGAAAGCTATGTTTCAGATTTTTCCGATACTTTTAATATAAATAATACCGTTTATTTAGGAAGTTATATTTTAAAGGAATACTTAAGTGATTTAGGTATTAATGCTTTAGTTGAAGATAATAGCATTGTAGATGTGCTAAATACTAATGGTTGGAAATATAATAGTAGTTATAAAGCAAGTCGAATTTTACTTGAACAAGCCAAAAAAGATAATCCAAGTTTAATGTTTTTTATTGATCTTCATCGGGATGCCGGAAGTTATGAGAGGACTACAACAGAAATTGATGGTGTAAAATATGCAAAAATGATGTTTGTAGTAGGTCTTAAACATGAAAATTATCAACCTAATCTAGATTTAGCTAATGCTCTAAATGAAAAAATAAAAGCAATTGATCCAAGTTTAACTAGAGGAGTACTACAAAAGGATAATGCGGGAGCTAATGGTATTTATAATCAAGACTTTGATCCAAATACCATTTTAATTGAAGTCGGTGGTCAGTATAATTATATTGAAGAAGTTAATAATTCACTCAAGGTATTTGCAAGAGTTTTATATGATTATTTGAAAGGAGAATCATGAAAAAAAAGAAAAATTGGTTTTTAAGATTACTTACAATTTTATTTATAATTTTCATTGGCTTATATATTGCATCCATTAGTGGTTATTATGAGGCTTCACTAGGTAATAAAGTCGCTCTTACAGATGAGGCAATCAAAAGGTTTGAACAAGATGTAATCGAAGGAAAAGCCGTTGATGTTGAAGATTATATTTTAGAAGAACGAGTAGATTATAGTAATACATTTACTGATGCTGGAGATAAACTAACCGAATCAGTGCAAAAAGTGTTAACTGAAGGTATCGGTGGTATTTGGGATGCAATAAAAGTTTTATTTTTCTAAGTTTTCTGTTATAATAGTTGCAGGTGAGTTTATGCAAGATGTAAAGATTAGAAATTTTTCAATTATTGCTCATATAGATCATGGTAAAAGTACTTTAGCAGATAGAATATTAGAATTAACTGGTGCGGTATCAAAAAGAGAGATGAAAGATCAACTTTTAGATAGTATGGATTTAGAAAGAGAGAGGGGTATTACAATTAAGCTTAATACTGTAAGGCTAAATTATAAAGGGTATACTCTTAATTTAATTGATACTCCTGGTCATGTCGATTTTTCTTATGAAGTATCTCGTAGTTTAGCCGCTTGTGAAGGGGCATTACTTGTTGTTGATGCTGCTCAAGGAATTGAAGCCCAAACTTTAGCTAATTTATATCTTGCTATGGATAATGATTTAACTATAATTCCCGTTATTAATAAAATTGATTTGCCAAATGCGGATATTCCGAAGGTTAAAAAGGAACTAATCGAAGTATTAGGATTTCGCGATGAAGATATAATACTTTGCAGTGCTAAAACGGGTGATGGTGTTACTGATATCCTTGATGCAGTACTTAGTAGAATAAATCCTCCACAAGTAAATTTGGATTTGCCAACTAGAGCCCTAATATTTGACTCATTTTTTGATTCATATCGTGGAGTAGTTTTACTAGTTAAAGTAGTTGATGGTAAAATAAAAATTGGTGATAAAATTAAAATGATGGCAACGGATAGTATCTATGAAGTCACAGAACTTGGAGTACACACTCCAAAAGCTTTAAAACTAGATGAACTAAAAAGTGGAGAAGTTGGTTTTATCACAGCTTCCATTAAAGATATTAGTTCTATTGCTGTTGGAGATACTATAACTTTAGTAAGTAATCCAGCAAGCACGCCAATCAAAGGTTACAAAAAAATGTTGCCAATGGTTTTTTCTGGAATATTTCCTATCGAACCAAATAAGTATGATGAACTAAAAGAAGCTTTAAATAAACTAAAATTAAATGATGCATCACTATCTATAGAACCAGAAAACAGTGTTGCTTTAGGTTTTGGTTTTCGTATTGGTTTTTTAGGACTTTTACATATGGATGTAATCATGACTCGTATCGAAAGAGAATTTAATATTGGTATAATTGCAACTTCTCCTAGTGTAATTTATCATGTAACACTAACTAGTGGTGAGGTTGTAGATATTGATTCTCCAAATAAAATGCCTGATAGAGCTAAAATTAGTGATATTGAAGAACCATATATTTATACAAGTATAATTACTCCAAGTGAGTATGTTGGACCAATTATGGAATTATGTCAAAACAAAAGAGGAATTTATAAAAGTATGGAATATATTGATCAAACCAGAGTAAATATTCACTATGAAATACCATTATCCGAAATTGTTTATGATTTTTATGATAAACTTAAAAGTATTTCTAAAGGTTATGCTTCATTTGATTATGAACTGTGCGGCTATAAATCTAGCAATTTAGTAAAAATGGATATAATGCTAAATGGCGAAGTGGTTGATGCCTTAAGTGTTATTGTTCATAAGGATTTTGCTTATTCTAAAGGTAGAGCAATTGTTGGTAAACTAAAAGAACTTATACCTCGCCAAATGTTTCAAATTCCAATTCAAGCAAGTATTGGTTCAAAAGTTATTGCTAGGGAAAACATCAGTGCCATGCGGAAAAATGTTTTGGCTAAATGTTATGGTGGTGATGTATCTCGTAAAAGGAAATTATTAGAGAAACAAAAGGAAGGAAAAAAACGAATGAAAGTTGTAGGTTCTGTTGAAGTGCCTCAGGAAGCTTTCTTAGCAGTTTTAAGTGGTGATGAATAATGACAACAATAATGAATAATATTAATAAAATGTTTCCGAGTACAGAAAAAAGATTAGACTTTTTGAGTTTAGTGACTTTAGAATATGGTTTAAGTCTAGATTCTTTAGAAGAACTTTTAGGAGTAGATAAAGAAACTTTATACCAAGAATTAGTTAAAAATAATATTAAATATAATACTCCTCTTTATAGAAGATTTTCTTCTCCTGCTATAAATCAAGAAGAAGCTCGCAGGAAATTTAAAGAATATATCAAAGAATTAACATATGCTTGCATTGATAAAGATGTAGAAAAAATTAGGGCTTTGTTAAGAGAGGTATCAGATAAAGATATAAATGAGTTTGTAGCTAGGAAAGTTAAGGGCCAAAAAATAGAAGATGAAGAAATGTTAATGATTTTAAAATATCAAATTAAATATCAATTAAATGCTAAAGAATTGTGTGCTAAAATCAATATGAATTATGCATCTTATAAAAGAAGAGTATTAGTAATAATTGAGAAGTATCCAGAGTACCAAGCGGAATATGATACTCTAGCAAACATCTATTACAAGAGTGAACGGAGTCACCACCATGGCTAAAGCTATTTACATTCACATTCCTTTTTGTAAAAGTATTTGTTCTTATTGTGATTTCTGTAAGTTTTTATACAATGAAAAATGGGTTGGAGCTTACCTTACGGCATTAAAAAGAGAAATTAAAGATCGTTATATGGATGATGATATTACTACAATCTATATCGGCGGAGGAACACCTTCAGCTTTAAGTTGTGATGAAATCAAAAGACTTATGGAAATAATAAGTGTATTTAAGACTGAAAATCTAAAGGAATTCACATTTGAATGTAATTTAAGTGATATAAATAAAGAACTACTCTTACTTCTTAAATACTATAAAGTAAATAGACTTAGTATTGGTATTGAATCATTTAATAAGAAAAATTTAGAATTTATGGAGCGTAGTGCAGATTATAAGGATGCTTTAGAAAAAATCAAACTATGTCGGGAGTATGGCTTTAATAATATCAATATTGATTTAATGTATGCAATTCCTGGCGAGACTCTAAAAGATTTAAAGAAAGATTTAGATTTATTTATGAGTCTAAATCCAACTCATATTAGTACATATAGTCTTATAATTGAAGAACATACTAAACTTGATAATGTAAAAGCTCAAGTTATTGCTGAAGAACTAGATTATGAAATGTTTAAATTAATAGAGAAAAGACTTAAAAATGCTCATCACTATGAAGTAAGTAATTTTGCTATTAAAGGTTATGAGTCAATTCATAATTTAGTGTATTGGAATAATGAAGAATACTATGGTTTTGGCCTAGGTGCTGCAGGATACATTGATGATATAAGATATGAAAACACTAAAAATTTAAAAGAATATTTACTTGGTAATTATGTAAAAAGTAAAGAAATATTAGGTAAAAAAGAAAAAATGGATTATGAAATAATGCTAGGTTTAAGAAAATTGGAAGGAATAAACATAAAAGAATTTAAGGATAAGTATGATGAAGATATAGAGAGTGTTTATAATCTAGAACCACTTTATAAAAATAAAGATTTAATAAAGAAAAAAGGTTATATTTATATCAATCCTATTAAAATATATATTATGAATGAAATATTAATTAAAATTATTTAATAGGTTATTTAAAATAAAATTGACCACACTATAAATGGTGGTAAATGTGTTAGAAGATTTAAATATAGTAAATGGTGAGTTAACTCCCGAATTTGATATTTATAATAATATTTATTCGGTAAGCATTTCAGAAGAAATTGATGAACTAGTCATAGATTATAAAGTTACTGATGGTTATGTTGTTAATGTTATTGATAATCATGATTTAGTTCCTGGAGAAAATGAAGTATACATTCAAGTAATCAAAAATGAAGAAATAAATACATATACTTTACTTGTTAATAAAAAGAGTAGTGAAGCAGTAGTAAATTATGATTATTTATTAGAGCCTTTAGAAGTAGAAGAAGAATTACCAGAGTATGTTGCTCCTTTAATCGGAGGTATATGTTTTTTTATTATATTATGTACATTTTTACTTCTTTTTAAAAAGAAAAAGAAGCATAAAAAAACGAACTAAATAATCATAGTTCAGTTTTTATAATTGATTAAAATATATATTATATTCATCTAATATATAGTCGTAAATATATTTTTCTTTTCGTTTTACTGATTTAGTATATTTCATTTTCTTTAATTTTTTAGAAAATTGCTTTATATTATCACTATCAAAAAGACCAACTGTTTGTAAAGCTTCATTTAAATTATTATAAGTATCATCCGATAAATCAACAAAATTAATGATTTCATTATCATCTTCATCATCGAGTTGAATTACTTCAGATTTTTCTATGAAATATGTATGAAGTAGGCCCATAATATCGTCTCCTTTAAATCTACTATAAGTAAATTATAATTGATATTCTTGATATTGTCAATAGCAATTGATAAAAAAAGTTTATTATTGACTTTAAAACAGAGTATTTTTCTTGTATATCTTAAAACTAGCTTTTTTAATTATGGCGAATTTTCCATAATTAAAATCCGGATTATGAATTCTTGGCTTTTGGTAAATACTTGTCAAAAACATAAAAAAACGACGGGATAAAAAACCCGTCTTTTATATCATCAAAGCTTATTTGCTTTGATACTTATATTATATGCATTAAATATAAGTTTATACACAAAAAAACTGCTTTATGCAGCTTTTTTATTAAAAGTTCTCGCTTCTCTTGCACTTATGATAACTTTTTCTCCATTAATAGTTTTCTTTTGTAAATTTGGTTTTTGTTTCATTTTAGTTGCTCTTAAAGAATGCGATCTTCTATTTCCTGTTAAAGGTTTTTTGGTTGTAACTTTTGTAGCCATAATTTGCCTCCTTTTTTCTACTTCAAAATTTTACCATTATATCGGACTTTTGTCAATCACTAAACGAAATTTCACATTTAGATAGTTTTTGATAAATACTTTTTGTTTTTTTTCTTTTGAATCCTGTAAATATTAAATCATAAATAATTTCCCAAACGACCACCCAGCCGGCGATTAAGAATAGTTCACTTAAAACATCAATTAAATGTTCAGATATTATTATAAAAACTATACCTAGGATAAGTAAAAATATTCTAACATAATCATCATATTTATCAATTAAATGATATTGTTTAAATTTTTCCTTATAATATCCATGAATTAAATTAATAGCATTTTCTTGTTCAATACTATTTAAATTGCTATTTATTTTAAGTTCTATTTTTTCTTTTCTTGGCATTAATTTTGCACATTCCATGATATATTCTTCTAAATCTTTATTTATGTGTTTTTTGTTATAATCATTTTCTAATTCTTCTAAGTTGTTAATATCTATGTTTATCACTTTATCACCATTTAAATTATAACACATATTTTAACTTAAGGGATTAATTTTCATTTACTAGTGCTTATTTTTGCTATATAATAAATTATGAGGTTTAAATTATGTATGTACCACTAAAAGTAGTAACAGATTATAGTATTTTAAAAAGTTTAATTAAAATTAAAGATTTAATTACTTTTTTAAGTGATAAAAAAATAAATGCTTGTGGTATATGTGATGAATTCTTATATGGGGTATTAGAGTTTTATAATGCTTGTTTAAGTAATAATATTAAACCAATTGTTGGTCTAAATATCAAAATAGATAATTTAGATATTTATTTATATGCTATGAATTATAAAGGATATCAAAATCTACTTAAAATACATACAATTAAGGAAACTAGAGAGATAAATATTAGTGATTTAGAAGAATATCAAGAAAGTATCCTAGTAATAATTCCTTATAGTAGTATAACTTTATATAAAAGTTTAAGTTTTTATGAACATCTATATTTAGGATATAGTAATACATTTGAGAAAAATAATGCTTTAATACTTAGTAATAATGTAGTTTATGTGAGAGATTTAAGAGTATTAAATAAAGAAGATACCAAGTATTTAAAATACTTAGATATGTTAAGAAAAGATGATATAAGTATTAATGAGAGTTGTTATTATGAAAGTGTTAGTGATGTTGGTAAACTTGCTGAAATAATTAATTTAATTAATTTAGAAATTCCTAAAAATAATCGATATATTCCTAAGTATTTAGATGAGTATTCTGATGCATTTTTAGAGAAGTTAGCGATTGTTGGACTAAATAAAAGATTAAATGGCAAAGTAAGTGATGTATATAAAAATAGACTTAAATATGAGCTAAGTGTTATTAAAAGTATGGGGTTTGTTGATTACTTTTTAATAGTTTATGATTATGTTTTATATGCAAAGAAAAATAATATAATGGTTGGTCCTGGTAGAGGTTCTGCGGCAGGTTCCTTGGTAAGTTTTGCCATAGGTATAACTGATATTGACCCAATTAAATATAATTTGTTATTTGAGCGGTTCTTAAATCCATCAAGAGTTACTATGCCTGATATTGATATCGATTTTGATGCCACCAAAAGAGATTTAGTAATTGATTATGTTAGAAGTAAATATGGCGAAAAAAGGGTAGCTTTAGGACTAACATTTAATACTTTAAAAAGTAAACTCGTAATAAGAGAAGTAGGAAAGTTACTAAAAATTGATTCAGATTTAGTTGATAAATTTGCTAAAGTAATTAATGCGAGTATGAATTTAAATGCTAATTTAAATAATGAACTTGTAAAAAAATATCTGCATAACTATCCGGAATTAAAAAATGTTTATAATATTTCTTTAAAACTTGAAGGATTAAAGAAGAATACTTCTACTCATGCTGCAGGAGTAATTATATCAAGTAAAGATATCGATGAAGTAATACCAATTCATATGAGTAATAATACCGTGCTTACCGGAGTAACTATGGAATATCTAGAAGATATTGGTCTTTTAAAAATGGATTTTTTAGGTCTTAAGAATCTAACAACTATTGCAAGTATTATTAAGTTAATAGGGAAAAATGTCTTAAAAGATATTGATTTAGAAAAAAGTGAAGTTTATAAAATGTTATCAAGTGGCAAAACTGATGGCATATTTCAATTAGAAACTCCCGCGATGCATGATTTAGTAATAAAACTAAAACCCAATTCTTTTAAAGATTTGGTTGCATTAATTGCTTTAGGTAGACCTGGTCCCAAAGATCAAGCAAATAGTTATATTAAAAGAAAAGAAGGAACAGAAAGCATAATTTATCTTCACCCAGATTTAGAGCCAATTTTAAAAGAAACTTATGGTATTATTATTTATCAAGAACAAATTATAGCCATACTTACTAAATTTGCGGGTTATACTTTAGCTGATGCCGATATAGTAAGAAGAGCAATATCGAAGAAAAAAGAAGACGCATTAAAAGATGAAAGAGAAAAGTTTATTTCTTCATCTATAAAGCGAGGTTATAAGAGTGATATAGCAGAAGAAATATATAACTTAATAGTTAAGTTTGCAAGCTACGGATTTAATAAATCTCATTCTGTTGCTTATGCGCGGGTTGCATATGAACTTGCTTATTTAAAATGTTTTTATCCAATGTATTTTATTGTTGAAGAGTTAAATAATTCAGTTGATGCTACTAAAAATACTTATTACTTTACTTATTTAAAAAGTGGGGGAGTAAAATTATACAAACCAAGTATTAATAATATTTATGATAATTACTATATTGAAGAAAACAAACTTGTAATGCCTTTATGGGTTATTAAAAATATAAATAAAGATATTGCTAAAAAAATAATTGAAAATCGGAGTAATGGATATAGTGATGTCTTTGATTTTGCTATTAAAAATAAAGAGTTTTTAACTAGAGGTATAATGGAGATATTAATTAGAGCAGGAGCTCTAGATGAATTTAATGTAACGCATCAAACTTTAATTAACTCTCTAGATAATATCTTTAATTATATGAGTCTTGCAAGTGATGATTATACACCTGAAAAACCAATTTTTACTGAGTATCCGGAATATTCTAAAGATATACTAATGACTGATGAGGAAAATAGTTATGGTTTTTATATAACAAATCACCCCGCGAGTAAATATGTAGGTAGTAAATATATGAAAATGGCGAATATCAATAAATATTTATTTAAAAATATAACTTGTGTTGTACTAGTTGATAAAATCCGAAAAATAAAAACTAAAAATAATGAAGATATGGCCTTTTTTGTTGGTAGTGATGAAACTGGATTTAGTGATTTTACAGTGTTTCCGAATTGTTATCGAGAATTTAGTGAAGTAAACGAAAAAGATTTAGTACTAATTTCTGGTAAAGTTACAAAGAGGTTTGACAAATGTCAGATTATAGTTAATAATATAAAAAGAAGTAGGTGATATAATGAATGCAGAATTAAAAAGATTTTTTGATAGTATCAGTTTTTCTGGCGAGGGCTTTAGTGATGCTACTTTAGATAAAGTTGTTTTAAAGAAAAAAGAAGAAAAATTTATTGTTTATATAAAAAATAAAGATGTAATTGATGTGAGTAATGTTAATCAATTATTTTGGTGTGCTAGTAATGGTATTAATAATGAACTAGCTTGCGTTGTCAATTTAGTTTATGAAAATGTTACTTTTGAAGATATAAAAAACTATTTAGACTATTTTATTGATGAAATAATTATCAGAAGACCTTCGATGATTGGAATTAAATCAAGTGAAATTGAAATAAATGGGGATACTTTATATTTTCAAGTTTTAAATGATTTTGAACGCGGTGGTTTACTTCATGAAGCTCCCTCTATAATAAATAATTTAAAAAGATATGGTTTAGGAAAGTACAATTTAGATATTTTAATTAGAGAAGATTTAAGAGAAACATTAAGAGAAGAAATAAAACATGATAAAAATACAGTAATTAAAGAAGAAGACTCTCCAGTTATAATGGGGCGTCACATGGATGGGGCAGTAACACAGCTTAATAACATTCTTGGAGAAGTTCGTAATATTATTGTGGAAGTTTATATCTTTGGTAAAGAAGTTGTCGAAAGACAAGGTAAAAAAGGTCCAATATTTATTATGAATCTTAAAATCAGTGATAAAACTGATAGTTATCTCATGAAAATTGTTAAATTTGATGAAGAAGAATTTGAACCATTAAATAAAAAGATTAAAGAAGGTAAATGGTTTCGTATTCATGGTAATATGGAAATGGATGCTTATTTAAAACAAATGGTCTTAAATGCTAAAAATATTGAAGAAATTCCTAGTAAGGATGTCAAAGTTACTGATAATGAAGAAGAAAAAAGAGTAGAGCTACATGCTCATACCATGATGAGTGCAATGGACGGCTTAATTGATGCAAGCTCTTTAGTTAAATTCGCCGCAAAATTAGGACATAAAGCAGTTGCGATAACTGATCATAATTGCTTACAAGCTTATCCCGATGTTTATAATACTGTTGCTAAACTTAATAAAGGTAAAGAAGATAAAGATAAGTTTAAAGCTTTATACGGGGCTGAACTTAATGTTGTAGATATTGAAGCTAATATAGTATTTAATAATAAAGAATATAATTTATTTGACCAAGAATATGTCGTATTTGATACGGAAACAACGGGACTTAATAGTGGAATTGATCAAATGATTGAAATTGGGGCTGTTAAGGTTAAAAATGATGAAATTATTGAAAGGTTTGATGAACTTATTGCATGTAGCCATCCTCTACCAAATATTATTACCGAACTTACTAATATAACTGATGAAATGCTTGAGGGTAAAGATAGTGAAGAAAATGTTACTAAAAGATTCCTAGAATTTGTTGGTGACCTACCAATGGTTGCTCACAATGCCCAATTTGATATCGCTTTTGTATCTAGTGCGATGAAAAAATATAATCTTGGTGAATTTAAAAATACCGTTATTGATACTATGGGTATGGCTCGTAATATGTATCCGGAATGGCGCAATCATAAACTTTCAACTTTAGTTAAAAACTTAAATGTAGAATGGGATGAAGATAAGCACCATAGAGCTGATTACGACTGTGAAGGTACCAGTAAATGTTTTTATCAAATGCTTTATCAATTAAAAAGAGAAAATGTTAATACTACTATAGCTCTAGAAGGTCTAGCTGATAAAGAAAATGCGATTAAATTTGCTCGTCCTTTCCACTTAACAGTTATTGCTAAAAATAAAGTCGGTTTAAAAAACTTATTTAAAATTATTAGTCTAGCTAATACTAAATATTTATTTAAAGGAAAAGATGCGAAGATTCCAAGGACTGATTTAATGAGTATGCAAGAAGGACTTCTTATTGGTAGTGGTTGTATCAACGGCGAAATTTTTGAAAAAGGCATGGGTATGAGTGATGATGAATTAGTTGATGCTATGAACTTTTATGATTATATTGAGGTCCAACCGGCATCATGTAATTCCCATTTAATTGGTCCTGATAAAAAATTTCATAATGTTTTAGAATATAATGGCTATGTTTCAAGGCTGGTGAAAACCGCTAAAAGAATGGGTAAATTAGTGGTAGCTACTGGTGATGTTCATAATTTAAGACCAGAAGATTTAATTTATCGCAAAATTATTGTTCATCAAAAAACTAATGGTAAAATTCATCCGTTAAATAGAAGTGATATTGAACTACCTAATATGTACTTTTTAACAACGGGAGAAATGCTTGAGGCATTCTCATTTCTAGATGAAGATTTAAGACGCGAAATAGTTATAACTAATCCGAATGCTATTGCAGATATGTGCGAAGAATTAGAAATTATTCATGATAAATTATATACTCCAATATTAGAAAATTCTGCTGAGACTACTAAAGAAATGGTTTATAATAAAGCTCATGAAATATATGGTGATCCTCTTCCTAAAAATATTGAAGAGAGACTCGAAGCTGAACTTTCTGGTATTATCGGTGGTGGCTTTGATGTAATTTACTTAATTGCGGAAAAACTAGTTAAGAAGAGTAATGCTGATGGTTACTTTGTAGGATCCCGTGGTTCTGTTGGTTCATCACTTGTTGCAACCATGATGGGTATTACTGAAGTTAATGGCCTTCCTCCGCATTATGTTTGTCCAAAATGTAAGAAATCTTATTTTGATGATGAAGAGGGCCACCCTTTAACAGAACATTATGATTCCGGTTATGATATGCCTGATAGGATTTGTGAGTGTGGTACGAAACTAAAAAAAGAAGGTCAAGATATGCCATTTGCGACATTCTTAGGTTTTAAAGCCGAAAAAGTTCCTGATATCGATTTAAATTTCTCGGGAGATAATCAAGCTGATGCTCATAATTATGTTAAAGTCTTATTCGGTGAAGATCATGCATATCGTGCGGGAACTATATCTACTGTTGCTGATAAAACGGCCTTTGGTTATGTTCGTGGATACTGTGAAGATAAAGGTATCATTATGAATAATATTGAAATTGAGAGAATTGCTCTTGGTTGTACCGGAGTTAAAAGAACTACTGGTCAACATCCCGGAGGAATTATCGTTATTCCGCAATATATGGATGTCTTTGATTTTACACCATACCAATATCCAGCTGATGAACCAGATAGCACTTGGTATACAACACATTTTGATTTCCATGCTATCCATGACAATGTTTTAAAACTAGATATTCTGGGACACGATGATCCAACCATGCTTAGATATTTAGGAGATACAACAAAAGTAAATATTCTAGATATTCCTTTTGATGATAAAAATGTCATTAGTTTATTTACATCCCCAAAAGCCCTAGGAGTTACTGAAGATGAAATTTTATGTAAAACTGGTACTTTAGGAATTCCGGAATTTGGAACAAACTTTGCTATTAACATGCTTCTAGAAATTAAACCAACCCATTTTGCGGATTTAGTAAAAATCGCAGGTCTTGCTCATGGTACTAATGTATGGCAAGGTAATGTGCGAGAATTAATTGTTAATAATGTTGCATCATTTAGTGAAGTTGTAGGGTGTCGTGATGATATTATGGTTAGTTTGATGAATTACGGTATGGAACCATCTGCAGCTTTCAAAATTAGTGAATTCGTTCGTAAAGGAAAACCTAAGAAAGAACCTGATAACTGGATTCCTTTGGCAGCCCAAATGCGCGAATATAGTGTGCCTGAATGGTTTATTGAATGTTGCCGTAAGATAGAGTATATGTTTCCCAAAGCCCATGCTTGTGCTTATGTTATGATGGCTTATCGGGTTGCTTGGTTTAAAGTATATTATCCACTTTATTATTATTCAGCATTTTTCTCAATTAGAAGAAGTGACTTTGATGTTTCTGCTATGCTCGGTGGTTATGATGGCATTAAAAGACGCCTTGCGGAAATTAAAGAAAAAGGATTTTCGGCAACTGCCAAAGAACAAGCTGTCGTCGATACTCTAGCAGTAGCTTTAGAAATGCTTGCCAGAGGATTCACATTTAAAAACATCGACATTGAAAAATCTTTAGCTAAAACATTTTATATTGATGAAGAAAATAAATGCTTATATCTACCATTTATGGCAGTTGATGGTCTAGGTGAATCAGTTGCTAATAAAATAGTAGAAGAAAGAAGTAAGAAACCATTTTATTGTGTTGAAGATTTTCAAACTCGTGGTAAAGTAAATCAAACAACCGTTAATTCTTTAAGAGAACTTGGTGTATTTGAAGGGTTACCGGAATCTGCTCAATTAAGCTTGTTTTAAAACTGGATTTTTCCAGTTTTTTCTTGATTTTTAGAGATTTTCGACAAATCCTGAGTTTATTCGACATGCATCGACAAAACTAGACAAAATAAACTCTTGACGGTTATACTATGGAAACATATTATTATAAATTATTTGGTAGTGATAAAGACATAAATCATCAATTTTATACAGACTTTAGTAATTATTTAACTTGTAGTTATAACAATAATGAATATGAATGTACCATGCGTATCGGTGGAGATGTAACTGATGTTGTTAAATATATCAAATATGATTCTACAAAAGAAGTTGATGGAGATGTAATTGTAACTGTTAAAATTCTATATGTAATTAATGAAGATGGTATATATAGTGATAGTACTGAGAGTAATAGAATAGATAATTTAGATTATTATGATAATTTAATGGATTCTTTATCTGAAAATGATTATATCGATGGTATAAATGGTATTAATAATAGTAATTATAATAATTTTATAAATAATTTATTTGCTAGATATGATAGTAATGCAGGAATTTATGAAGTAACATTTAAAAAAGATACCACCGATAACTATTATTGGTATTCTACAAAGTTAATGTAAGGAGTAATGTATGAAAGAAAAGAAAAATACAAAATTTATAATAATTATAGTAATATTAGTAATTTTATTACTAGGTAGTATTGGTTATATTGTATATGATAATTTCATCAAAGAAGATGAAGTAGCAGAAAATAATGAAAATCAAAATAATAATAATGATAATCAAGATAATGGTGGGAATAACGAAGAAGAAAATGACGAACTAAGCGAAGAAGAATTAGAGCACCTTGGAGAAAATCTTTTTAATAAAACTAATATTTTATTAACTGGCACAGCTGGAGATTATATGCTTTATCAAGAAGACGATATAACTTATAATGATTTAGAAAATAGTCAAAGATTAGAATATGTTTATATGCAAATACCTAATTCTGAAAAAACAATTACAAGCACAAATGGTTATTCAGAAAGAGTAACTACTGATGTTTTTGAAAAGTATTATCATCAAATGTTTGGTTTAGATAAAAGTATCAACTATGAAACTTTTGGAGCTAATGTAGATAAACTTGTAGAATGTAATTTAGATGGTGAATATTTAACATGTAACCAATTTGATGGTGGTGGAGCATTAGATTTTAGAACTTATTTAAATTATGATTATGCAAAGCAAGATAATGAAGATATTTTAGTGTATGTTAATTTTCTAGTCTCAGGCTTTAATGATACAGGTTATGGTATATTTTCTGATGCTGCTATGAGTAATAAAATTGCTGAAGATTCATCATCGTTTACTGATGATAATATATTTGATATATATGGTAATGAAGCAGGTTTATATAAATTAACATTTAAAAAAGATACCAATGATAATTATTATTGGTATAGAAGTGAGATTGTTAAATAAAATGGACTTTAGTCCTTTTTATTTTGGTGGAAAATTGTTATAATTATGAAGGAAGAAGGTTTTACTATGGATTTATTAATACCTGATGTTTATCAAAAAAGTATTTATTCAATTAATTATAAAAAACTCAAAAAAAATGGCATTAAATGTTTATTATTTGATTTAGATAATACAATTGTGCCTTGTAAAGAAACTGAACCAGACCAAAAATTAAAAGAATTATTTGCTTGTTTAGAAGAAGATTTTAAAGTAATAATCATATCTAATAGCAATAAAACTAGACTTACACCATTTAAAGAAAAATTAAATGTTGATGTGGCTTTCAGTAGTAGAAAACCTTTTAAGAAAAAGTATAAAAAAATATTAGAATTATACCATTTTAAAGAAAGTGAAATAGCTTGTATTGGGGACCAATTACTTACTGATATTCTTGGGGCTAATCGGATGGGATTTACTAGTATTTTAGTGAATCGTATGGCTAGATATGAATTTGTATCTACTAGAATTAATAGATTTTTTGAAAGTTTTTTCTTAAAGAAATTTGCTCGTGAAAACATTTTGGTCGCAGGTGAATATTATGACTAAAAAGTGTTTAGGTTGTGGTGTTACTTTACAAGATACTGATGAGTCTGCTTTAGGTTATACTCCAAAATTAAGTAATGATTTATGCATGCGTTGTTTTAAATTAAAACATTATGGAGAGAATTTAAATAATGGTAAAGTACAAGATAATGATAATATTATAAAGTTTATTAATAATAAAAAAAGAACAGTCTTATTTTTAGTAGATTTTTTAAATATTAATAGTGAAGTAATTAAATACTTTAAAAAAATAAAAAATACTAAATATTTAGTTATTACTAAAAGCGATATAATACCTAAAAATATTATAAAAAGTAAATTAGTTGAAAATATTAAAAGAGTATATGAAATAAATGAAGATATAATACTTTGTAGTGCACTATCAAAAGAAAATATTAATGTATTATTAAATATTGCTAAAGATACTAGGGTAATACTATGTGGCCTTACTAATATGGGTAAAAGTAGTTTAATAAATAAGATGATTGGCAGTGATATAACTGTAAGTAATAAAGAAAACACAACTCAAGAATTTATTGAAGTTGCATCATTTATTGATGCTCCAGGATTTGTAAGTAACTATAAAGTATTGGTAGCTGCATCAAAGATTAAACCAATAACATATCAACTTAAAAGTAAATATTATTTATTAATTGGAAAGTATATTTTAGCAAGTGATAAAGATATCAATATAACATTGTATTTACCAAATAATATTTCAGTAGAAAAAAGAAGAAAAAGAGAAGAATATAATTATAATTTAAATATAAATAATAACGAAGATTTAGTTATCAAAGGGCTTGGTTTTATTAAATTTAGTAGTGAATCTTGTATTTTTATAAATAATTCTGAAATTGAGATTAGATCATCAATAGTAGGAGGTAATAATGAAAATTAGAGTAATGGATGAACTCTTAGCTAATAAAATTGCTGCTGGTGAGGTTGTTGAAAAATGTGCATCAGTGGTAAAAGAACTAGTTGAAAATGCCATTGATGCGGGCTCAACTCATATCAAAATTAATTTAGAAGATGGGGGAATTAAAAAAATTGAAGTAATTGATGATGGTTCAGGTATGGATAGGGATGATGCAAAACTTGCATTTGCTAGACACGCCACTAGTAAAATATATAAAGATGATGATTTATATTTTATCGAAACTCTAGGATTTCGTGGTGAAGCTCTAGCTAGTATTGCAAGTGTTAGTGAAGTAAATATGCTAACCTGTAGTGGGGAAGTTGGCACCCACGTCCACATTAAAGGTGGCCTTATGGATATAGTTGAAGATGCCCAGGCTCGTATAGGTACAACTATTACAATTACTAATCTTTTTTATAATACTCCCGCAAGACTTAAGTATTTAAAAAGTGAGATTACGGAAGCTAATAACTGTATTAGATATATTGAAAAATTAGCTTTATCTAAACCTGATATAGCCTTCACTCTAACTAATAATGATAGAGTAGTAGTAAAGTCTAGTGGTAGTGGTAATTTACTTAAATGTATTCATGAAATATATGGTTTAAATACATCTAGTAATATGTTAGAAATTGCATCTAGTTCTGATGATTTTGAAATATCTGGTTTTGTTTCTAAACCTAGTGTTTTAAAGAAAAATAGAAATCATTTAAATACGATTGTTAATGGCAGAGTTGTAAGAAACAATGAAATAAACAGAGCTATAAATGATGCTTATAATACTTATAAACATGAAGGCTTTTATCCAGTAGTAGTTATAAATATTGAAACGGATCCCACATTAGTTGATCCAAATATTCATCCAACTAAACAAGATATTAAGATAAGTAAGATTGAAAACTTAGAAAAATTATTATATAATACTATTAAGAAAGCATTGTATGATAATTTATTAGTACCTAATGCTTTAGTTGATGAATCCTTAAATGCTGTAAAGAGTAATTTTGATGAATATAAATATGTAGTAGAAGAAAACACTAATACTACAATTATTCAAACAAAATTAGATTTTGCACCACCAAGGGATGAAGAAAAAGATATAAGTGTAGATAAAAATACAGAATTAAAGACATTAAACTTATATCCTATAGGTCAAGTTCATGGAACCTACATTATTGCGGAAGATGAGGATGCTATGTACATTCTTGATCAACACGCGGCCCATGAGAGAGTTAATTATGAAATGATAAAGAAGAAGTTTCATGATAGTGAGGTTACAATAACTGAAATGTTAGTTCCTTTATCTATTGAACTATCTACAAGTGACTTTAATACATTTATGGAAAATAAAAGTGTTTTAGATGAACTAGGATTTAAAATAGAGGAATTTGGAATTAACACAATAGTTATAAAAGCTCATCCAACTTGGCTTACTAAAAACTTTGAAGGGGACAACTTAAAAAGTATCATTGATTTGGTTATTACGAGTGGCAAAAATTTTAATAAAGATCGTTTTTTAGATAGTTTAGCTAAAATGGTTTCTTGTAAAATGAGTGTTAAAGCTAATGAACACTTAAGTTTTGAAGAAATGGATAAATTATTAAAAGATTTAGTTAAATGTGATAATCCTTACAATTGTTGCCATGGTAGACCTTCAATAATGCGGTTTTCAAGTTATGATTTAGAAAAAATGTTTAAAAGGGTGATTTAGAGTGCTACCAGAAAGAAGAAAAAAATTAATATTTACTATTGTTGCTATAATTGGAGTTATATTAGTTATTATAATTATGTATAATTTAGCTAAATACATGCGTAATCAAGGAACGGATACTCCAGAGGAAAGAGACGATGCATATAAAGAAGTTTATCCTTATTATGGAGTTTATTATGATGATGAAGGAACCTATAAACTTGCGGGATTAAATGGCAGTTTTGAAGAATTTGATTTAGGTTTAAGGATATTTTTTCCTATCAATAATTTATTCTGGCGAAATAACCATTTAGTATTTTATTCAGATGCCACTAATGAGCTTAGGTATAATAGTGAAGATGAAGTATATACTTTATATGAACTAGATACACTTTATAGTAATAATATTGATATAATTGTTGCTGGTGATACTTTAATAATGGTTGAAGATAATACTTTAAGTTATCGTGGTATTGCTAGTGAAGAAGTAGTTACAGTAAATGAAAATTTAGTAAGTGAAAAGGTCTTATATCAAAATAATAAATTATATTATATAGTGTCTGCAGGCGTTTATGAATATGATATGGAAAATGGTAGTACTAGATTAGTAATGATAAAAGGATCTAGTACTAATCAAGATATAATAGCTATTAATGATAATTATTTAATAATCCAAAATGATAGTGAATATTTTGTTTATGAATTAGATAGTAGTAATGTTTCTAGTATCAGTAATGATTTAGAATATGATGATGCTTTGTTTATTGCTTTAATGGGAGATTATTTTATCTATCAAATTAATACTGAAGATGGTTATGTTTTAAGAACATATAGTTTAAAAATTAATGATGATGTTAATCGTAATTTTCAATTAAGCTATGAAGAAGTTACTAATTCTTTTGGCATTAATGATGATTACATTTATGCTGAGTTATCTGATGGTGAGGATACTAGAAATGTTATAATTGGTATGCGTGATGGAAGAGTTATTAAAGAATTAGATAATAGATATAGAGTAATTTTGGAGGTGCCAAATGAAGAAGGAAATTAATTTAAACTTTTTGCCGGAGCATTTAGATGAAGATATCACATTTCCAGAAGAGTTTTATGAAAATACGGATATCATAAGACTTGAAGATATACATGTAGTGGGAGATGTATTTTATAATTTATCTGATGAAATTGAAGCTAATATTCGCACTACAGGTAAAATGATTTTAAAAGATGCAATAACTTTAGAAGAAATTTCTAAAAATTTGGATATAGATATTGCTGAAATACTAGAAAAAACTGCAAAATATTATAAAAAAGAACAAAATACTCTTGATAAACTTGAGTTTTTGTGGGAAAATATTGTACTAGAGGTTCCCATTAGTTTAACTAAATCTTCAGGAATCAACTTAAAAGGTGAAGGTTGGGAATTAAATCGGGATGAAGAAGATGGTATAAATCCTGAATTAGCAAAGTTAAAAGATATATTTAAAGGTGGTGAATAAATATGGCAGTTCCTTTTAGAAGAACTAGTAAGACAAAGAAAAGAATGCGTCGTACTCATTTAAAAAAGAGTGTTGGTGCCCTTACAACTTGCCCAAAATGTGGAGCAACCCTAAGACCTCATAGAGCATGTACTAAATGTGGTTTTTACAAAGGTGAAGAAGTTATTAAAATTGATAACGAAGAAGCAGAATAAGTCTAATTTTAGGCTTATTTTTTCTTGCATTTAACACTTATCTGTGATATTATTATACTAGTGAGGGATTTAAAATGAATGAAGAAATTTTTAATTTATTATCAGAAAATGGTTTTGTTATTAATAAATCAACCAATTTTATAAGGGCAATTGAAGGCCAAAATATGGTAGATGTAATTCAAAATTTAATTCAATTAGAAAAAAGAGCTAATAGTCCTTTTGATGTTTTGAGTTTCAGCAAAAGCTTTATGGAATCTATTCAAAAATTAGATGATATTGTTAAGAACGATAATTTTGCTAATTTATCAGATAAAGCTAATATTAATAGATATCATGAACTAGTAGATAGCCTAAAAAGTAAATTTAATTTTGTTGCGGAATATATTGCTGCTGAAAAAAATTATAAACATCATGAAGATGAATATTTTAAAATAAAAAATGAATTAAATACTATAGATTTCAGAAAAGATTTATCTGGAGCAATGAAAACTCGTGAAACTATTAGATTAATGGAAGCCAAAGAAATCTATGAAAAAACTTATCTAGAAGCGGTTGATTATTTTAATAAACAAAAAGAAAATTATAATCAAAAAATGCAAAATTTTGATTTAAATGCTTTTAAAAATCCATTATTACAAGAAATTAATGAACTTGGAACAGTTTTACAAAGTTTAGCTTTGAATTCTGAAAATAAAGCTACTGTTGAAAGTTTAATAAGTGAAATGCGTAATAGCATAGCTTATTATGGCTTAGATAAAGTAAAGAGTAAGAGTGAATTTGAAAACTTATGTAATAAATATTCTTTATTATTTGTTGGTCGTGATAAATCAATGTTAAATGAAGATGAACTTCACTTAAATGATAAAGATGAAAGTTTTTCTGAAACAGTAGATAGCACTCATAGTATTTTTGCTCCAACAAAAGCGGAAGTAAAAGAAGAAGTAATCAAAAAAGAAGAACAAGCTAAAAATCCAATTTTGACTAAAACTAAAGAAGGATTGTTAAATTGGTTAGTTAATGAATTAAAAAAATTAAATCCTGATGCTACTTTTGAGTTAAAAGATGCAACAGATTACAAATATGATGCTTTAATAAACTGTGATAAAGAATTAAATACTTTAAGACTTCCAAATGGTTATTATTATACTTCAACTTCTATAACTAATAGATTTAGTGCTGAAGAAAATGTATTAAATGTTGAATTTAAAACATTAAAAGAACAAAGAGTTGCACCTCAAGTTGTAGAAGAAGTTGCACCTATAGTAGAAGACGTTCAACCAACTGCTCAAGCACCAAGCATTGAAAATGAACTTCCAACACCACCAGCAATTGCCTTGCCAGAAGCTTTGGAAGAAAATAAAGAAGAAATAAAGTCAGTTCCTAAACATGATATATTTGAAGAAATAAGTGAAAACGTAAATAAAGCTGTTAATGATGAAATGCTAGAAGATGAACTTAACAATGCTCCAGAAGTAGTTGGAGAACCAGTAGAGGAAAATAGTAGAATTCCTGAAGGTAAAAAGTTGAGAGTAACAAAGACAAGAAGAGCAATCCTTTCCCCAACAGTTAAAAAAATATTAGTTGGTGGTGGAATAGCTAGCGTAGCTGCTACATTCTTAGGACCAGCATTTTTAGGTGCAGGTGTTATTGGTACAATTACTGCGGCATCTGTGGCAGCAATTGGCAATATACTTAGAGATGATAATTACGATGAACCTAATTTAGATAAAAACAATATTCCTAAAAATGCTTCTGAATTAAAAGCATTTGGACAAAATATAATTAACAGCTTCAAAAGAAAAATGTCTAAAAAGAATCAAGAACAAAGTTTAGATGATGTTGGTGATTTAGACAGACAAGTTGAAGAAATGGTTAGTAGAGGGAGATAAATTATGAAGGTTGATACTGTGATTACTTTAGAAAATGATGTCAATTGCTTACTTTTAGAAAAAGCAACACTAGAAGATAAAAATTACTTTTTATCAGTAGTTTTAACCGATACCGAAGAACCTAGTGATGAATATGTCATTTTACAAGAATTAATCGAAGATGATGGCGAATATGTTATTAAAGTAACAGATGAGCCAACAGTTGCAAAGTTAGTAAATCTATTTACAATAGATTTAAGTAACACTGCTGCAGGTATTACAAAAAGTGCTATTTAGCACTTTTTTTTCATATGATTTTATTGTATAATTTAAATGGAGTTGAAGTATTATGGATTGGATTTTTTGGTTAGTTTTGGTAATTGTTTTGGCAATTATTGAAATAGCTACAGTAAATTTACTAACCATTTGGTTTGTAATTAGTGGAATTGTTGCCATGATTTTATCATTTTTTGTTGATAATAGTGCAATAACCTCAACTGTCTTTGCGGTTCTAGGTATAATATTACTCTTTACAACAAGACCATTACTTAAAAAGATTTTACCAACCCAAAGAGCAAGAACAAATATTGATAGGGTTATTGGTATGCGTGGAGTAGTTACAGAAGAAATTAAGAAAAACCAAATAGGTGAAGTAAAAGTTGATGGTAAAACTTGGAGTGCTATAAGTGATAAATTAATAGCAGTTGGTGAAGAAGTCACAATTGATGCCATCGACGGTGTTAAATTAGTTGTTAGAAAGGAGGATGAATAATGCCTGAAATATTAATTGCCATACTAGTAATTGTTGCTATAGTTATTTTACTTAGTATTAAAATTGTTCCTCAAGCCCAAAGTTATGTTATTGAACGACTTGGTTCTTATTATGCAACCTGGCAAAATGGGTTACATTTTAAAGTACAATTTATTGTTTGAAATGCTAGTATAGTTACTTTAATATAAATTGTTTATGATTTTGCTCCACAACCAGTAATTACTAAAGATAATGTTACAATGCAAATTGATACAGTTGTTTATTTTCAAATAACTGATCCTAAACTTTATACTTATGGAGTAGATTATCCAATTAATGCTATTGAGAGTTTAACAGCAACAACTCTAAGAAATATTATCGGAGAATTAGAACTTGATCAAACTTTAACTAGTAGAGATATCATTAATTCTAAAATGCGTTCAATACTTGATGAAGCAACTGATCCTTGGGGTATTAAAGTTAACCGCGTTGAAGTTAAAAATATTTTGCCACCAAGAGATATTCAAGATGCTATGGAAAAACAAATGCGAGCAGAAAGAGAAAGAAGAGAAAAAATCTTACAAGCGGAAGGAGAAAAGAAATCAAGTATTTTAATTGCTGAAGGTGAAAAAGAAAGTGCAATTCTTAGAGCTGAAGCACAAATGATGAGTCAAATTAAAGTAGCTGAAGGGGAAGCTGAAGCCATGCTTAAAATTAAACAAGCAGAAGCTGATGCTATTAAACTCATTAGAGAAGCCAAAGCTGATGAAGCAGTTTTAAGGCTTAAAAGTTATGAAGCTCTAGAACATCTAGCCAATGGCAAATCAACTAAAATAATTGTTCCTGCTGAACTTTCTGGTGTTGCCACATTTGGTACAGCCCTAAAAGAAGTTATGGAAGAAAAGAAAGACAATACTAAAAAATAGTATTGTTTTTTAAAACAAAAAAGGCTCAATCTTTATCTTGAGCCTTTTCATATTCTTCAATATATTTTTTTAAAATATATACTAGTTGAGCATTTATACTTCTTTCTTCTTTTTCACTAATTTCTTTTAGTTTATCCCATAATTCTTCTGGAATTCTTATTTGACTATTAACCATATTGCCACTCCTCACTAATATATTACCATTTTGCTACTATGTGTTCTAGGTTTAAAATGTTACTGAAATAGTATTGTTTTTCTTTGAAAAATATGTTAATATTTTAGTAACAATATAGTAATATATTTTGATGAGAGGATGTATTTTATGAAAAAACTAGATACTAAAAAAAGAACAATAATTGCATTAACATTAATAATGATATTAATTATTGGAATTTCATTAGTATTAATAAATAATAATACTAATAAAAATGATTTAGTTTCAAATAATCCAAATAAAAAACAAATCACCAATTCATTTCTAACATTAATGTTAGAACAAGAAGATGGAACATATAAAGAAAGTACATCAAATACATGGCCAAGTGGTAATTATGCATTTAATGAAAGTTTAAGTAGATGTGAAAATGGTGGGGAACTTAGGTGGAATAGAGAAGAAGGTATAGTAAATCTATTATCAAATAAATCAGATGCCTGTTATGTGTACTTTGATTTATATAATGTAGTATCTATTACAAATGTACAAGCCACTAAAACAACAAATAGTGTAACATTAACAGTAACAGTAGATGCTGGAGAAAATCCTGTTGCTACATATTACTTTAG
>UREA01000013.1 GCA_900546715.1 uncultured Mycoplasmatota bacterium | reverse complement strand
TATAATTATTTGGATCTTTTCCTTCATATCTATATCCATTTTCATTAACTACTTGTCCTGTTCCTTGGGTTGAACCGGATAAACCTATAATGTAATTATTTAGGTAGGTTGTACTAATAGTATTAAATGAAATATCACATGTAGCATTAGTACCATTAATATCTTCAATAGCTAACATCCATTCATCATATAACCATTTACCATTGGCATTACTACATTCTACATCTACTCTATACATTCCTTTAGATGGAAATGTATTAACACTAGCACCATCAAGTGTTAGAGCATAAATTACCCCATCTTGAGTAAATGTTTTTGGAGTATTAGTATTATAGCTCATAGCTATAATACTAATAAATATAGTTAAAAATATAATACTAACAACTAATATTCTTTTCTTCATTTTTTAATCCTTTCTTTAACTCTTTTATTATTTCTATTAATCTTATTTTTAAATAATAATCTTCATAAGAATTATTATCATATTCTTCTAATATTTTTATATCCAAATTATCTAATAATAATTTATTAACATTTTTTAATTTTTTTAATCCAAATGTATCTATTATTAATTTATCAATACCAACAAATTTTATTTTATCTTTATCTTTTATTAATATTAGATAATTTGGATATAATTTCTTTAATATACTTACTCTTTCATTCATAACTAATCCTTATATCCGTGATAGTTCTAGGAAAAGTCCGTAGACTTTTCCATCTATCAGCTTATTTAGAGTTATACTCTTGGATAATTCATGTCCTTAATGCTTATTTTCAATTAGCCTTAACCAATTAAACATCAAACATTTAGGGCTCTACCGGGCCGAATAGCCATTGTTCGCAGAAGTTGAGTTCAAGTTGCCGTTGTTGTTCACATTGAACACATTGTTACTGTTCGACGAATTCGGAGTTACATAAGAATTACCCATTCCAATATCTATTAAAAATATTGTAAGCTTCATTTGTTGTAGCATAGGGATAACTGTGTTTATAGTTTTCTATACTACTAAACAATTTATCAAAATCTATTATATTATTTTCAAATAAATATTTAGTTCTTTTAATACCTTTTTTAATATTTTTCTTACTATTATTATTTAATCTAATAATAGTTTTTTTATTAATAACTTTAATATAATACCCTAAAAATGGTATACCATTTTTAGATGATGATATATAGGTTTTATTTTTATTTACTTCTAAATTATATTCATTATATAATTTAGAAGTTAAAATATTTAAACAATATTCTAAATATTTCTTATCTTGGTGGATGATTATATAATCATCCATATAATTGATGAACTTCAAATGCAAATTATGTATCATAAAGTGTTGCAACTTTGATAAATAAAATATAGCTAGAAATTGTGATGTCATATTTCCTATAGGTAGTCCTTTACCTTCATCATATTTAGGTAAAGGACTACCTAATTTACTTTCGAAATTACTTATTATTTTATTAACATATGGTTTATCTGTACTATCAAGTATTACTTTTACTAGATTATATTCTTCACTCGTTAAATCTTCTTTTATAAGATTTAACAGAATATTATGATCTATTTTATAAAAGAATTTTGATATATCTAGTTTTAAAAAGTAAAATGTTTCATACTTTTTAAAACTTTCAACATCTTTCTTAAATAACTTAATAGCATAATCTATACCCATATTTTTTCTAGTTGCACAATTTCTATTATTTAAGTATTTAGAAAGTTTTGGCATAAGTATAAATCTTGATACATAATGATTTATTACTTTATCATAAATTGATTGAGACATCACCACCCTTAATTTTGGTTTATGTATTAGAAATATATTGTATCTACCACCGTTATATAAATTATTTTCTAATACATATTTTATATGCATGAGATATTCAAGTTTTTGATTCTCAAACTTGAATATCTTTTTCCTATTTTTAACATTCTTTCTAACTTCTTGTTCATAGACTAGTTTTAAATCACTGTAACTTACTTGCATTTATTATTTAACCATCCTGTTACCATTTTATTTATTTCAATTAACTTTAGAGTTATATTATAAAGATTTTTACTATTAATATATTTCATATCATATAATCTATCAAGTAAAAAATCTAAATAAGCAATACTTCCTTTAATATTAGCTACATAGTAGCTAATATTAAAATCTTTTTCTTCATAATTACATTTTAGAATTAATTCTAAAATGTAATTAGATACTGTTCTTATTTTATCTTTATAAAAATAATCTTTACGAGGTATATTTTCAATTAGATTATCTAATTCTATAATAAATACTTTGTATTTATTCAGAATATTAAAATCATTACTTATAATCTTAAACATTTTCTAAATAATCAATAATCCTCATTATTTTTTCCTCATCAGCTTTTTTAATTTTCTTTACTATTAAATCTAATCTATTATTTAAATCTGCGGTTTTTCTTGCAATATTTACAAATTTATTATATTGATTTAACTTTTTATAGCTATATTCTTTTTCAATTTGACCTTTTACTATAACTCGATATGAAATTTTATTTTCTTCTAGTCTATTAAGCACTTTGGATAAAGCATTATCAGGGAATCCTATCCTTAATCCAGGAAGTACTTGATAACCAATCAATACATTTATAATTAAAGCGTCATTATCATAAGCACGATAAAATTTACCACTCTCTTTAATCATAAGTATATAATCTCTCGTTTCATCATTTAATAGTTGTTTTCCATTAACAAACTTACCCCCCCCCCCCGAGCGAACTTTTGTTTGTTTTGATTTCTTGTACTTTTTCAATTTTGATATTTCCTATTTGCATTTTTTTCCTCTTTTCTTTTGATAAATTATTTATATTTTATGTGGATAACTTGCGACCTCCGTGGCGGACATGCCGCCGGCGGAGGTTATGAGTTTATCACATTCCTATTATGTATGGGTCACTCACAGATCCATTTCCGTCCATTACATAGACAGAAGAGTCTAGATACAAGACAGGTCGGGCCGAATAGCCATAGTACGCAGAAGTTGAGCGCAAGGTGCCGGTGTAGTTCACATAGAACACAGAGTTACCGGACGACGAATACGGAGTAATTGTCCATTCGTATCCTTGGCCATATAACCAACTTTGTCCGGCGCAGGTTGCTTTATTATATGAATCTAAATTTGTTGTTCTTGCACATGAACTCGAAAGCACACTATATCCATAATCACTTGGATACATTAATCCTATATATCCTGTAGTTGTTGTTGGTCTTCCACTATATACCGTTGTTCCTCTCTCATAGCCATAAAAGGCCTCTGCTGTTGCACTTTGAGTTGAATGTCCTCCAAGATGCCATGTTACATTTTCTATCATGCTGCGATATGTATCATTTATTCCTGTTTCTGTGTAATCACAATTTCCTGCAGGAACTGTTGTTGAATATCCATAGCAATATTCTCCTCCTGTACCATTTTGGCTATTTAGATATGCTCCGTTTAGTAAATTCATTAAACTTGCTGCTGTCCAATCATTGGTATTTGACTTATGCCATGCTAGTCCTCCGATTGAATCTACTTTAATTATCTTAACCAAATTTTGGCCACTTACCCCATGTGTTGCTTCATCAAATACTCCTATTATTCTCCATAATTCATTATTAAACCAGATATAATTATTTGGATCTTTTCCTTCATATCTATATCCATTTTCATTAACTACTTGTCCTGTTCCTTGGGTTGTTCCAGCTAGGTTTATGATGTAGTTATTTAGATAGGTTTTAGAACTTGGAGTTTGATATGTTAAATTACATGATGTATATTTATTAGCTATACTAGATACTTCTATTCTTTGATATAATGGATTATATATAGCATCTGCTCCAGTACAACTAAGTGATGCTGGAGTAGATGGATTATAACTTCCATTATTATTAGTATTTATTGTTACATCTGGTGGTACTATATCAAAATATAAATAACATCTATCAGATAAATTGGATTTTAAATTAACTGTTCTATTTTCTTCATTCCAAGTAAGTATTCCACCATTTTCACAAGTTGATAATGTTTCATTAAACATATATCCGGAGCCCGGCCACAAACCAGAGGTGGATTGTTCATACTTACCTGAACCGGCCTGTGTTTCAAGCATTATAGCAAACATACCTGGTGCTTTATTATCTAAATTATCTGTAGTATTTTCTAAATTACTATCTAATACTTTAGATGAAGATTTATTAGTAATAAGTATTAAGGTAATACTTATTACTATTATACACATAATTGATACTCCAAAAATAATCTTTTTATTCTTCATATATCCTCCAATTATTAGTAGTATATCATAAAAGTTTTGCAAATTTTGTCGAGTGGACGACTACTACTATAATAATTATAGACAAATTTTATCTAAAAAGCAATAGATAAAATTTATCTATAGTATAATATTGTTAAAAGGAGGGACAACATGGCAATTAATCGGCTTAGAGAGTTAAGAGAAAGTAATGACCTAATGCAAAGAGAAGTAGCTAAAGCTTTAGGGATTACCCAAAGAAATTATAGTTACTTTGAAACTGGTCATACTTTACTTACTAAAGATATTTTGATTAAGATTGCTAATTTCTATGAAACTAGCATTGATTATATTCTTTATCAAACTGATGTTAGAAAAAGATATGATAAGTCTGTTATCAAAGATAAAGTAATCGCTTAACTTAGGAAAGACTTAAATGAGTTTTAAGTCTTTTTTATTGACTTAATCATATCTTTTTCTAACATCATTATATCATATAAGTTTATTATTTGTAAATATATTAAGTAATACTATTTACTTTATTAATCAATAAATCAATTATTTCTTGATCTTGAAGTAAATTAATAGAAAAAGTTCTATGACCTATTCTATTAATACTAGCACCACAATGATAAACAATACTATCATCTAATATAAAATATAATCACAAAATGTAGTATTATATTTAACTGTTAAATTATTATATTGCTGATTATATGTATTAATATCTTGTTGGGTTAATAATTTAGGTCCTGTAATTAATAATACATTAACATTTAATCTAGATATCATATTCAACATAGTATTATCGGCATAAGAATCTATTATGTTAATTTAGTTTTAGCTTCTTTAAATATATCTAATATTTTAGAATAAGAATCATATATTTGGCCATCAAAAATTATCACTTACTTTTTTCTTTTCTTCAAATTGTTTAAATGTTTCTTCCAAAGCTTTAATCTTTTCTTTATTTTCAATTACTAAGTTATGATCTGTTAAAATCATTTTTTGATTTTCTAATACTAAACTATTAATATAGTTTTGATTTAAAAGATTAGAAGAAATATATTTTCGCATGGCAACAAAAACATTAATTATTTGAATGCTAACTTTTACTGCGTTTTCAGTGTGCAATACACTAGAAAGCATTGCTACTCCTTGCTCAGTAAAAACATAAGATAAATATTTTATGTTATGACCTCTACCTTTCAAGGTTCCAGCTTGGAACCTTGAATACAATAAATTATTATTAATTACATATTATTTTTTAGTCCCAACTTGGGACCAAAAAAAGATAATGATCTAATACTATTAAATTTGATGTTTCAAATTGAAACTTCAAGTTTAGTGAAAAATTAGTTATTATAAAACTATTGCGGTCCCAAACTGGGACCGCAATTAAAATTTATTTTAAGTTTAAAGTTTCTAGGGTTTCAATTTGAAACCTTAGGAATAAATAAATTATGATTTATTATTACTTTGTTAAATATATGAGGTTCCAATTTGGAACCTCAAAAAAGACTTAAAACATAATATAAGGTTTTAAGTCTTGGTTATTTACTTCGTATATAGCTATATCTTTTTGTTTATAAGTAAATATAACTTTGTTAGTTATATTGAAAGTATTGGTAATAGAATTACCATTTAATACTTTATTAATTAAAGTATCTGGTAATTCTATTACGGGGTAATCTAGGAATTCTTTTATATTGAGTAGTTTATAATTATTATTTTTTATATCTTCTAGAGTATAAGAATTAGTAATAGAAAAATTACCTTGTTTTGTTCTAATTAAGTTATTCATTGTGCCACAAGTGTTTAAATTAGAACATATATCTTCAATTAATGAACGAATGTAAGTACCTTTGGATACTTTAGTTTTAAAAGTAATTATATCTTTATTAAAAGATATTAGTTCTAGATTATAAATTGAAACTTTTCTTTTAGGTAAAGTAACTTTAGTATTATCCCGCGCATATTCATATAGTCTTTTGCCATTCACATGAACTGAAGAATATAGAGGTACCGTTTGTAAGTATGTTTTTGGGAATGTATCAAATACTTTTAATATATCAGAATTTGTTATATTAAAAGTGTTTGTAGATATAACATTACCTGTAATATCTAGAGTATCTGTTTTTATTCCAAGTTTAATTTCTGCAATATATTCTTTTGCATCACTAGTAAGAAGATTTACTAGTTTTGTGTATTTGCCTATTACACATACTAAAACACCACTAGCTATGGGATCAAGAGTACCTGTATGCCCTATTTTTTTAGTATTAAAGATATGGTTAAGTGAATTAACTATATCTCTACTGGTTTTACCCTCTTCTTTGTTTACTACTATTAGTCCGTTCATAAATGTCCTTATATAATACATAGGTTTTAAATATAGCTGCTGTTTCAGGATTTTCTTTGACAAAATCATAACCTTGATTTAAAGCTAGATTTATAAGATCACTATTACCTTTAGGTATTTCTATTTCTAAAGTTGTATAATTATTGGAATTAGCAAATAATTCTAATTCTTGGAGTATTAAATCAATTACAAATGCTTTATCTTCATCTTGGGTGAAAAGCATTTCACCAAGATGTAAGATATTATCATGATGATAAATTCTACCAAAAGATATTAGTTTATCATAAAGATAATATAAATAGAAAGCTGTATTATCATTATGGATGGAATCTAGAGCATTAAATGCAGATTTTCTAATAGGATTTTTTGGTGAGTTTTTAAATATTTTATCTGCTAGGAAGCCATCCATTGATAAAAAGAATTTATAATATGTTTGATACATAGTATTATAATCTTTTTCTGGTATTTGATCAGTAATTATTTTAAGCATAATTTTCCCCCCTTTAATTTAATGAATCAATAATTTCCTCAATTCTTTTTTCATAATTAAGTGATTCATCATAGATAAATTTTAATATTGGTGTATGTCTAATATCTAACGCGTCACTCAATTTTCCTCTTAGGAATGATGATGCTTCATTTACTTCTTTATCTAATGCTTTTTTATCTAAATCAGATAAAGAAGTATAATAGACCTTACAATAACTTAAGTCTGTAGATAAATCTATGGCAGTTATTGTAAGAGTTTTTAGAAGTTCATCATTTGCCTCATTTGCTATTATATCACTTAAATATCTTAAGATATCTGATTCTAGTCTTTTTATTTTTTTATTTTTCATGTGGTACCTCAACCATTTCGTAAGCTTCAATAATGTCTCCTTCTTTAAAGTCATTAAACTTATCTAAAGTTATACCACATTCATAACCTTTTTTAACTTCTTTAACACTATCTTTTTCTCTTTGTAGTGATTTTATAGAATCATCACTAGCAATAATTATACCATCACGAATAACACGAGCTAAAGCATTACTTTTAATTAGACCATCAGTTACATAAACACCAGCGATATTACCAATTTTAGAGAATTTAAATATTTTTCTGATTTCTGCAGAACCTAGGACTTTTTCTTCATATACTGGGTCAAGTAGGCCATTAATAGCTGATTCAACATCTTCAACTAATTTATAGATAATGGTATAAAGTCTTATTTCAATGTTTTTATCTTTAGCTAGTTCTTTAGCATTTGTGCTAGCTACAACATTAAAGCCAATGATTATAGCATTTGATGCACTTGCTAGAATTACATCTGATTCACTAATAGCACCGATACCACTACGAATAACATTTACTTTGACATCTTTAGTAGTTATTTTTTCTAAAGATGAACGAACCGCTTCTTCAGACCCACGGACATCAGCTTTAAGTAAAACATTTATTTCTTTATCACCAGCATTAATGTTATTAAATAAATCATCTAGAGAAACACCTTTTTGTTTACTTTCATTAAGTTTAACAAGTCTTTCTCTTTTTTCAGCTATACTTTTAGCTTCTGCTTCAGTTTCAAAAGCCATAAACTTATCTCCCGCAGATGGATTTTTAGTTAAACCTGTAATTTCTACTGGAGTTGAAGGTCCCGCTTCAACAATTGATTCTCCGCGGTCATTTTTCATAGTCCGCACCTTTGCATAAGAAGTACCAACTACTATTGGATCTCCAATACGTAGAGTACCATTTTGAATTAAGAAAGATGCAACTCCACCGATGTTTTTATCAACGCGAGATTCAATTACAGCACCAGATGCATAACGATTAGGATTTGCTTTTAGATTAGATATTTCAGCAACTGTAAGTATTGTTTCAAGTAGTAAATCAATACCTTCACCAGTATGAGCAGAAATATTAATAAATGGTGTATCTCCTCCCCAAGCTTCTGGGGTAATACCTGCTTCATTCATTTCTGTTAATACTCTATCTATATTAGCATCTTTTTTATCTATTTTATTAACGGCAACTATAATTGGTACATTTGCAGCTTTTGCATGATCTATTGCTTCTTTTGTCTGAGGCATAACTCCATCATCTGCTGCAACAATAATGATTACTATATCTGTTATACTAGCACCACGTGCACGCATTTCCGTAAATGCCGCATGACCAGGAGTATCAATAAATGTTATAAGTTCGCCATTATACATTGTTTGATATGCCCCAATATGTTGAGTAATACCACCGAATTCTTGTGTCACAACATGAGTATGTCTAATATAATCAAGAAGTGTTGTCTTACCATGATCAACATGTCCCATAATTGTAACTATCGGAGGTCTTTTAACTAAATTTTCTTCATTATCTATTATTTCATATTCTTCAAAATTTGCAACATCTTGAGTTTCTTCTCTTTTTAGAGTTTTACCATAATCTAAAGCTAATATTTCTGCATTTTCAAATTCTAGGGGTTCATTAATACTAACCATTAAACCCATGCCAATTAATTTTTTTATTATATCAGTACCACTAACATTTAGGGCATTTGCAAGCTCACCAACAGTCATGTTTTGTTTATATAAAACAATTGAGGTATCAGTACTTGTATTACTCATCAACTTATTTTTATGCTTATACATTTCTTTTTTTAGCATATTAAAGTCATTTTTATTATCTTTATTATCTTTCTTCTTTAATTTTTCTTTAGTTATACTTTCTTTTATTTCTTTATCAAAAGAACTAGAATCAAGTATTTCATCTACTTTATCATCAATTACATCTTCTTCTTCAAATGTTGTTTCTTCATCAGTAGAAATTAAATTGATTAGATTATCTAACATGATGATATCATCATCAGTTAGAAAGTCGTCTCCACTATTTACATTAATAGCTAATTCCTTACATTTTTTTAAAATTTCTGCAACTGATAAATTTACATCTTTGGCATAATCTTTAACTGTCATATAATCACCCTTTCTCGTTTTTATTTTTTATTTTATCATACTCTCTAAATCCTCATATAAACTATCTGGAATATTTACTCCTAGAGCTCTTTCTAATATTTTACTTTTTTTAGCTTTTTTTATTACATCTAAATCTCTTTTTAGATAAGCACCACGACCATTTTGTTTACCAGATTCATCTATTATTACATTACCAGATTTATCTCTTACTACTCTTATAAGTTCTTTTTTAGGAAGTGACTCACGTGTTACAACACACGTGCGTATTGGTATTTTTTTATTCATTGCTATTTCCTTGTTTATTTATTTCTTCCATAGTTGTAAGTTCTAAAGTATATTTTGTAAGACGACTGGCAAGTTTAATATTGCTTCCACTTTTACCAATAGCAAGTTTCTTTTCAACTTCTGGAACTATTACTAAAGCATTATGTTTAGAAGAATCTGGAATACTTACAATAACATTTTTAGCTGGTGTCATAGCACTCTTAATAAATTCAACTGGATCATCATTATATAGCACTACATCTACTTTTTCACCATTCAATTCTTTTAGTATACCTGCAATACGTGTTCCTTTTTCCCCAATACATGAACCAATTGGATCAATTCTTTCATTAATTGATGAAACAGCAACTTTAGAGCGAATTCCCGCTTCACGAACAACACGATTTATAATTATTGTGCCATTTGCTATTTCAGGTATTTCATGTTCAAATAATCTTTTAACAAAACCAAAATTCTTTCTGGATAATTTAATTACTGGTCCCTTTGGTCCATTAATTACTTTAGTAACATATACTCTAATATTAGAACCCATTACTATTTTTTCACCAGGAATAATTTCTGATTTTGGTAGTATTCCTCTAGTTCTTCCTAAATCAATATAATAATTTTTTTGATCTTCTAAAGCTACCATTCCAAGCATTAATTCATCTTGTTTATCCGCAAATTCATCGATAATACTTTCCTTTTCGGCTTCTCTTATTTTTTGCATTACGACTTGTTTAGCAGTACCAGCAGCAACACGACCAAAGTCTGCTGGAGTAACTTCACGCTCTATTGTTTCTCCAACCTTTATGCCCGGAACTAACTTTTTGGCATCCTCTAGTAATATTTGAGCATCCCTATTAATAGTTGGTTCAACATGCTTAATATTACCTTCTTCATCTTCAATGTCTTCTCCATCATCATAATCATCTACTACTACTAAATAAGAATAAACTTTAATTTCTCCAGTTTCTCTGTTAATATCCACTTTAACATTAGTTTTAGAATTAAAGTTTTTCTTATAAGCTGTTTGCAAAGCTAACTGTAATGCTTCAAATACAACATCAGGACTAATATTTTTTTCTGCCACTAAATTATCTAGGGCTTTAATCAATTCTTTACTATTCATGTTTTAACCTCTTTCCTTACTTACTACATCCATTATATAGGAATCATCAGTTATGTTAGCCTTATCAACAACTTTGTCAACAATCTTTGTAGCATCAACGATAGTTTCCAAATCTATACCACCGATTTTATCTAAGGTGATAGTTAGAAAATTAAACTTTCCTTTTTTCTCATAAACAACATCATCCACAATAATTTCTTCCTTATCTAATACTTCTTGCAAATCATGTTTTAACTTTGTCAACTTACTATCCATAAGCACCTCCATAACTAATAATAAAAGTGGGATTTTCTGCCCACTTAAATTTGCAATTTTATTATAACATACTTTTTTTACAAAAAAAAGCCCTAAATTTTTGCCATGAAAAAATTACACATCTATTTCTTTACTTGCAGTTTCTTGATGAGCTAATATTAATATTTCTAAAGTATTTTTAAACTCATCTAAAACTGGAGCGATAACTTCATTTATATCAACAATACATTTATTAACTTCTTTTAATGTACTAGCTATATCACTATTTGCATCATTTACTTCCCAATTATTTTGAATTGAACTATAAATATATTCTATACTACTTGAATTTTCTCTTAAAGTTTTAGTACTTAAAGATAATTCTTCTAATTTTGCTTTTGCATCATCAGCACTAATATTTATATCATAAACTGTATTTGCCATATAACCTCCTATATATTATCAAAAGTTAAAGAATCTTCTAATATTTCTAAGTTTTGAGCAGCATCCATATTTGTTGTGTCATATTCTTTAATTTGATTATCTAAAAACGTTGCTATTTTATTTAAGTTATCTTGTAATCTAGTATTTACATCTTCTGTATAAGCAGTAAACTTGGCATTAGCTTCATTTAGTCCAGATGATTTAATTAAATTACAAATATCTTGAAGTTCAGTATTAAGGTTCGTAAAAGTTGTTTTTAATTCTCCCATGATTTCATTGTTTCTTAATAAAAGTCTATTTACTTCTTCTATTTCAATTTTCATATTTAATTATTCCCCCTATTAGCTACTTTTTGAGTTTCTATTAAATAAGTATTCATGGTTTTAACAAATTGGGATAAAACTGGCTCAATGTTTGTTTCAAAATCATTTCTTATTCTGTTTAAATTATCAATAGTACTTTGATAGTCGTTTTCCCCACTAATCCAGGCACTACTAATTTTATTACAAACATTACCTATTGCTTCTACTTCTTGATAAAGTTTTTGATTATAGGATGCCATTTGTTCTAAACTTTCACTTACTGCACTAACATTTTTAACTATTATACTTGCCATATTTCCTCCTTAACCTTGACTTGATGTTGCCTTATTATGATAGTAATAATATACCCCTTCACCTAAATTGGCGGCAACATTATTTGGAAGGGATACTCCACTACCTTGATAATATATTGCAAATTTCCGTGATATTTCATCAACTGTTGAACATTTATTCATTTCATCTAAGACAGTAGTTATACCTTTAGCTTCCAAGGGATTACCATTAAGCCCATCCCAAATATAATTTAGCTGAGTATCTAGTGACCAATCACTTGGCCAACGGTCATCTAACCACTGTAATAATCCAGTTGCACTAGAACCTGGATTCTTAGCTGTCAAATCAAATTTGGAAGTATATATCATATATCCTAAAATAGCTGCAGTTTCTTCTTCATTTAATCCTTTTTCTTTAAAGAATTCATAACATTTGTCCATCGTTTCATATTCTTCTGGTGTATTAATTTGACTAGTAACTAATTGTTCATAGTTTATTTTTCCATTTGCTAAGGCAACCTGATCTTTAAAATCTGCTGGATTACTGTTACTAGAAGAAGCGTTACCATAAATATTTCCAGATTCAACACCACTTAAAAGACTTTCTATTTTACTAATTAAATTAGTAACAGCATTTTGAGCGTCTTCAGTTGATGCACTATATTCTTTTACTTGTTCTTCAACAAATTCTCCAATATTTCCTAAATGAACAATTAGGGCATTACAACAAGCCATACACTTCATTCGCAATTTATCAACATTATTATTTAAAACACTTTTTCCCGTTTCTTCATCGACCAAATTATTAGCACAAAAAGTTATTTCTCTATATATATTATTGAAAATATCTGCTAAATTAGATTTTATATTTTCCATTTCCATAGATAGTTCTATTACTTCTGAACCATTGAGATTTAATTGTTTCACAAAATCACTCCATATCTTACAAATTAAGTATAACAAATATTTTTAAAGTAGTAAATATCAAATCAACAATAACAAAAAAGAGCTTAAATTTTAAGCCCATTTTTTATTAATAACCATTAAGCACAAGCTGTTTGATTAAATGTTAATGTTCCAGTTAAAGTTTTACCAGCATTAGCAGTTTGATCAACTGTAGCAGAATAGTTAAAGCTTATTTCTACAACAATTTGTTCTTGAACACTTTGTCCAGCAGTAGTTGTCATATGATGAACAGTATCAGATCCATCAGTTGTTGTTGGAATATTTAAATAGTTTTGTCTATCAGATGAAGTTGTGATTTTTACATTTGTCCAAATAGGTGTATTAGTAGCATAAGTTGCACCATTCCAACCAGTATTTTTAGTAACAGTTAAAGTTAAATCTTCTGTTTCAGCACCAGTATCAACAAAATCAGTAGTCATATCAGACCAAGCTAATGTTGCTGTATAGCAAAATTCAGTTTGAGCACCAGTACCAGTACCAGCAGTAAATTTAGCAAGACCACTAATAGTATCTTTTTGAGTTGATCCTTTACCTTGAGCGAAGTTATCCATATTAGCTAAAATTGCTAAGCTACCATCAATTTCAAATGATGAACTTGCAGCTGCTTCAGTTTTAACTTCCATGTTTCCAACTTGAGTTGCACCTCCTTGTGCAGTGAAGTATGCAAATGTTGCACCTACTACAGCAACTAAAAGAGTTGCTACTGCAATAACTGTTAATAAAACAGTATTCTTTTTGTTGTCCATTTTCTATTCTCTCCTCCTCTATTCTAATATTAGCAAAAAATAGATATAAAATCAACTGTTTTTTTGCATTTTATTAAGAGAATTTTAAAATTGTGTAAAATAAAAAGAGCTTAAATTTTAAGCCCGTTTTTATCATCAACTATTAAGCACAAACTGCTTGATTGAATGTTAATGTTCCAGTTAAAGTTTTACCAGCATTAGCAGTTTGATCAACTGTATCAGACCAGTTAAAGCTTACTTCTACAACAATTTGTTCTTGAACACTTTCTCCAGCAGTAGCTGTCATTTTGTGAGTGTAGTTTGTTTTTTCAGCAACAGAAACTGGAATTTGTAAATAGTTTTGTCTTTCAGCTGAAGTTGTAATTTCTACATCATCCCAAATAGTTTCACTACTACCATAACTGTCTCCATCCCATTCAGTATTTTTAGTAACAGTTAATGTCATATCTTTTAAAGCTTCAGTATCTGGATCATCAGTATGAACGAAGTCACTAGGTGTTGCTGCATTCCAAGCTAATGTTGCTGTATAGCAAAATTCAGTTTGAGCACCACCACCAGTACCAGCAGTAAACTTAGCAATACCACTAATAGTATCAGCTTGAGTTGATCCACCAGTTTGAGCAAAGTTATCCATATTTGCTAAAATTGCTAAGCTACCATCAATTTCAAATGATGAACTTGCAGCTGCTTCAGTTTGAACATTAATGTTACCTGTTTGTGAAGTACCTCCTTGTGCAGTGAAGTATGCAAATGTTGCACCTACTACCGCAACTAAAAGAGTTGCTACTGCAATAACTGTTAATAGAATAGTATTTTTTCTGTTATCCATTTTCTTTCCTCCTCTATTCTAATATTAGCAAAAAAAAGATTGATTTTCAACCCTTTTTTCACTTTTTTATCACTTTTTTTAATTTAATGTCAAACTATAAGTTTGAGCAGTTGTATCAATACTAATATTAAGACCACTTACCGCTTCTGTTCCGCCACCAGTAAATGTGTATGTCGGAGCTAAGTTATATGTAGTACCACTCGCAAATGATACTTCGGTTGAATAAGTGTCTATATCATTTAAAGATATAATTTTATCAATAGTTGTTTTATAAGTATTTGCAACACTAAAGATATCTGAATCAGAACCATTAAAGGTTGTTCCATTACTTACTAAAGAATTACTTGTACCTTCAACAACTGTTAAGTTACCACTATAAGTTATACCATTATAAGTTATATCTAAATTATAAGTTCCTGGATAAATACCATTTAGGGTATAATTACCAGAGGCGTCTGTTTGGCTTGTTACTGAACCATTTTGAATCGATACAACTGCACCATTTAAAGCAGTTCCGCCGCTATCAGTTACAGTTCCAGAGAAGTTATAAGCCATTTTAGCATTTTCAACTTCAGCAATAATTTCGGCATTTAAATAAAAGTAAGTGTAGCTTGCTGCAGGTATAGCTTTATCCGATAACCACATTTTTACTTTATAGGTTTTTGTGGCATTACCACTAGAAGTGGAACCCACAGTATCAAATAATATAGCATAACGATTATATCTAGAATCACTACTATTTACTTCATAAATTGGCAGTTCAGCAACAGCAGTTGGTTCTACAACTAAGGTATCTTCTCCACCGCTATGTTCATAAACAGCAACCATTACATAATCAAGGGGTGTTAGTTCATCTGTTTCTTGATAACCACTTCTTGATGTGAAGTTTTCCATATCATAACCAACAGTTAAAGTAAATGTTGAATCTAGGGAACCAGTGTTTTGAATATAAATTAAACTATTATCTGTTTCATTTAATCCCATTTCATCTGACATCGACTGCATTTGACCTTTATCCATGGAAGTTGATGCATTAGTATATGATACATTAAGTGTTCCAGTAGTTACTGTTTGATTAGCACTATTAGTTTTTACGGAAAAGAAAGCACCATAAGAATAACCAAGAGTTCCAATTGTTAAAACTAAAACACAACAGGCAATTAAGAAATTTTTCTTTTTTACAAATTTAGTTATTTTATCAAAGTCTATTTTCTTTTTCATAGCTTCACCCTAACTTAATTCTAACACAAAACTTTAATAAAAAAAAGAAAATCATTACGATTTTCTAATTTATTTTACAAAATCAATGTCTTTCCATGCGATATCTAACTTTTGGGTCTAGATATTTTTTGCGAAGTCTTATTTCAGTTGGTGTTATTTCAATATATTCATCATCTTCAATAAATTCAAGGGCTTCTTCTAGAGTAAATTTTTTGGCTTTGTTAAGAGTAATTGCTTCATCAGCATGAGCACTACGAGTATTAGTTAATTCTTTATTTTTACAAGGATTGACATTTAAATCTCCTTCTTTATTACAAATTCCAATAATTTCTCCAACATAAACTGGAGTTGATGGATCAACTATCATTGTACCTCTACTACTTAAGTTAAATAGTGAGTAACCAAAAGTTGTACCGTTTTCCATTGATACTAATACACCATTTTTTCTACCTTGAATAGAACCCGCATAGGGGCCATAAGAATCAAAAGAACGAACCATGATTCCTTCACCCTTAGTTTCAGTTATAAATGAACCACGATAACCAATAAGTCCACGAGTTGGTACCGAGTATTCTAGATGAGTATAGTTAGCTTCCCCTGGAGTCATACAAAGCATTGTCCCTTTTCTTTCATTTAGGGCATTAATTACTGTACCACTATATTCATCTGGAACATTGATAATTACTTTTTCATACGGTTCTAATTTTACACCATTTTCTTCTTTAAAGATAACTTCTGGTTTAGATACGGATAATTCATAACCTTCACGACGCATGTTTTCAAGTAGGATTGATAAGTGTAGTTCACCACGACCACTAACTTTAAAGCCATCAGAATTTGGTAGGTTTTCAACTTTTAATCCAACATTAGTTTCAAGTTCCCGCATTAATCTATCATGCAAGTGTCTATTAGTTAAATATTTACCGCTTTCACCAGCAAAAGGTGAATCATTTACTAAGAAGTTCATTGATAAAGTTGGTTCTTCAATTTCAATCTTTGGAAGTGGATCGATATGATCTTTATCACATATGGTATCGCCGATTGAAATATGTGAGCAACCAGCAACAGTTACAATATCACCAAAATAAGCTGTATTAACTTCTACCCTTTTAATACCTTCATTGACAAACAATTTAGTTATTCTAAAGTTTTCTTTAGTTCCATCATTTTTAGCAATTGCAACAGTTTCTCCAACACTTATTTTTCCTTTATTAATTCTACCAATTCCAAGTCTACCAATATAATCATCATAAGCAAGTTGACTAATTTGCATTTGTAAAGGATCATTGGCATTACCTTCAAAAGGTTTGGTGTTGTTAATAATAGTTTCAAATAAAGGTGTTAAATCAATACCTTCATCTCCCATATTATATACAGCATAGCCATTTCTAGCACTACCATAAAGAATTGGAAAATCAAGTTGGCGATCAGTTGCCCCAAGTTCCATAAATAGATTAAATGTCATATCTACTACTTCTAGAGCTCTTTCATCCTTCTTATCAATCTTATTGATAAAAAGAATAGGATTTAAATTGTTTTTTAAGGCAACACTTAAAACAAATCTTGTCTGAGGCATTGGTCCTTCAGCAGAATCTACTAGTAAAATAACTGTATCAACTGTTTTAATAATTCGCTCGATTTCTGAAGAAAAATCAGCATGTCCTGGAGTATCAACTATATTAATCTTATAATCTTTATATTTAATAGCACAGTTTTTAGCGGTGATAGTAATACCTCTTTCTTTTTCTAAGTCACCGCTATCCATAACACAATCTACTAATTCTTCATTTTCACGAAACACTCCACTTTGGCGAAGCAAACCATCAACTAATGTTGATTTACCAGCATCAACATGAGCAACAACTGCAATATTTATTATTTTATCCATAAAACTCACCCTTTTTTCGCACTAATAGATAATAATACAAAGTGTTTAAAATGTCAAGTGTCAGATGTTTTTTTGAAAAATAATAGAGTCTTTTATCATATCTTTAATTGAAAGTGTAGTGTTATTAGTATCAATAATAATTTCAATATTATTTTTATCAACATAAGATAATCTATCAAAAGCTTTATTTTTTATTTCTTTTCTTAACTCTCTTACTGATAGATTATTTAGTATTACTAAATTAATGTAGTAGTTTCTTGCGTTTGGATTTTTTATCGGTAAAATATAACGATAATGAGTCCAACTCAATTTGTGGCTCAGTGAGCCACAAATTGAAAATTGCAAATAAAACATTCTAGCTCTTCTTAAAGACGGCCTATCATATTTTTTACCATATTTTAAGCTTAATTTCCTACCCCAGTCATTAATTAAATTATCTCCATACTTTGCTCTTGCATCACCACCTTGTGCTTCAACTATAAGCTTACCTATATTCCAATAAGTAAGTAAAGTACTAGAGTTATTTCTTAGAGCATTTGCTTTTTATTTGCCTCATTTTCAACAATTAACTCTTCAATATTTTTTAAATAATTCATATAATCCTCCATTTAATTCAAAGCATAAGTAGTAACTAAAATATCATCACTTGTAATATATTTAATAATGTATTTATCATTTTCTTTAACTATTAATAATCCTATTGTTTTATTATGATTAATTTCTTTTATATTATCTTCTACAAAAATCACATAAAAATTTAATTGTCCTATATCTGTATGTTTTACTTTTCTAGTTTTAACTTCTACTACTACAAAAGCATTTAATTTATAATTAAAGAATAACAAATCTATTTTATATGTCTTATTATCTATATGTATTTTATATTCATGACCCATTAGTGCAAAACCAGTTCCTAATTCTAGGAATTTATCTTCAAGCAAAGATATGATATATTTATGAATTGCTTGTTCATCAATTTTATTCATATTTTTATCTGATTTTAAAACAATCGGATCTTTTATCATATCTTTAATTGAAAGTGTAGTATTATTATCACTAATAATTTCAATATTGTTTTTATCAACATAAGATAATCTATCGAAGGCCTTATTTTTTATTTCTCTTTGTAATTCTCTTACTGATAAATTATTTAAAATTGCCAAATTAATGTAATAGTTCCTCTCATTTTCGTTTTTTATTGATAAAATTAATTTGTAATGAGACCAATTTAATTTCGTCCACAGTGTGGACACTTTTGGAAACAATAAAAATAATTGTCTCATCCTTTGCAAAGTTCTTACACCATAATTTTTACCATATTTTAAACTTAACTTCTTACCCCAGTCATTAATTAGATTATCTCCATACTTAGCTCTTGCATCACCACATTATGCTTCAACTATAAGCTTACCTATATTCCAATAAGTAAGTAATGTATTTGAGTTATCTTTTAAAGCATCTGCTTTTTTTCTAGCTTCATTTTCAACAATTAATTCCTTTAAATAATTCATAATCCCTCCATTTAATTTAGTGCATAAGTAGTAATTAAAATATCATCACTTGTAGTATATTCAATTACAAATTTGTTCTTTTTCTTAACTATTAATATACCAATTGTTTTATTATGAACATTTCTTTTTATGTTTTTATCTACATAATTTACATAAAACTCTAATTGAGATATATCATAGTGTTTGAGTTCTCTTATTTTAACTTCAACTACTACAAAAGCATTTATTAAATAGTTAAAAAATAACAAATCGATTTTATAAGTCTTATTATCCAAATGTATTTTATATTCATGACCAATTAACGCAAAACCAGTTCCTAATTCTAAAAATTTATCTTCAAGTAAAGATATGATATATTTATGAATTGCTTGTTCATCTATTTTATTTATTGTATTATCTGATTTTAAAATAATCGGGTCTTTTATCATATCTTTAATTGAAAGTGTAGTATTATTAGTATCACTAATAATTTCAATATGTTCTTTATCAGCATAAGATAATCTATCAAAAGCTTTGTTTTTTATTTCTCTTTGTAATTCTCTAGAAGATAAATTATTTAGTATTACTAGATTGATATAGTAGTTTCTTTCGTTTTCGTTTTTTAACGGCAAAATCAATCTATAATGAGTCCAAGTTAATTGTTGCCGCACTGCGGCAACAATTGGAAAATATAAATAAAATGTTCGTGCTCTGGATAGATTACTCTTATTATATCCCTTACCATATTTTTCACTTAATTTCCTTCCCCATTCACTAATTAAGTTATCTCCATACTTTGCTCTTGCATCACCACCTTGGGCTTCAACTATAAGCTTACCTATATTCCAATAAGTAAGTAAAGTATTAGAGTTATCTCTTAGAACAACTGATTTCTTCCCAGCTTCGTTTTCAACAATTAATTCTTCAATTTTTTTTAAATAATTCATGATTTCACCATCCTTTTTTTGTTGTGATTTACCTATGCTAGCATAAATATTTATATAATGCAAATGACCAATTTTTAAAATTAAAGTCGTTTTTTGCAAAAAAATAACTAAATTTTCAAAAAAATTAACAAAAAGTGCTTCAATTTTAAAAATTAGTAAAATTTCATTATTAAGTTCTCTTTATACTTTTAAAGTATTCAACATTTTTTAACATGTTTTATAATATTTAAAAAAATCAAGCTTTTACACTTGATTTAATAACCTAATTTTTCATAATAATCATATAATGCCTTAAACCTATTAAAATGTACAACTTCTCTTTGACGTAAAAATAAAAGTGGTTCTATTACTGCTGGATCTGTTGCCAAATCTATTAAGTTTTCATAAGCACTTCTGGCTTTTTGTTCTGCTGCCATATCTTCTGATAAATCTGTAAGAGGATCAGCAGTTACTGCAAAAGTTTTAGCATCAAATGGTACTCCATTGGCATCTTGTGGATATACCCCTTTATTATGTTCCGTATAATATTGTTCTAAGCCAGCCGCTTTAATTTCATCAACTGTAGCATTTTTCATAAGTTGATAAACCATTGTAGAAACCATTTCCATATGTCCCATTTCTTCAGTAGCTATATCATTAAGCAGTGCTCTTCCCATTTCATCTGGCATAGTAAATTTTTGAGAAAAATATCTAAGACATGCTCCAAGTTCTCCAGCGGGACCACCAAATTGAGTAACTATTAATTTAGCCATTTTTAAATCTTTTTTAGTGATATTTACTGGATATGCTAAATGTTTTACATACTTAAACATATTTTGTATCATCCTCTCTTTCCCAAGGCCATGGATTTTTTATCCAATCAAAATTAGTTTTGGAATTGCTATCAATAACTTCAAGAGGGCCATATGCTTTAACATATTCGATTTCTTTTTGACATGAGATTTCTACTAATTTGTTAAATTTTTCTAACATTTCCTTATCTGTAGGATATAAATCTAAATATAAATTTAAATCATTAATAACAAAAGATAATTCCATTATTTCCAATAATAATTCTTCTTTTTTAGTTTTTGGCACTATTTTTTTATAAGTATAATTTTTATAAGGTTTATATTCGTTTTTGAACATATTTCCTCTAAAAAAACCTTCATCAACTGAAACTAAGTCATTACTATTAGTTGTATTTTTATTATTCATCATATTTGGATATAAATTATAAGCCATAAATCCTAAATTATCATCAAATAACATTTTTATTTCCTCCCTACATTATACTATGAACTTTTAAAAAAGTAGTATGGGTGAACTACTTAAATAAATTGAAAAATTAGTAATATTAAGGTATAATTAATTAGGGTGATAAAAATGGCAAAGAAAAAGAAATCAAAAGAAAGTAGTGCCACAAGTAGTTATAGTGTTGAACTTATTGGCCTTATCCTTATATTAATAGGTATAATTGGGTTTGGTTTTGGATTTGTTGGTTCACTAATAAAGAAATTTGCTATGTTTTTGGCGGGTTCTTGGTGGATAGTTATTTTAATATTTACAATAATCTTAGGTATATATATGTTATATAAAAGAAAGATGCCAAAATTTACTAGTGGAAAGTTAATTGGGCTTTATTTAATATTTATTATAATTTTAGTAGCTAGTCATTTTGAGTTTTTGAATTTAGCGGATAGTCCTGGAGATATTTTTAGTGAAACATATAATAATTTTATGGAAAGGATTTCTAGTATTTCTGCAAATAATGCCTTAGAGACTAGTGGGACAACATCTGTAGTAATTGGTGGAGGTTTTATCGGAGCAACATTTATTACTCTTTTATATAGTTTATTTGGTAAAACTGGTTCAATCGTAATATTAGTTATTTTAGGTATTTTTGCAGCAGTTTTAACATTTAATGTTAATTTATCAAATATATTTAGTAAGATATTTGGAATATTTAAACATAAGAAAAAAGAAAAGAAAGAAGTTAGTAGTGATGAAGTAATAACTACAAATAGTAATGAAGAAGTAAAAGAAGAACCTAAGCAAGATAAAATTGTTATTACAAGTATGGATGAGTTAAAACAAAAACCAATTGAACAAGAATCTTTGGAACCTAAAAAAAGGCAAGAAGATATTTATGAAAGTACAACATACACGCTTCCTAAGTTTAATGAAATTTTTGATCCAATAAAACAAAAAAAGATCAATTCAACAGAATTTACTAAAAGCAATAAAGAAATACTTGAGCGAGTACTTAGAGATTTTGGAGTAAATGCTAAAGTTGTTGAAATACATATCGGACCTGCAGTTACAGAATATGAACTTACTGTTCCAGCAGGAACAAAGGTAAGTCGGATTGTTAATATTAATAAAGAAATAGCCCTAGCCTTAGCTGCGAAAGATGTTATTATTCAAGCACCAATTCCTGGCAAAAGTACTATTGGGGTAGAAATTCCTAACCCTACAATTAGTAGTGTTACCCTAAGAGAAGTATTAGAGTCTCCACAAAATTTAAAAAGTGATGCGAAGATTTGTGCGGCTTTAGGTAAAGATATTATGGGTACACCAAAAGTTATGGATTTAACTAAAATGCCTCACTTACTTGTTGCTGGATCTACTGGATCAGGTAAATCAGTATGCATCAATGGTATTATTGCATCAATCCTAATGCGTTATAAACCTAATGAAGTAAAACTAGTATTAGTTGACCCTAAAAAAGTGGAACTTACTAATTATAATGGGATTCCTCACCTACTATGTCCGGTAGTAAGTGATCCTAAAAAAGCTAGTTTAACACTACAACAAGTAGTATCTGAAATGGATAAAAGATTTACTTTGTTTAGTGAATGTGAAGTTAAAAACATTTCTGGATATAATGAATTAATCGAAAAAGAAAATAAAAAACATCCTGATAGTCCTCAAGCTAAGATGCCATATATTGTGGTAATTATCGATGAACTTGCTGATTTAATGCTTGTTGCCTCTAAAGAAGTTGAAGATTCTATTACAAGAATTACACAACTTGCTAGAGCTGCAGGAATTCACTTGATAGTTGCAACTCAAAGACCATCAACAGATGTTATAACAGGTTTAATTAAAAATAATATTCCATCACGTATCTCATTTGCGGTTTCTAGTCAAATAGATTCACGGACTATTCTTGATCAACCAGGAGCTGAAAAATTACTTGGTAAAGGTGATATGTTATACTTCCCTATGGGAGATAGTGCTCCAACAAGAATTCAAGGTTGTTTTATCAATGATGATGAAATAAAAAGATTGATTGATTATTGTAAGAGTCAAGCAACTGTCAAGTATAATGAAGATTTTGAAAATGTAAGTACAAATACTTCTAGTGGTTCAACAAATTCTTATGCGGGAGAAGATGATGCGGCTTATAATGAAGTTGTGGAATTTGCAATTCAAACAGGAAAAATCAGTGCTTCCTTAATTCAAAGAAGATTTAGATTTGGTTATAATAGAGCTGCAAGACTTATGGATTTACTGGAATCTCGTGGTATTGTTGGTCCACAAAACGGATCGAAACCAAGAGAAGTTTTAGTAAAATTAGAGAAAAATGATGAAGAAGTATAAAAAAAAGTCTATTAAATTTTTAAAATTTATGATAATATATTAATGGAAGGTAGGTTATAAAATGGCTGATAAAAAAACAACAAATGAAACAAAAGAAGTAAAAAATGCAACTCAAACGATTACTCCAAAAACAATTTACATTATTATCGGAGTGGTACTTGCTGTAATACTTATTGTGATTTACATATATCGGGTTAATCAAGTAAGAAAAGAAGAACAAATAACTAATAGTTATTTACTAACAACTGATACTGTTAGTTTAGAAATTAAAAATTTAGATGAAGTAAGTCAAATTCTTGCTGAAGCACCTCAAAGTGGTTATTTTGTATTAATTACTTATACTGGAGATGCTGAGACTTATGCTCTTGAAGAAAGTATAAAAGGGATAATTGATGATTATAAGTTAAATGATGTATTTTATTATTTGAATGTATTAGATATTATGGAACAAGATAATTATATTACAAGAATCAATAATGCATTTAATACTGATGAAATAGATAAAATACCAACAATTTTATATTATCAAGATGGTGAACTTGTATATGTAGTTGAAAGAGATGATGATAACATGATTAATTCTGGGGACTTACAAAAGTTATTAGATATATATGAATACGAAGGTCAATAAAGACCTTTTTTTAAGGGAGTAAAATATGATAAATGTAGTTTTATTTGAACCAGAAATTCCTCAAAATACCGGTAATATAATGCGGACTTGTGTTGCTACTAATGCCGTGTTACACTTAATTAAACCATTAGGTTTTGAAGTAGATGATAAACATTTGATTCGTAGTGGTGTTAATTATATTGATAAATTAAAATGGTTTGTTTATGAAAATTATGAAGATTTTTTAAGTAAGAATCCATATGGTAAATTTTACTTTTTAACTAGATATGGGCATAAACCCCCGATGAAATTTGATTTTAGTGATAAAGATGAAAATATTTATTTAGTATTTGGTAAAGAATCTACAGGAATACCAAAAAACATTTTGAAACCTCACCTTGATAATTGTATTAGACTACCTATGAGTGATAATGTTAGGGCTCTAAATTTATCAAATACTGTAGCTATTATGGTTTATGAAGTATTAAGACAACAAAACTACCCTAACCTATATTTTGATGAACCACATAAAACTAAAACAGAAATTGAGGATTTTGTGGATTAAAAAAAGGAAATTAGTTTTTCCTTTTTTAAATTCCATAATTATCTAACCAATCTTCAAAAGCCGTTAATGAGTAACTACCAAAGAACCCTCCGGCTTGCTTGCCATCTTGTATAATTATCACACATGGAGTAAAACCATAATCATTAATAAAATTACCAAATGTATCAGTTACTTTTTCTCCAACTCCTTCTTCATCAACGGTTGTTGTGGTTTCCATATCAAGAAGTTCTACGAGTTCTTTCCAGTTTGCTCCGCTGCGATCAACTAGAGAAATATCTAAATACTGAGTTATATAATTATTATTAATTTGCGCTTCTTGTAATGTTGGTAATAATTCATGACATACTGTACATGTTTCACGACCTATATAAAGGACATAAGTACTGTCAGTATCTTCAAACATATCAAGAACATCAGCAACTCCAACAGTATGCATCATTGATACATCATAGTCATTATCTTCTCCTCTACTACAAGCATTAACAAAACCAAGAATTATTGCAACAAGGAGTAGAACCATAATTATGTAACTATACATATTTAATTGTTTAAAGTTTTTAGTATAATTTCTTTCATCTTTTGCCATTTTTTTCCACCTCGTAAATATTATTACATAATTTTCGAAAATGTGCAACAAAAACAATCAATAGATTAATAACATAGTATTTTATACTCTTCTTTTACTTTCAAAAAATATGAGCAAGAAAAAATCCCGTATTTACGGGATTTGTTGTTTATAATGGTGGCTCGTCTGGGATTCGAACCCAGGACCCTTTGATTAAAAGTCAAATGCTCTACCTACTGAGCTAACGAACCAATACATAAAAAAATAAATGGCTGCCTCGGCTGGGTTCGAACCAGCGGAATGTCAGAGTCAAAGTCTGATGCCTTACCACTTGGCTACGAGGCAATAAAAATGGTGGGGAGATGTGGATTTGAACCACAGAACCCGAAGGAACAGATTTCTTTACCACTATAGTTTTCACTACCACCATGTGTTTGTAGTCTGGACTTTCTCTTAACCTTATTCTATTAAGAACTTAGGTTCATCGTATAAAGTCTCTACACTCGGTATTAACCTAGCTCGGGATTGACATATAAACTATTGTTTACTTAGTTTTCCCCGAATTAGCGATGTCCACCTTAATTGTTTCCAACTAAGGGTGCAAATTTTAAATCTTTTCAAGATTACAGTCTGCCGCGTTTGACCACTTCGCTATTCCTCCAAAAATATGGTGCCGACTAAAGGAATTGAACCCTCAACCTACTGATTACAAGTCAGTTGCTCTACCTATTGAGCTAAGTCGGCACTAATGGTGGGCGATATAGGACTCGAACCTATGACCCCCTGCTTGTAAGGCAGGTGCTCTAACCAACTGAGCTAAGCGCCCAAAAACTTCCTGATGACATTTCAAATTATATCAAATCATTAAGAGTTTTGCAATGGTTTTTTGAATATTTTTTAATAAATTAGATTATTTTTTATAGTATATGGTAAAAAATGGTCTTTAATTGATGCTGATATGTTTAAATCATCCCCTAATTTATACCAATGGTAATGTAAAATCTCTGCATTAGTAGTAAGTTCCACATCAATTTTTTTGTGACTTATAAATATAGTCATCTAATCATTTTATTCGGATCACTCGCAACATGCTTTAGAAAAAGTAAAAAGTTGTTCTAAGTCACTTTCCGATATTGTAAAATTATTATGAATCTCTTCGCTTACTTCTCTTATTGCAGCTTCAACTAAAGTTTCTCTAACCTTTACTCCTCCACCAACTAAAGTCCAAGAATTTGTTTTACTACTTTTATGGGACTGAACAATTAATAACTTACCATTTTCTATAAAAGCTACCCCTACTACTTTTTGCATCATAAATAACTATCCCTCTTTTCATAATCATCATTTATATATATTTTACTTAAATTTCTATTTAAAACACTCATTAAATAATATCTATTAGTTTTTAAAATAGTTAAAAAGTCATATATTTCTCGCTCTTCATTAACAATATATACTTTATCGTGAATAGATACATCACTAGCACTAACTATTATATGATCAATATCATCAGCAATAATATCTCTTTTGTAATTATTAATGCCCACAAACTTAATTGCTTTAGTAATACCATCTTTATGACCGATGGGAATTACTGCAATATCCATATCTTCTTTAGCAATATAATTTCTATCTATTAAATCTCCTTTAGAAATGTGACCAGTTTGCATAACCTCACTAGTTATGGAAAATATAAGCTTTAAATCAATATTAGGAAATTCTAAATCACCATATTTTTTCTCAATACTTTTAATTTTTAAGTTGGTAAGCAAACCTTCATTCACATTTTCTTCAATACCAATTAAAGATAAATCGAATCTTATACCACTTATATAATCTAGTTTTTTATGATACATTAATGGTTCATTTAAATGAATAATTAAATTTCTATCTAAGTACTCACTAATAAGGCTATAAAACTGATTAACTTGATGATAATAAAATTCATCTTCAATACCTATACTAGTTAAATCAGAATACATCCCTTCAAGTATTAAATGTTCATTATTATCAATTATATTAATTATTTCATCTAACTCTACTTTACTACTTATACCCATTTTATTAGATGAATTATCAATTAAAATATGCAAGACTAAATCATCTTTTAGTTTTAATTCATTAATCTTTTTTAGATAATCTAGACTAGGTATGGTTAGAGCAATATTATTATTTATAGCATCATAGACATTATCTATATCAACATAATAATTAACCAAAATTTTAATATCGGGATTAATTCTTCTAACTAAAATAGCATCTTGTATAGGGCCTACTAAACAATAATTAACCCCTGCACTAGCTAGGGTATTAACTATTTTTAATCCCATACCATATGCATTATCTTTAAGATTTGCAAAAATGTATTCATAATCACTATAACTTTTAGCAAGAATACTTGCATTATCATATAATTTTTTTAAATCTATTTCTAATATTGTATTAAACTTCATAATATACCTCTTTAAATATTATAGCATCTTTTAAAATTTATTCAAACAAATTAATTATTATACATTTATTATTTACATATAACTTTTTGTCGAATTTTGTATTGTTTTGTCGATGCGTGTCGAAGTGATTGCAAATAAAAAAATAGCAGTTATAATATATAACTGTACCTGTATTGTAGAGCGCCGACGATCTTTTTAGCTGAGGCTCAAAGGGGGTCATGGATATGATTCTTAAGAGAGTTCCAAGGTTAAGGAGGTAGTTTATGAGAAAAATATTCAACTTTTTACTTATGATAATTATTAATATTAAAATAAAATTTAGTATTAATAAGAAAGACGCCACTAGAAAGTAGCGCCGACACATAACTTGGCGTTACCCGAGTACGGGTAACACTTACATATATAATATACCAAATTTTATATTTTATTACAATATAATTGAAAATTTTAAATATTTAGAGGAATTATGAAATTAGATGAATATCAACTAGAAGCTGTAAAAACACTTAATAATACTTTATTAATCGCTGGGGCGGGAGCTGGTAAAACACTCACTATTGTCAAAAAAATAGAATATTTAATAGATAATAATATCTGCAAGGAACAAGAAATATTAGTTATATCTTTTACTAATAAAAGTGTTGATGATTTAAAAAAGAAAATAGATAAAAATGTAGATATTTATACTTTTCATAAACTAGCTATGCATATATTAGATGATTATAGTGTTACTTATAATTTAGTAAGTGATTCTTACTTAACATATATAGCTAATGAGTTTTTTTATACATTAAATGATGAATTGATGCAAATAGAAATACTTAAATATTTTAAAGAATGTAATTATAATAAGTTTTTAGATAGTTATAAATATAAGGAATTTATTAAAGTTATTACAACTATTATAAAAATATATAAAACTAATGATTTAAGTAAAGAAGATATAATCAAAAATTATCATAAGGATAAGTTTTTAAGTAAATATATGTATATTATTAAAAATGTTTATGATAGTGAACTTAAGAGTAATAATTCTTATGATTTTGATGATTTAATAATTAACGCTACAAATATTTTAGATAAATTTTATAAATATAAATTTATTATTGTTGATGAATTTCAAGATACATCTATCATTAGATTTAATTTAGTTAATAAATTAAGAGAAATTAATAAAGCTATTCTTTTTGTTGTTGGTGATGATTATCAATCAATATATCATTTTTCTGGGTGTGATATAAATTTATTTTTAGATTTTCCTAAACTTATTCCTAATTCTAGGGTACTATATCTTAAAAATACCTATCGTAATAGTCAAGAACTTATTAATATTGCAGCCTCATTTATTATGAAAAACAAAAGACAATTAAAAAAAGATTTAATAAGTAATAAACATGTAGATAAACCTATTGAGTTTATTTATTATATTAATCCTAAAAAAGCTTTTAAAAAACTTTATAAAAAAGTAAAAAGTATAAATGACAATATCCTTGTTTTAGGAAGAAATAATTTTGATATTAAAAATTTTAGTGATGATGAAGTAAATTATTTAACTGTGCATTCTTCAAAAGGGTTAGAAGCCGATAATGTGATTCTAATTAATATGGTTGATGGTGTATATGGTTTTCCTAATAAGATAGTTAATAATAAACTTTTAGAAGGAATGCATCCTAGTGATAAAACCTATACTTATGCAGAAGAGCGAAGGCTATTTTATGTTGCTTTAACTAGAACTAAAAATAAAGTTTATATAATGGTACCAATAATAAATAAATCCATATTTATTAATGAACTAAAAAAGATGATTAAATAATCACCTTTTTAAACTTGAATCTCTCACAAATTCTTTATGAGCTACATACATTGGAGATTTTCTTAAATCACTTGCAGTTATTCTTTGTTCTTCAATATATCCTAAAGTTTCTTTTAAACTTTTATCTATGACTAACATTAAAGATGTATCAATTATGGTAAATTTATCTTCTAACCAACAATGTCCACCTTCTACTTCGGCATTACGTGTTCCTTTAAGTAATGGCAAAATACCTGATACTATATCAACATCATCATAAGAATAACTTAAAAGTCTTGTCATCATAACACAATTTCCTTCATTATAACCTAAACGAAACATATCAATGAATTCTGGAGCATTACCTACAATAGGAATAAAATTTTGAGACTCTATTTTAATCCATTCTGGTTCACCAAAAAATCTAATTTGCTTTGCTTTCATATAGGTTTTTATTATTTCCTGAAATTCAGGATTGGAAATATATAATTTTTTATAAAAATCAAAGGCAGCACCATAATCCATATTATCCCTCTATTTCTTCAAAACGATATTTTTGTTTTACGTTTGGATATTTTTTAGTATCAACTAAACTAACAAATTCATCATAATCTCTAACCCAAATTTCATTGGTATCAATATTTTGATAAACTACTTTAAGGGATTCATCTTCGCTATCTTTAGCAAATGCAATATCTTTATATATATGACCTTTAAAATGTTTATAAAGACTATTTACTTTTACTTGTCTTTTCATCTCTTGGGGCTTTCTTTTCAGGTTTTGGCAAACATTCCTTGCGTGACAAATTAAGTCTTCCACGATTATCATAGCCTAAAGACTTAACCATTATTTCATCACCAACGGATACAATATCACTTGGTTTTTCTACTCTCTTATAATCAAGTTGTGATACATGAACTAAACCTTCGCAACCTGGCCAAAGTTCTACAAATACTCCAAAGTCTTCAACTTTAACTACTTTACCAGTATAAATTTTGTCATCTTCAACTACTCTAACGACATCTTCAATCATCTTACGAGTCTTAGCGATAATATCTTTATCAGTGTGATATATAATTACTCTACCGTCATCTTCAAGGTCTACTTTAACTGCATCTTTATCATTGACACTACTCACTCCCGATGCTTCAAGAATAATTTTAGTAATCATATCTCCACCACGACCAATAACATCTTTAATTTTATCAGGATCAATTTCAAATGTTTCAATTTTTGGGGCATACTTACTAACTTCTTTACGCGGTTCAGCAATTGCCTCATGCATTACATCAAGGATTTCTAAACGAGCTTTTTTAGCTTGAGCTAGAGCTTCACTTAAAATTTCTTTTGTAACTCCCTTAATCTTGATGTCCATTTGTAAGGCTGTAATACCATCTTTTGTTCCTGCAACTTTAAAGTCCATATCTCCCATATGATCTTCAAGACCTTGAATGTCTGTAAGAATTGTATATTTAGAGCCATCCGGACTAGTAATAAGCCCCATAGCAATACCCGCAACAGGAGCTTTTATTGGCACACCTGCAGCCATTAAACTTAAGCAACCAGAACAAATTGTTGCTTGGCTTGATGAACCATTACTTTCTAATACTTCTGATACTACTCTTATAGTATATGGGAATTCTTCTTCACTTGGAATAACTTGGGCAAGAGCTCTTTCACCTAGGGCTCCATGACCGATTTCTCTTCTACCAGGAGAACCATATCTTCCTACTTCTCCAACTGAAAATTGTGGAAAATTATAGTGTAACATAAATCTTTTAGAGTCTTCAATACCTAAACCATCAAGGATTTGATGTTCGCCGATGGCTCCTAAAGTAGTTGTTGCAAGTACTTGAGTTTCACCACGAGAAAATAAAGCTGAACCATGAGTACGAGCAAGCAAGTCAACTTCGGCATGAAGTGGTCTTATTTCATCCATTTTTCTGCCATCTGGACGAATATGTTCATCAGTTATTAATCTTCTTACTTCGCCAGCTTCAATACTTACTAAAACTTTATTTACTTGAGCTATTTTTTTATCTATTTCTTCATTATCCGCATAAACTTCTTTAAAGTGTTCTATCGTATTTTCTTTTACTTCATCGATTTTTGCATATTTTTCAAGCTTATCTTTTATTTGAATAGCAGCAAGCATATCTTTAGTTGCATATTCTTTTACTGCACTTTCTAATTCCGGATCAATTTCTGCTTTTTCAAGCTCAATTTTTGGAACTCCTATTTCATCAATAATTTTTTGTTCAAATTCACATAATACTTTAATATTTTCATGAGCAAACATTAGAGCATCAAGCATAACTTCTTCACTTAATTCTTTGGCTCCTGCTTCAACCATGCATATTGCATCTTTTGTACCCGCAACAGTTAAGTTTAAATCACTTACTTCAGCTTGTTCTGCTGTTGGATTAATTATAAACTCGCCATTAACTCGTCCAACAATTACACCAGCAACTGGACCATCAAATGGAATATTGCTTATTCCAAGACATAATGACGAACCAAAAAGAGCTGTAATTTCTGGGGAGTTATCTTGATCAACTGATAAAACAGTATTGATAACTTGAATTTCATTTCTTAAATTTTCATCAAACATTGGTCTGATTGGGCGATCAATTAATCTTGCTGCAAGAGTTGCGGCATCACTAGGACGACCTTCTCTTTTAATGAATCCTCCGGGAATTTTACCTACTGAATATAATCTTTCTTGATATAATACAGTTAATGGGAAAAAGTCTTGACTAACCATATTTTTTCCCATAACACATACGGATAAAACAGCTGTATCACCATAACGAACTAATACTGAACCATTAGTTTGTTTAGCAAGTTCTCCAGTTTCAACAACTAATTTTCTACCATTAAAATCTAATTCATATACTTTCTTCATATTAAGTACCATTCCTTTCTCTTCGTTCAAGTCACACATAGAAATGAAAAACCTTGAACTTTTTTAATATTT
>UREA01000012.1 GCA_900546715.1 uncultured Mycoplasmatota bacterium | reverse complement strand
TTTTTCGCTAAAATACGTCAAAAAATGGGCATAAAAAAATAATGTAAAGTTTACATACATTTACATTATTTTACTTACAATTTTAACTAATATTTTTTAAATTTTTCAAAAAATTTAAAACATACAATATATAACAAGTCAAGAGAAACCACATAATTTTACGCAAATTTGACAAAACAAGAAAAATATGGTAAAATGTTTACATGAAAAAAAAGGGGGAATTGGAAAATGAGAAATATTGATATTCCGTTTAAGACTGTTAATGGGAAGTCTGTTATTGATATGGAATGTTTAGATATACTTTTAGAGCAATATGAACCTAAGAAGAAGGATTTTAATATACCTTTTGTAAGTATCGACGGTAAATCACATGTAGATATGGATTACTGGGATTTACTAATGGATATTGATGAGCAAGAAGAAGATTTCATTGAACCAGTTATTGAAGAAGTAGAATTTCTTATGGCTTCTTGGGAACCTTTGAAAAAAGAAGAGGCTGAAGTTAAAATAGCTCCAGTTTACGAACCAAAAGAAGAAACTAAAGAAGTTATGGTTAATGCTGCTCCAGATATAAGCAAGATAGAATTACAAGAAGAAGCTATATATAATGAGTTAATGGCAGTTTTTGAAAAGCCTAAGAAGACTCCAAACATGGGAAATACTTTTAAACAACAAGTACTTGCTATCTGGAATGATTGTGTAGTTAAGACATCACAACCTTGGAAAGATAAAAGTAATATAATCGGAGAAACATTAAATAACGACTATTGTTATTATTATGATAAAATAGTTAGTCATAGTGATGAAATAGAAAAATTATTACTTTTAGTTGATTATGCCGCTACTTTTGATGATTTAAAAAAATTAAATAACGGTGAAGAATGGACACAATTTAGACAACATGTAGGATTTTTAATGTCTTTAGGTAATGCTCTAGGTTATATCAAATTTAAATACGAAAGACAAAATTGGAATATGCAAGAAGAAAACAATCCCGAAATAGCATTTAGTTTAGTAAGAAAATAGTGAGTTTCGAAACTCACTATTTTTTGATGTTCTCAATGGCTTTTAAAACACCATATTTTCCGTAAGAATATGTAAGGCCTCCTTGTAGATAAGCGATATATGGGCTTCTTATAGGTCCATCACAAGATAGTTCAATTGATGAGCCTTGAGTAAATGAACCACTTGCCATAATTATATCATCATCATATCCAGGCATTGGTGATGCAATAGGCAAACTTTTAGCATCAATTGCACTACCACTTTGAATACCTTCAACAAATTTGATTAAAGTATCTTTATCATTAAAAGTTATAGCAGTAACTATATCTGCTCTTGTCTCATTCCATTTGGGAGAGACACTATAACCCATTTCTTCAAGTAAAAATGAAGCAAGAACGCCAGTTTTAAGACTTGAAGCTACTACTGATGGAGACAAATATAAACCAAGATACAGTGATTTATTAGCACCAAGTGATGGTCCAACTTCTTTAGCTTCCCCTGCTACATTTAATCTTTCACTACAAAGATGAATTAAATCCTTTCTTCCTACAATATAACCACCGTTTGAGGCAATACCTCCACCTAAATTTTTTATAAGAGAACCAACCGCTATATCAGCACCAACTTCTATAGGTTCTTTTGTACTTACCAATTCACAATAACAATTATCAACCATAATTATTGCATCACTATCTAATGCTCTAATCTCTTTTATTACTTCTTCTAATTGTTTTATGCTAATACTTTTTCTTGTACTATAACCACGAGATCTTTGTATTTCTATTACTTTTACTTTATTATTTTTTAAATAATCAAGTATTTTAGGTATGTCAAAATTATCATTTACTAAGTCAATTTCATCATAATTGATATTAAATGCTTTTAGGCTGCTGGGATTATCATTTATACCAATAACAGATGCTAAAGTATCATATGGTCTTCCAGTTATAGATAAAAGAGTGTCTCCAGGTCTAAGCATGCCAAAAAGAGCGGTACTTAAAGCATGAGTACCAGATATAAGTTGAGTTCTAACTAAAGCATCTTCACTTTTAAAAATGTGGGCATAAATCTTCTCTAAAGTATCTCTTCCCAAATCCCCGTAACCATAACCAGTTGTTGAATTAAAACATGCTTCAGTTACATTACATTCGTAAAAAGATGCCATTACTTTTTTACTATTTATATACTCTATTTCATCTATCTTTTTAAATTCTTCTTCTAACTTTTTTTCTACATTCTTAATATCCATAACCACCATCTACTTTAATTATTTCATCATTGATATATTCATTCGTTGCTAAAAAATATACAGTATTTGCAATATCTTTAGCTTCACCAAATCTTTTAAGAAGTATTTTTTCTTCTTCCTCTTTTTTAAAACTTTCAAACAAATCTTTATTCATATCAGTATTAATCCAACCAGGAGAAACACAATTAACCCTTATATTTGGAGCTAAGTCTTTCGCAAAATCATGAGTTAGAGCAATAACTCCTGCTTTAGATGCATCATAATCACAAGACTCAATATATCCGTGGGTTACATTATTACTGGCTATATTTATAATACTACCCTTATCCATTAGTCTACATCCATATTTACTAACTAAAAAAGTCCCTAATAAATTAACTTTTATTACACTTAAAAACTCTTCACTACTTTTTTCTTCTATTCTAGAATCTTTAGCAATACCAGCATTATTAACAATACAATCAAGTTTAGAAAAATGTTTTTTAATTATATCAAACATATACTTTACTTCTTCTTCACTTGATACATCACATTTAACACTTATTACATCTACTTTATATTTTTCTTTTATAGTACTTTCTATATTTTTTATATAATCTTTATCACTCTTATTATAATTAATTATAACATTATGTCCATTGCTCGCAAATAATTCGATAATACTTTTTCCTATTCCTCTAGATGATCCTGTAACTAAAACATTCATATTTATTCTCCATTTTTAAAATTTTGATACCAATTATTTAATTTATCTTTAGTACTATTCCATAAACTAGATGATACATCACCAATAAAATTAATAGCATTTTTAGTATAAATAATAAGTTCATCTTTAGCATCAATTAAACTTTGATAATTATCTTCCCCTAGTTTTTCTCTTGCAAAATCATTTAAGTTATTAGCACCTTCCTTAATTATTTCACTAGCTTTATTAAATGCATTACTTGCTTTATCACTTATAGCATCTTTATAACCTGGAAATTTATTTTCAATAGCACTATCTATATTACTAGCTATTTCTAATACTTTCTTTTTACCACTATCACTTAGTTCATCAAAAGTAACACCATTAATCTCGCCATCATAAAATAAAAAATCTACAATACTTATAAATGTTGCTTTAGCGCTATCTTTAAAACTAGAAGTAACTTCACTATTTTTTACAGTATTTAAAGTATCATTTAAACTATTAATAACTTTAAAATCACTAGCACTATAAGTACTAATATTATCACTATTACTTGTATTATTATCTATTACTTCTTCTTTTTTATTTTCAATTACTTCATTATTTACTTGTTCTTCTTTTTTTATAGTAGTATTATCCTTTACAGTATCTTTAAATCCTTCTATATTTTCTTCATTACTTTCATTAGCTACTTTATTATTACTTGTACTATTACTAATACTTGCACTTACATCATTACTTTTATATTCTCTATTTTCTATTACATTAAAAGTAATAACTAACCCAATAGCTAAAAATATAACACCACCAAGAATTACAATAAGATTTTCTTTTTTCATAACTAACACCTATATATATTATATAGCAAATATTATATTTTTGCAAAAGAAAAAGGATGTGGATAACTAGCGACCTCCGGGCGGACATGCCGATAGTGTGTCGAATAAACTCAGGGTTTGTCGAAAATCTCTAAAAATCAAGAAAAAAGCAGATTTTTCAATCTGTTTTCTTAGCTTTTTTAGGTTTTCTAAATTTATAAAACCAAACTATAAATACAATAAATAGAATTACTAAAAGTATTAAAACAATATGTGAGTATCTATCAAATATTGAAAGTATTTCCTCCCAATTTTCACCAACTTTATTACCTATTACTAAAAGTACTGTATTCCAGATAGCAGAACCTACAATAGTATAGGTTAAAAACTTAAACATAGGCATTTCACTCATACCTGCAGGTATGGAAATAAGACTCCGAACAATAGGAATAAATCTACAAAAAAATACAGTAATATTTCCTTTTTTATCAAACCATTCATCAGCCATATCGATATCTTTTTCTTTCAATCTAAGAACCTTACCTATTTTTCCAGAGACAATCTTTTTTAGTCTTTCTTTATTTAATATTTTACCAATATAATATAAAACTATTGCCCCGAGTAAGGAACCTAGAGTTGATGCTAAAATCATCAAAGGAACATTAAGAGTAGTTTTAGTAGTCATAAAACCACCGAATAAAAGGATTACTTCTGATGGAATCGGTGGAAATATATTTTCAATTGCTATAAGGAAGAAAACTCCAAAATAACCAAATTGTTCCATAATTGATACAACAAATTCTTGCACTATTATCACTCCTACTAAATTTTATCAAAAATACTATGGTTTATCAAGGTCTTTTAACTTTTTATCATCTATTATATATGTAGCATCTTCTAATGTATTAATAACTCCATAAATTAATACTTCAATATTTCTTTTTTTAAAACTATTTATAATAAAATTATTACTTATAATATCAAGTAAACAAATAAAGTCAAAATCATAATCACTATCACTATTTATTATATAGTTTAGGACTCCTAATTTATATTTTGTATTTAATGTTTTTATTTTCTTTATGATATTGGTATCAAAAGACATAAGCATAATATTTCTTTTATATTTATTTAATAATTTAATTAATTTTTTGACATCCATATTAAAATCTTTTATTTCTAAAAGGATTATTTTATCAGTATTTATTTTTAAAATACTATCTAAAGAGCATACATCATTCATTTCTTTATAATATGTATTTTTGACTAATTTACCATTATATAAAGGATCATGATATATTATAAAAACATTATCTTTAGTTACTCTTATATCTGTTTCAATACCAATATATAATGGATTACATAATCCATCATATAAAGCCTGATAAGAATTATCTTTAACATATTCATTCCAAATTCCTCTGTGAGCAATATATTTCTTCATATAAAAACATATGAAAAAAAAGAACTCATATGAGTCTATCTTCCTCTACCTGTTCTTTCTAAACCTGAAATATCATATAATCTTTCTTTAGTATCTAGTGATGTAACAGTAATTACGCTACATTTATCACTATTAAATGGATATACTTGTTTACCAATAGTAAGAGTATCTTCTTTAGCCTCATCATCTACATCAACAGCATTTAAGATACCACTTTGAGTTGTAGGTATTTCCATTAAATTTAATTCTGCAACAACTTTTTCCCCAATATGGGCTTTTAAATTATCATACATTTCATTCTTCATTTCATCAATCATTTTAAAAATCTCCTCTTTTCTTTCAACATAGTAATTGGGATTAGTTATTTTTGTACGACGATTAACTATTTTCTTATTAGTATCAACATCAATATATTTTACGCATTTCTTAATTTTATAACTCATAATTTATCCCCTTTACTAATAAAAATTCTATCATATTTACACTGATTTGTCAAATTTAGCTAAAAGTATTTATACAATAGAAAAATAACAAACCAAATTATAATATAAATATAAATTATATATGTAGCAATATCGATAATTCTATTTAATTTAGAAAGATATTCATGCTTTTTTAAAAGAATCATTATATCTCTAATTAAATTAAGTATTATAACTATTACAACCGGCAGGAAAAATATTGCTGTGTTCTTAGCTATAGCAATAACTATACCAATAATTATAATTATGAATATATATGTAATAATATTAAGTAATTTTTTAATCATTATTATCCCTCCAAACTAAAGTATTTTTTCCTTAAATATACACTTTTTAAGACTTTTGATATATAATTTTTAAAATTTTCTTTTTAATACAATCATTGTTTCAACGTGATAGGTATAACTAAACATATCAAATATAATAGCTTTTTTTATATTATATTTATCAATAAATAGCAAAACATCTCTAACTAAAGTTGCTGGATCACATGAAACGTAGATTATTTCTTCAGGATTAATACTCAAGATATTATCTATTATAGTTTTAGTTAAACCACTCCTCGGTGGATCAACTATTACTTTAGTAAATTTTTTATTTAATTTAGATACTGCTTTAGTTGAATCATTTAATATAAATTTAACATTATCTATTTTATTAATATGTGCATTAAATATCGCATTTAATATGGCATTTTCTACTATTTCTACACCAACAACTTCTTTAGCACAAGTGGCATTTAAACTAAGTGTACCAACACCACAATATAAATCTAATACTGTATCTTCCTCATTTATTCTTTTTGATACCTCATTAAATAAAATACTTGCAACATAAGGATTTACTTGAAAAAATGAATCATAAGATATTTTATAAAAATAATCATTAATATTTTCAATTAAAAAGTTATCGCCATAAAAGGTCTCATTATTAATTACTATACCTACTAATTTTATTTGACTTTTTAAATAATTTATATCAATGTTTAGTTTATCACTACTTTCAAGTATTATTAATATTTCATTATTTTTATTGCTTCTAATAGTAATATTACCATTAATTATATTAAATTCACTAATTAAAGAAATTGTCTTATTAATAGCAGGACTTGCTATAATACATTCATTAATTTCTACTATATTATGAGTACTTTCTTCATAAAAACCTGTTCTTTTATCAACTACTTTTAAACTTATTTTATTTCGGTAGTTATAGGGACTTGGATTTCTAATAATTTCTGGGTTAATTTCTATATCGCTTTTTTTAAATAAGTTTTTTACCTTATTGTATTTATAGTTTATTGTATCTTCATAACTAATACTCTGTAAAGTACAACCACCACAAATATCAAAGTATGGACATTTTGGTTTTACTCTTCTACTTGATAACTTTAGATATTTATCTACTTTAGCAATATTATATTTTTTTGTTTCTTTTGTTATAGTTATAGCAACTCTATCACCGGGGATTGTATTAGGTATAAATGTAATCTTTTCTCCTACATAAGCAATACCTCTACCTAAATCATCAAATCTATCTATTACTACTTTCATTTAGTCTCCTTTCTAACTCTTTTTCTTTTTTCTTATTTTTTATGAGTAATCCTATTTGAATACCCAAAAATGTTGCCATACAAAGCATAGTTGGAATAAACAATAAGCCATTAAAAGCATTATAAGAAATAGCAAAACGATAAAATAACAATTCAATATCTAACACTAAACTAAGAGGATGAATGAAATGAATCAATACTGATAGTATTATAAATAAAATTAATTTAATTAAAAAACTACAAACACATATTCCATAATAAAAGTATGGATTTTTAATAATCATAGATACAATAAGTCCTAACAAAAATTCAACACTAAATAATATCATAAAAGCCAAATTAACAGAACCCGATGCATCCCAATGACTAACTTTAGGGACTACTGTGGCAATACCAGCATTAGTTAGAATAAATGGCATAACAAACATAACTATAAAATATGCTATAGATATAATTATTATTTCTTTTTTAAATTCTTTTTTTGTTTCATAAAACTCTTCACTATACATAACAATCAATTAAATTATATAATAATTTCCAAAAATTAGCAAATATTAATAGTGGTGATGATGTGAATAAGATAGTTATGAGATTAAAAAGTGAGTTTAGTAAGACTCCGGATTTAATTATTAAAGAGATTAAACTAAATATGTTAAATACTCTTTATGTAATATATTTAGAAACTGTTAGTGGTAGTAATAAAGTAAATGATTATATCTTAAAAAATGTTATTGATAATAAAGATAAAATAAATAAAAATAATTTTCAAAATTATCTTGCTGGCCCTAATACTAAAGAAGTAAATAAGTATGATAAAATTGAATATTTTTTAACAAATGGTTTTACTATTGTTGTTTTAAAAGATAAAATTTATGGGGTTGAGACTAGAGCTGATATTAATAGAGCTGTAGCTAATGCTGATGTAGAAACATCTATTAATGGACCAAAAGATTCTTTTACCGAAAATTATCAAATCAATATTGGTTTAATTAAAAGAAGATTAAAATCTCATAATTTAAAAATTGATAATAGAGTAATAGGTAGAAAAACTAGTACACAAGTGGGAGTATTATATTTTGAGGATATTGCTGATTTAGATATGGTGCAAAATGTATTAAACAAACTCGATAATATTGATATTGATGGGGTAATTGATTCTAGTAGTATTGGGTATTTAATAGATAATGAAGCAAGTAATGTTTATCCAACATTTTTACAAACCGAAAGACCTGATATGGTAGCTACTTCTCTACTTGAAGGAAAAATTGCCATAGTTATGGATACAACACCATTTGTTTTAATAATACCAGCCTTTTTTATAGATTTTATCAATCCTAATATTGATAATTATTCTAAAAGTAAAAATATTAATTTTATTAAAATATTAAGAATTTTTGCTTATTTTTTATCGATGATTGCTCCAGCCCTATATATAGCAGTTATGAATTATAATCAAGAGACAATTCCCACCAATTTACTTATTGATTTTGCAATCCAGCGTAATGGTGTTCCTTTTCCTACAATTGTTGAAACTATCCTTATGCTCATAGTGTGTGAGATTTTAAGAGAAAGTGATTTAAGATTTCCATCAAATTATGGTTCTGCAATATCAATTTTAGGAGCTATCGTTTTAGGTGAAGCTTCAGTTTCGGCAGGAATTGCTAGTCCTATTACTATTATAGTTATTGCTATTACTTTTATTTCTAGTTTAACATTTAATAATGTTGAAATTAATAATTCTTTGAGATTTTTTAGATTTATATTTATAATTCTAGCAGGTTTCTTTGGACTTTATGGCATTACTTTAGGCTTGTTATTTTTCTTAATTTATACTACTAATGTTAATAGTCTTGGAAAACCATATTTTGCACCGATTGCCCCATTTGATAAAATTTATTTTAATAATACAGTATTTAAAATACCTTTAGCTAAAGATACTAAAAGAAGTTCATTGCTTACAAATACAAATAAAACTAAACAAAGGTGATTACATGAAAAAAATAATTCTTATAATTTTATTACTTACTCTTAGTGGTTGCTATGATTATAAAGAAATTAATGATCTAGCGATAATTACAGCAATCGGAGTGGATTATAAAGATGAGGAATATAAAATTACTTTAGAAATTTTAAATGATCAAAATGATAAAGATTCGGGAAAAATTAAAGCTTATACCAAAACCGGAAGTGATAAATCACTAGCTAAAGCCTTAGAAAAGGCTGCTGATTTATTATCCGATCAAGCAAATTATACCCATGTTAAACTCTTAATTTTAAGTGATACTATTACTGATGGCAAATTTCAAAATATCATAGACTTTTTCATGAGAAGTACTTATTTCCGTGAAAACTTTTATGTGATTTCATCTATGGATACTGAACCTGAAAAAATTTTAGAAAAAAATACTGATGAAAATCCAGTTGCCAGTACAGCTATAATTAATTTGCTTGAAAGTCAAGATTATTCCAGCAATAGCGGAGTTTTAAAAACTTTTGATCAAATTGTTGAAGAGACTTTAGCTTTTGGAAAAGATACTTGTTTTTCTAATATTACTTTAGATGATGAACAATTTAGGGTTGATGGTTTATCTATATTTGATAAATATGAATATAAGGATACAATATCTAATGAGTTTGCTACTATTTATAATATTTTAACTAATGATTTTTACCGACCAATATATTCAAAAACTTATGATGATTTATATTTTTCTATCGCTATAACAGAAGGAAAAGTGAAAACCTCTCTTGATACTAAAACAATTAAATTAACTGGTGATTTAATGGGCAAAATTATGGATAATGAACCTAACTTTATAATTCGCGACCTTGATGTTTTAAAGGATTTAAATAGTGATTTTAAAAAATTAATTAATGAAAAATTTACAGATTTTATAGGTGTTTTACAAGAAAATAAAAGTGATATTTTGTTCTTTGGGGAATCTTACTATCAAAAAACAAGAGAAAAATCTGAAAATTTTTGGATACACTTAGATATTGATAGTGATGTAGGTTTTTATATAAATAAAAAAGGGTTAATATACGAGGTGCAAGATGAAAATTAAAAAAGGAAATTTGGCATATTTTTTATCACGCAGTTTATTTTTAGGTGGAGGCATTTCAACTTTATTTTTAAAAGCAAGTAAAGATGCTTATATAGCGATAATTCTTGGGTCTATTCTAGGAATTGGCATAATTTATTTAATAAGTTTAGTAAGTAAAAGAATAGATCAACCTTTAAATGAATATTTAAAAGAAAAAAGTATTCTTAATATTTCAATTAGAATAATATTTATTTTTTATATTTTATTTTTAGTATTTATTCTTCTTATAATTTTAGCAACATTTCTTTATTCCTATTTTCTAATTTTTACCCCATCAATTATTTCTTGTCTTCCTTTTGTTTTCTTAGCTACATTCTTAAATACCAAAAGCACTAAAAATATTTCTTATATTGCTAGTGTATTACTAGTATTAAGTTTAGTATTAGTATTTTTAAAAACCACATTACTCGCAAATGAAATTGATTTTTCCAATATTATGCCAATACTTACTGTTAAACCAAGTAATTTATTTATTACAGCTTTAATATTTTCTGTATTATCTACTGCTCCATTTTTAACAATTATTGATGAACAAACAACATTTAAAGAAAATATTAAATATTATTTATTAAGTATGTTAACTATATTTATTGTAGTATTAACTATTACAGCAGTTCTTGGAGAAATGGTAAACATTTATAGTTATCCAGAGTATTCTGTTTTAAGAAAAATTAGTTTATTTAACTTTATTGAAAATATTGAAAATTTTATTTCCGCAGGATGGTTCTTTGATATCTTTATTAGTTTGTCAATATGTTCTTTGAAATTTAAAAACTTAATCAATGTTAAATCTAGTTTAATACCTTTTATAGTTACTTTAATAATCTTATTCATAGTAAATGATTTTATTGCTAATAACTTTTATAATTCAATGGCTATTTATAAAACGTTCCCAATTATTTTAGCTATATTTATGGCTTTATTAATGATATTATTATTAATAAAAAACAGAAAGAAAAAAAGATGGTTAAATCCATCTTGAAATATATATTACTCTAGTAGTGCCACTTTGATATCTATCAAATATTTTAAGAATTGAATTAATTATTTCTTTTAAGACATCTTTAGCATCTCTTCTGACCTTTATAGTTAAAATTTCTTTTTGTAATTCTTTACGGAATAAAAAATCATCAATATATTTATTTATTACATAATCAAGTTGCTTAACTCTTTTTACATCTTCTTCATTATTAATATCAATTTTAAAAATATAGTTTTGATATAATTTAATAAGTCTATCACTAATAACATCTTCTTCATAAGGTTTAAAATTAATTATTTTATAAAAATTCTTACAATAACCTATAATTTTTTTATTAATATTCATATTACCTCCGTACTATACCTTAATAATACAACAAATAATATAATTTGTAAACCCCAAAATTTTGTTCGTTAATATTAACATATACTTTACATATTTATAAATTTATAATTTGGTTTATATATAAGTTAGTGCTATAATTATGTTATGGAGGGATTATGGCTAAAAGAAGAAAATTGAAAAAACAAGTTTATTTTGTTTTAATTGGTATAGTACTTTTTATTGGTTTAATTATATTTGGTATTAATAGATATAATTTATATAAGTATCATCAGACTAATGAATATAAGTTATTAGAAATCGGTTATAGTGAGGAAGAAGTAAATGAAATATTAAAGTTTGATGAAGATACTATTACCTACTTTTTAAACAATGAAAAAAATACTAAAATAATAGATTTATTAAATGAAGAATATTATTTAGATAAAAACTTTGATAAATATATCTCTTATATGAATGAATACCCTGATCTTTCTACTACAGAAGTTGTAAGAAATATTAATATTCATTTAGATAAAGATTTTTATGAAGAAACTTATCCTGCCGATACTTCACTTGATACAAGCATTTTAGTAAATAAATATTATTATTTATCTGAAGATTTTGCACCTACTGATTTAGTTACAGTATCCCAAACTTATTCTTGGGGAGAAGCTGGATCAAAAAGGGTTCGTGAGGTAGTTTATAATGCTTTTTTAGATATGTGGAATGCGGCGAATAGCGAAGGATATTATTTGATGATTAATTCATCATACAGGACTTATCAAGATCAGGAAAGTGTTTATAATAATTATCGCAATACTTCTGGACAAACTTATGCTGATAGCATTGCTGCTCGTCCAGGATTCTCAGAACATCAAACTGGACTAGCAATAGATATATTTAGTAGAACTAATACAAGTTCTGCAACCTTTGCTAGTAGTGCTGAGGCAGCATGGTTAAAAGAAAATGCTCATAAATTTGGATTTATCTTAAGATATCCTGAAGGTAAAGAGGATATTACAGGAACAACTTATGAAGCTTGGCATTACCGGTATGTAGGAGTAGATATTGCTAAGTATATATATGAACACGATATAACATTTGATGAATATTATGCTTATTTTTTAGAATAATTAAAGAGTTGTTAACTAAAAACAACTCTTTTTATTAGTCATCATCGTCATCATAATCATCTCGATCATCATCGTCATCATAATCATCATGATCATCATCGTCATCATAATCATCATGATCATCATCGTCATCATCATAATTAGGTCTAGATGTTGCTGGTGTATTAGTAGATGTATTACCGCTATTGCTTGAAGCATTATTACCACTGCTAGCTTGATAATCATCATCTATTTCAACATGATTTTTAATAATTTTCCCACTTTTAGCATCTATCTCATAATCATATTCACTATCTCCACTTTTAAATTCAACTTCATAGACTAATCTTCCATCATCAGCATCAAGTTCTACTTCTAAAGCTCTGATATCATCAAGAGAAACTCCAGCAGCATTTATTGCAATATCTCTAGCACTATCTCTTGTTATATATGAACTCGAACTAGCTTCACCGTTTTTTTGAGTATCCTTAACAGTAACATTTTTAGATGATACTAATAAATTAAGCTCATTAATTGATAAGTCTTTTAATGCATCAAATGTATATAAATTCCCTTTACTATCTGTTATATTTGAACTTATTATATTACTTATAAGTCTAGCTTTGCCTTCAGAAATATTGTTTTCTGCAGCTAAATTTTGCGCATTAGCATCATCATCATAAGCTTGGGATAAAATTGAGGCATTAATTGAACTAGCATTAAGTATAGCACTAATATCATTAGATATTTCTTCTTCTAAAGCTTTAGCTTTACTAGCATCTTTATTTTTCACTGATACTAATATTGAGTTTTCAGTTACTGTCAAATAACCATTTTTAAGCATTGAACCAATTATAGCATTAACAGCAACTGTTAAATCAGCATCTTTTAAATTCATATTATCTAGTACTTTCATACCATCATCATTTAAAGCAACCGCTGATATTACTTCTCTATCTTTATCAATTTTTAATTCAATACTAGGATTTACATCAAAATAAATTTCCGAATCATACATTCTATTTTGATTTCTAAAAAGTAGCAATCCCCCGATACAAACAACAATAACCACCAAGGCCCCCGCAAGTTTTGGTATTAAAAACTTATTTTTTTGCTTTTCCATCATCTTAATCTCCTTTTTTTTAAGTAAATTTTCACTCTCACATTTGGCAAGGACATCATCTAATACATTAGGTGTAGAATTTACAACCATTTTATTAAGTTTTCTTTTAATTTCTTTTTTTTGCATTAATTTACCTCCTTACTCATAAATTTTTTAATCTTTTTAATAGCTCTATGATATTTAGATAACACTGTTGATAGTGGTAAATCTAAAAGTTTGGCAATTTCATGATTCTTATAACCACCGATTACATGGAGAATTAAAATATTTCTCTCTTCATCTGTAATATAACTAAATGCTGCAGTTATTAATTGTTTATTTTCTATAGTATCTCCCTCACATTTAGAAGGTAGTATTTCTATTATTTCATCTATATCAACATGGTGTTTTGTCTTTCTTAATTTCATTAAAGCTAAATTTTTAGTTATTGTAAGAATCCAAGCCATTGGCTTGCCGTTTTCCTCATAAGTATGAGAATTTTCAATTATCTTGATATAAACATCATGTAACACATCTTCCGCTTCATGAATGTTTTTTAAAATAGATAAAGCAAAGCCATATATTTGAGGACTTGTTAATTCATATAATTTTTTAACTGCCTCTTTTTTACCAAAGGCAATATCTTTTAAACAATCTTCTATTTCATTTTTACTTAATTTTATATATTCATAATTATATGGTACCACAATATTTGAATACATCTTTTTTACTCCTTTCACTATAATAATGCTTGAACTTATAATTTTATTGCATAAATTTTTAAAAAAATTATCAAAATTTTAATTTGATAATTTAATTATATCTAATTTAACATATTTTAGCTACAGTTTTATTCTTTTTAAATGCATTTCTTCTGTACTAGGAATTATATCTTTATTTAAAACAAACTCCATATTATTAACACTACCTAAATTCTTCTTAGTATATCTAGTTACTTGTAAGATATTATTATCAATTAATGGTTCAATCATTTCTTTATATATATCTAATACTTTTCTTTTATCATTAAATCTATTATACACTAAAGAAAAATTAGCTAAAGATAATTCATTATTCATTGATAATATATAAAGAATAGTTTGATAATCTATGCCACTAAATTTATAATGGGTAGCATTTGCATATTCTTGCATGACCTTTTCTTTTTCAAGTTCTATTTTAACCGTTTCTAACATAAGTTTTAGAAAATATGTTATATCATAAGTTTCTTTGGCTTCTTTAATTATTTTATCATATTTAGAACCCGCAAAATTTATACCACGATTAAATATAATATAAGGATAATCTTTTTTCTTAAGTAAATACCACAGAGCCATTGTTCTTGAAGTTCTACCATTACAATCAAAATAAGGATGAATATAAACAAAATAAAAATGCATTATTTGGGATTTAATATATTCATCAGTTTGAGTATTTCCAAGAGTATAGTTATTCACAAATTCAAAATACTTAGCAATTAAATTATCAATAATTTGATAATTTACTCCTTCATCTAAAATACCCGTTAATTTACCACCATCTAATATATATACTGGAGCTTCCCTGTAGTTTTGTCCCATATGAGTAATATCATAACTATCAAGTAAGCCATCACTTAAAATATTATATAATCTTTTTAAGTGTTTATCATCCATTACCCTATTTCTTAAAATAAATTGGTATCCCCGATACAAATTTAGTATTCTAGCTCTTTTTTCCTCATCTTTAATATTATCTGTTTTTTTCTTTATTATATCTTCAATTAATTCTAAATCATCACTATAACCTTCGACTTGATTATTAGCTTTTAACTCATGAGAAAAAAGCATTTTTTTAGCAAAATGTAGATCATTCATAGTGGTAATAAACTCTAGAAATTCTTCTAATTCTGCGTAAACCGGCATTAAAGATTCCGTTCTAAAATAAAATCTATTACCTTTTTCAGTTGTTAAATCTAAATACTTTCTTTTTTGCATATTAATCAACTCAAGTGAATATTCTAGTATTTTTTATTTGGTTTGTCAATATTATTAGTGTATAGTACCTCCCCATTCTACTGCTACAAATCCTACTCTTTCAAATGTAGGTAATACTTGTTCTTTAATATCTACTCTTTTATTTGCTTTCTTAATGTGTATTGCTACTCTAAGTAGAGAATCAGGTTTAGGTTCTATTATTAATTTATTATTTGCTTCTCTTGATTCTGTTAGTTCAAAATATACTAAACTTTGTTCATTTTCTTCAAGTATCGGTAACCAATACATTATAAATTCATTTCTTTCTCTATTATTTAAACCTATTATTGTTAACTTTTCTTCTAAAAACTCTATAGCATCATCTTTTGTTACATAAAATCCTTCACTAAAATCGACATCTATAGCATTACTTTCTTCCCAATATAGGGCATAATAATATTTACCACTTTGATCATATAAATCCCCATTGCTATTTGCAGTAACCACCCATTCATTATTATATTTAGGATATGTTACTGTTAAGTTTTCGGGATGTTCAAACGATACTTTAATCTCTGTATTATCATTTTCTGGATACAAATATAATACCGGTTTATAAGCAGTTGACAAAGCCGGTACAATAAATTGCCAAAACAAAATTATTATTACTATAACTATACCTAAAATTATATATGGTTTTTTATTTTTATCTTTCATACTCTACTCACTTTCATTATTATTTGGGCTATCAAAAGTTTCTGGATTAATTATAGTCCCATCACTACATATACAATAATTCTCTTCAGTTGCACCTTCAACCTCACTATTAGGACAAATACTACGACAAATACTAGGAGGTGTAGGTCTTGTTATGTACCACCATGGTATTATGACAAATACTACTAATAAAACTACACTTAATACATAAATTGCTATTCTCTTTACTTTTTCTTTATCTTTCACTATAAACAACTCCTTCTACTTTAATTATAAAGTAATAAACTATTAATTGCAATTTATTTAAAAACAGATTTACACAAAAACCAGTCAAAACTTGACTGGTTTAACTTTCAATTGCTAATTAGAAACTAATTGTTTATCTTTTTCGACTTCTTTTAACATTTTCTCTTTTATACCATCAATATTAGCAAAAAACAAATTAAGTCCTTTCTTTTTCATTATCATCATCCAAGTAAAATTAGATAATATTTCACTTATCAAATTTGTACTTTCTTTCATAGGTGCACCATTTCTTATATGTGGATGATCAATATACTTCTCTAATGTAGGAAAAGCATTTTGTAATAAAATCACTACGCATTGGTAAGTTTATCAAGAGAAAACTTCAAAAAACTTCAAAATAAAAAAGTTTTGATTTAAAATCAAAACTTTTTAACATTTTCAAACGGAATCATTTATGAGTCGCACCATCCGTAAGCGACTAACATTTCTCGGTCGGAATCATTTATGAGTCGCGCCATCCGTAAGCGACTAACATTTTAGTTCTTAAAATATTCAAGAACAACTATAATATACCAAATTATTTTCTATTTGTCAATCATTTTTGACATTTTGGACAATAATATGTACTTCTTCCTCCGACCTTTATTCTAACTACTTGAGTTTTACATACTAAGCATGGTTCTCCTTCTCTTTTGTGAACCATTAAAAATTGTTGAAACCTGCCAGTTACTCCTAAAGATGAAGTATAACTTTTTATTGTAGTTCCTCCGTATTCTATTGCTTTAGAAATTATATCTCTAGATGCATTTTTGATATTTTCACAATCATTTATTGTAATATCACTACCTTTTTTCAAAGGATTTATATGTGATGCAAATAAAACTTCATCAGCATAAATATTGCCAAGGCCAGCAATAATTGTTTGATCTAACAAAATAGTTTTAATTGGCAGATGCTTAGAATGAATTTTATCATATAAATATTCTTTTGTAAGTTTATCACTAATTGGTTCAATACCTTGTTTTTTTATCTCCGGAGTACTATCTAATTCTTCTTTTTTTATTAGTTTCATTCTGCCAAACTTACGAGTGTCATGATATCTTAAATCAGTATTATCAGTAAATGTAATAATAACATGTTCATGTTTATTAATCTCTTCACCGAGATTCTTAACAAAGTATTTTCCTTCCATTCTTAAGTGACTTAATAAATAATAATCTCCTAGATCAAATATTAGCCATTTTCCATTTCTCTTAATATCTATAAACTTCTTACCGGGCAAAATACTTTTAAATTCTTCCACGCTACTATCTAACATTTTAGGATATAAGACATTTACGTTTTTTATTTCTTTATTTAAAATCATGTTTTTTAAAGTATTTCTAACTGTTTCTACTTCTGCTATTTCTGGCATAAACTCACCTACTTTGCTTCATACCAGTTTATACCGGTATCTATTTCCACCTTTAGAGGAACATCTAATTTATAGACATTTTCCATTTCTTCTTTAATTATTCTCTTTACTTTTTCTAGTTCTTCGCCCTTAACATCAACAATTATTTCATCATGAACTTGTAATAAAATTTTACTAGTTATACCATCTTTTTTAAATCTATTATAAACATTAATCATGGCCATTTTCATGATATCAGCACTAGTTCCTTGAATTGGAGTATTCATGGCCATTCTTTCCCCAGTACTTTTGATGATATAATTAGGATTTTTAATCTCATCAATTATTCTCTTACGACCAAAAAGAGTTGTAACAAACCCGTGTTCATGAGCATATTTTACTACATCTTCTGTATATTTTTTAACTTCGGGATAAAGTTCAAAATACTTTTTGATAAATTCATCAGCATCACTCCGAGAAATATGTAGGTTTTCCCCAAGACCAAAGCCACTGATTCCATAAACAATACCAAATATAACTGCTTTAGCAGTTCTTCGCATTGTTTTAGTTACTCCACTTGTTGGAATACCATATATATCACTAGCTACTTTAGTATGAATATCAAAATCATTTTTGAATGCATCGATTAATCCTGGACATTTAGAAATATGAGCAAGAATTCTAAGTTCAATTTGGGAATAATCAGCACTAAGCAGTAAATCATTAACTGGCACAAATGCTTTTCTAATTTTCCTTCCCATTTCTTCTCTAACAGGAATATTTTGAAGATTTGGTTCAGTTGATGAAAGACGACCTGTTCTAGTTAAAGTTTGTTTATAAATAGTATGAATTTTACCATCTTCTAAAATATAGTTTTCTAAACCTTCAATATATGTACTATTAAGTTTAGTTAGAGCCCTATATTCTAGAATTTTCTCAGCAATTGGATAATTAGCCGCTAGTTTTTCTAGGACTTTTACATCTGTACTATAGCCGGTCTTATTTTTTTTGCCACTTGGCAGACCTAAATCGACAAATAATACTTCTCCAAGTTGTTTTGGACTGCTGATATTAAATTTTCTTCCTGCTAGGTTATAAATAGAACCTTCTAAAAGTTCTATTTTAACATCTATTTCTTTTTTCATTTCATCAAGTACTTGTTTATCTACTTTAATACCTGTATTTTCCATATCAGCAAGTACTGGAACTAAAGGCATTTCAATATCTGTAAATAGTTTGTAAGATCCTTCATCTGTCATTCTTCTTACAAATTCATCTTTAATATCATATAAGAATTTAGATTTTTTAACTATTTCCACTATATCTGTAAAATTATTTTTCTTTAAAGCATCATAAAACATGATATGCATGTCAAATTGATTAGCAAGATATGCTAAATCATCTTTGGAATTAAGGCCAAGGATGTATGCTGCAATAGATACATCAAATGTGCCATTAACTGGGATTTTAGTATTACCTATTACTTTCTTTAAATCATAAGTTGTAATGTTTTTGTTTTTGATAAGTTCTAGAGCATCTTTAACTATTTCTTTTTTAATAAAATAATTATTATCTTTATCAGTAATACTCATACCAATAATATTTGCTATGTGATAATTCGCATTATCAAGTTCTAGGTAAATAGCAATATCATCTGATAGTTTTAAGCCTTCCAAACTTTCAATAACTTTATAACTTAACTCATTAGCATTTTGGGGTTTAATATCACTTTTAAGTAAAGAGAAAAATTCTAGTTCTTGATACATTTCTTTAATTTTAGTATCATCGGATAAATCTAGTTTTAAATCTTCTAGAGTAATATCTAGAGGAACATCCCTGTAAATTGTAGCAATATCCCTACTCATATAAGCGCTTTCCTTACCCATCTCTAGCTTTTCTTTTACTTTACCACTTATTTTATCTAAATTAGCATATAAATTATCTAAAGATCCATATTCCTGTAATAGTTTTAATGCTGTTTTTTCACCAACACCTGGAACTCCAGGGATATTATCTGATGAATCTCCCATTAAAGCTTTTAAATCAATTATTCTAATTGGTTCAATTTTATAATCTTCCTTAAATGTTTCGTAATTATAACGAATAAAACCGGTTTGTTTTAATAATTTTACTTCTGTTTCATGGCTAATAAGTTGTAATAAATCTTTATCACTAGAAACAATTACTGAAGCAAAATCAGGATCTATCTCAGTCATTTTAGCAATTGTACCAATGATATCATCGGCCTCATACGGAGCTAGCTCAAAGTGTTTTATACCCATAGCATCTAGCATATCTCTAGCTATTGGCATTTGCTCATTTAATTCATCTGGAGTTTTAGTTCTTCCTTCTTTATAAAAATCATATTTGCTTTTACGAAAATTTAAACCAATATCAAAAGCTACTGCCATATATGTTGGATTTTCTTCTGCTATGATTTTATTAATCATTGAAGCAAAACCAAATAAAGCATTAGTAGGAAGACCTTTAGAATTTTTCATCATTCTCCCACTATAAGCGGTTGCATAGTAGCTTCTAAACATTAAGTTATTACCATCAACAAGTATTAATTTTTTTTGCATAATATCTTCACCATATTAATTATATCACACATTATTTAGTTCTTCTTAAATTTTTATTTTTTTCTTGTTCTTTTACTAAATCTCTAAACAAATTAGTGCCCTTATCTACTTTTTTTCTTACTTCATCTTCACTAATATTAAAAATACTTGCAATATCTTTAATAGAATAAATAGATCCATCATAAATACCTAATCTAAGAGAAGTCATTAACCTATATTCCTCTGGCAAATAAGTAATTAATTCTTTAAATATTGGATCACTAAATGGTGTTTCCACTATAGTTTTACTAAGTTCTTTCAAATAAGTAATTATTTTAGTAAAATAAATAAAATCTTTTTTAGTATTAAAATTAAAGTTTAATACTTCATCTAAATTACTACCATAAAAAACAGTTAACTTTTGATAAAAAACACTACCTATTTTAGACTTTAATTTTTCTATTATTATAATACTTAGTCCTAGTGTTTCTTCTAAAGTTTTATTTAAATATTTTCTATATTCTGCTAATTCATTTCTCAGTATATTAATCAGTTCAACATCTACTGATTTTATAAAAACTTCTTTATCTAAATTAGGTCCAAATATTTTAATTATTGTTTGATATAATTTATTATTTTTATTCATAAATCTAATTAAAATATCCATTTCTTCAAGACTAGCATTAAGAATACTTTGTAAAGTTTGTTTATTATTTTTTTCATTATTACTTTTAGCAGATGTTTTTAATAAATCTTTTATCTTAAAAATAGCTCTATTTGCTAAATTGTAAATGTAACTATCAACATTATTTAATTCATATAAATTATTACCAAATGTGCTATATAGTGCTCTTTGTTCATCTATTGTTAATTTGTTTATTATTTTATTTATTTCTGAAATATCAACATTTTCAAAATTATCATAAAAATGTTTAGTTGGTTTAGATGAATTGAAATAATATTCTTGTAATCCTTTATTAGCACTAAGTTTTCTTAAAGCTTTAGACTCTATTTGTCTAATTCTTTCTCTAGTTACATTATAAAGTTTACCTACCTCTTCTAAAGTATGAGTGGTTTCATATAAGGGATTCGGATTTTCTTTATCTTGAATACCAAAACGCATTCTTAAAACATGTTCACTTCTACTATCTAGATTATGTAAAGTTTTACTTAAATAATCAATCATCCAAGAAGTAGTTACATCCTCTTCAATATTTACATCTTCATCAGCGATATAATCCCCTTTAGTTATTTCATCACCTTCATCATTAGATACTAAATCTTCTAAATTAATAGATACTTGAGCAAAATCATCTATTTTCTTTATTTCATTAACATCGGTATTCATAGCATCTGCAAGTTCTTCAGGAGTGGGAATTCTACCCAGATTAGCCAATAATTTATTTTTAATAGCAACCATTTTTGCTAACCTTTCATGAGCATGAACAGGAATTCTTATTGTTCTACCTTGATCAGCAATAGCTCTAGTTATCCCTTGTCTAATCCAATAACTGGCATAGGTTGAAAAATGAAATCCTTTATTATAATCATACTTCTTTGCAGCCTTCATCAAACCGATATTACCTTCTTGGATTAAATCAAAGAAAGATAAACCTCGACCTTGATATTTTTTGGCAACACTTACAACCAACCGAAGATTTGCCTCAACTACTTTTTTATATGTATCATCTTTATTAGATTCATTAATATTTTGATATAAATATAATATTTCCTCGTGTTGTAACATTGGTATTTTCCCTATTTCTCTTAGGTAATCTCTAATTTCATCTGTTGATATATAAATATTTTCATCTATTTCTTCTTGATATTTACCTATTGATAGAGCATAAGTTGTTAAAAAATCTCTAACTAATTCATTAGTACTAACACTATCTATATCTTTATCTGTAATTCTCTTTTTTTCTTTAAATAAATTATTTAAAAAGTTTGGATTTTTCACTAAATTAGACATTATATCTATATCAATAACTATGTTATATTTTTCAAATACACTTAATATTTCTTCTAAATTATCTAATCTAATAAAACTACCATTACCTTGTTTTAGATTTCTTTTAATATCTTTAATTATTATTTTAATACATTCTTTTAAATTGCTATTACTATTTATTATTTTTTTATAATAATTAATATCACTATTATAAAAACTAAATTCCCTACTTAATTTTTCTAACATAACTATTCTCCTCTAATAAGATTTAAAACTTTTACTTTTTCCTTAGACTTATCTTTAACTTTTTCTAAGATTACTTCAATTAAATAAATACTCATCTTTAGTTTATTATTTACCTCTTCTTCATCTTGTTCAAGCATCATAGCAATATTCTCACAATCATATCTAATATTATCTATTACACCTAAATATAAAGAGATAATTAATCTATATTGCTCCGGCAGACTATTAATGCATTCATCAAGTAAACTAATATTATCTCTATAACTTAATATTAGATTTCTAAAATGAAATAAAGAATTATAATATAAAGATAATTCAGGATAATCTTTAATTAAATAATATACATCTTCCTTAAGTAAGTCAGTACCAAATATTTTACTTAGGCAAATATATTGTTTAGTTCTGATATTAATTATATTTATTAAATTAGTAATTTCTTCCCTACTTACATTTAAAATATCTGTAAGTGGTCTATCAACTAGATGAATATAATCGATGCTTTTATGTTTAATTCGGTAACTATTTAATTGTTTTTTTAAATAATTAATATAAATATAGTAACTATGATATTCTTCTCTATCCTTAAATTCATAATAATGAATTTCCTTATAATTCAAACCATATATCTTACTTAATAATTGATATTTTTTAGTTGTTGTACCTTCATTTTTATTTAAGTACTCTATTTCTGTATCAGTAGCCTTTAATATTTCTTTTAAATATGAAGATGGAGCAAGTATTTTAGTATTAATTTTAAGTGATTCATATAAAACATTTAATTTATTTTTAACATCAACATCTAATTCATCTTCATCAATTATTTCACTTAAGTCTGCCCCAAAAACTTGAAATAATATGGCCTTTTCTGAATCATTTTGCAAATCTTGTGCGAGCAGTTCAATATCTTTACTGGAACCTTTTAATTTTTCTTGTAAAGTATAAACAGATTTATTTCTCGGACTTTCTAACATCTTTTGCAGTAGCTTAATAGCTTTTTCTCCTTGTTTTTTTGTCTCTCTTTTAACAACATTATAGCTATTTAAATCATAACCAAACATTTGAAATAAAGCAAACTTATAATCATAAGATAATCTTTTAATATTTTTAAATATCTTTTCTTTATTTACTCCTGGGAAAAAATCCCAAAAACTAGTTACTTCACTACTAATACTTGCAATACTTCTTAAATTAGGGTTTAAACTTAATTTTCTTAATGCCTTAGCTTCTTTTTGTCTAATTCGCTCTCTAGTTACATTAAACATTTTGCTGACTTCATCTAATGTATGTTTTCGTTCAAATTCCTTTTTAGGATTTTTAGGATCATTAATACCAAAACGCGCTCTAATAATAAATTCTAAATCAGAACCTAGGGCTTTTAATTCATCATTTAAAATATTTTGGGTCACACCATTTATAAAATCTTCTTCCAAATTAATATTAGATTCTAGGAATTCTCCCAAAGTAGCTGATTCATCTTCACCAACTTTTACATCTAGAGAAGTTACCACTTGAGCATAATCTAAAAACTCATTTATTTCTTTTTCATCAACATCCAAATAGATGGCAATATCAGCATTTGTTGGTTCTTTATTTAATTCAAGAGCAAGTTTTCTTTTAATACGATTTATATTTGCGATTTTTCCTGAAACGTCTCTTGGAAGAACAATTGTATTGCCAGTTTTACTTAAAGACAAACCTATAGCTTGTCTAATCCACCAAGTGGCATAGGTACCAAATTGATTTTCTGATTTATAATTATATTTTTCCGCAGCCTTCATCAATCCAATATTACCTTCATTAATTAAATCCATAAATTCTAATCCCCGATATCTAAATCTCTTAGCAATACTTACAACTAATCTTAAATTGGCATTAACTACTAAATTTCTTAAATAATTAAGTTTTTCAGTATTTTTTAAAATATCTCTTCCTAAAGCAATTTGTTTTTTTAATTCTTCTTGCCTACGATAGTTTTCAATAATTTGTTCATAAGACATCATAGGTATTTGCATAATTTGATGAATATAATCACGAACATGATCACTAGTTACATCTGATTTTATAGCACATTCATCCATACTTAAATCAATATCATATATATCTTTAATAATTGCATAGGTAATTAAGAAATCTTTTACATATTCATTATTAGTTATTTTGTTTATATCATCTTCTGAAACATGTTCTAGAGTTTTAAATAATTTATTTAACATTAAATCTAATTCCGGAGTTTTTTTGATTAAATTAGCAATATCATTTATATCTAATTCAATATTTAAATCTCTAAGTAAGGTAAGTAACTCTGTAATTTTTTCTAAAATATTAGATGAATTAATATCTTTAATAAAAAAGTTAATATTACCACTTTTAATATCTTTATTAATTAAATCAACAATATATCCAAAAGCGGAATCAAAATCACTAAATTTATCCGCAATACTTTGATAAAATTTTATATCGTTATTATAAAAATTAAATTTTTCAAACAATTTATCAACCATTTAAATTCTCCTTTCTAATTTTGTTCCATATTTATGATTGTAATCTTCCAAGATGTTTTGATATATTACCATTCCTCCATTAAATAACTGGATTACTACTTTTAAATCAATGTTTAACATTTCACTAATTGCATGATAAGGATAAATAAAGCCATTATATAAACCTAATCTAAGCATAACTACCCTGCGGTATTCCTCTGGAAGTAAATTAGCAGCTATTTTATAATGCATATTAACTAAATTAGTGGGAACCACTTCATACTTTGGCAAGGATACTACTTCATACAAACTAATAAAACTATCTACATCAGTATTTATACTAATAACAAGTTCCTTATATGCAATCATTTCATCTGGAGTTAAATCTAAAGTGTTCTCATAACCATTTAATTTCTTCTTAAAAACTTTACTAAAAATACTATATAATAAATAATTATTTTGAATTAGTTCTAATACTTTTATATACTTTGCATCATCTAACCACAAAACATCATAAAGCCTGCTAGTGTTATGAGGTAAATGAGCAAGCCGATTTATTTTTTTAAATATTTTTAATATTTCGACTTTTTTAGCTTTTATAAAACGATGATTAATAGAATTAAAATTCTTGCCAAAAGCAATAGTGATTATTTCTCTTTCTGCAAGATTTAAATAATTAAAGAAAGCTTTTATAGTAGCTATATTATCTAAAAATTCCTTAACTATATGAGCATCATCTTCATAGTAATCAATAACATATTTTTTCCCTTCACTTTGTCTTAATTTTTTAATTATTTTTTGATAACGATTATAAACGCTGGTTTTACTAATATTATATATTTTAGCTAAATCATTCATGCTTTTAGCAAGTCCTCCAATACCAAAATACATTTTAATAAATTTAGCATCTTCAACTGACAAGGTATTAAGTAATTTTTGCATGTCTATACTTAAACAAGAATCAATTATATCATCTTCAAAAGTATCAATTGATAATGATAAATTATTTAGGGATGGATTATTTTCGTTCTTACTTAAATATCTATTGAAATACATATTTATAGATTTATTAAAAAAGTTATACATATAATCTAACTTGTCAATATCAAAATTATCAATTGCTTTAAGCAGTGCAATACTTCCCACTTGCACTAATTCATCAAAATTAGCCATATTTGATTTCCGAGCAGCAATATTAAGTAATAATGGATAAAAATATTTAAAGATTTTATCACGATAAAAAGAATAATTACCTTCTTGCATTTTAACAAAATATTCATAAATTACTGTAGTATCCCCATAATTTATATATTTGTTTTGCATTTTCTGATAATTTTCGAAAATTAATATTTGAACATTTCCAAAAATTTCTGGATTATTTTGATAAACACTATAACAATTCTTAACTATCTCCTCAAATTTAGGAGAGTTCTTTAGCATTTTATATAAATGCCTATAAGTGGGTATTAAATTATAATTTTTAAAAATATCTGTAATTTTTTCAAATAAATATAAATGATTATTATTAATACTTAGAGATTCGGTATACAAAACTAACCAAGAGATATCTTTTTTATAAAATCTATCTTGTAATTCTTTTATTATAAAGTTCCTACTAGTAAAAGTTTTAGTGTCGTAAAAATAAAATTCTTTTTGTAAATTAGGCATAAAAACACTTCCTTTAATGAGTTATTATAGCAAAAATTCATTCTTCTGTAAATAAATTAAAAACATTCGAATACACTTTACTAAGGTGTTTTTATGTTATTTAATTTGTTTAATATTTTAAAAGATTTACTATTTTTTACTGGAAGTTATTCTAATAATGTCTTTCCTGAACCACTTTCTGAAGAAGAAGAAAGCGAAGCTATAAAAAATATGCTTAATGGTGATAAGAGGGCTCGAAATAAACTTATAGAACACAATTTAAGATTAGTTGCTCATATAGTTAAGAAATTTGATGCGGCGGGAGATACAGATGATTTAATAAGTATTGGAACTATTGGCCTTATTAAAGGAATTGATAGTTATAAAAATAATAAAAAAACTAAGATTACCACCTATGCGGCACGGTGTATTCAAAATGAAATATTAATGTATTATCGTAGTAATAAAAATAGAGGTAATACAATAAGCCTAAATGATTCAATTGGTTTTGATAAAGAAGGAAATGAAATTAATTTAATTGATATGATCAAAGATAAAGGGATGGATTTATTTAATAAATTAGAAATTAAAAATAATATAATTCTTTTAAATGAATATTTGAAATTATTAAACCCTAGAGAAAAAGAAATAATTATTAAAAGATATGGTTTATATAACACTAGAGAAATGACTCAAAAAGAAATTGCTAAAGAGCTTAAAATATCTCGTAGTTATGTTTCTAGAATAGAAAAAAGAGCACTTACTAAAATGCTCACAGAATTTATAAAAAACAAAAATATTGATTAAAAGAACCTTCCTAGGTTCTTTTAATTTTTAATTATGTCTTTTTTTAAGAACTACAGTTGCTGCTGCAAGTCCCATTACCGAAATTGCTCCAAGAGCCATAAATACTCCAACATTATCGCTAGTACTTGGGTTTTCAATATCTGTATTTGGATCTTCAGTTATTTCAACTAAACTTGCAATTGCATTATTTATTGCATCAGCCATAGCATCAACTTCTGCTTGTTTATCAAGTCTTAAAGTTCTATCTATTGCTTTAATAGCATCATCTAATGCTTTTAGAGATTCTTCAGTATATTTACTTCTATCAATTGCTTCAGCATTTTTGATTGCTTCATCTACTTTTGTGTAATCCGCAGCTTTATAAACAATTGATGCTGTTCCATCTTCATTAGTTATTATTTCCTTATCTTCTGGAACTTCTAAATCAGCAATTTCATCAGCTGGGAATGTACCACCAACTAAAGTAGTAGTTGCACCTTGATTAGTTGTTGGAACATTATTAAATTTACCACCACTTATTGTAAGTTTACCACTATTAGTAACTGTAGTATTAACTAATCCTTCATTATCACTACTATCAGTTATTTCAATTGTAGCACTATTTGCTAAATTAATACCAGTAGTACTATTTATATCATGACCATTTAAGTCAATGGTTATTTCTTTTCTAGAAATTGAGATATTTCTAGTTTCATTAGTATCATTTAATAAAGTAATTTCTGTACCAGTTGTATCTAATTTAATACTTTGAACAGCATCTCTTAAAGTTGGATAATAACCATTTGTGTTTTCTACTAATACATTACCATTAACCATTTTTCCTTGTAAATCTAGAGTACCATTACCAACTTTAACTCCATTAGTAGGTACCGTTAAAGTATGATCTTCTGGAATAACTACTGTAACACCATCAGGTATTGCTAAAGTAGTATTATAGTCTACATCTAAAGTTATTTTAGTACCAGCTTCACTATTAGCAATAACAGTATTATTTACTGATACATGATTAGTAGTTAATGTAATATCACCACTATAACTTTGGATTGAACCATTGTTTGAAATACTTGCTCTACCACTTAGTGTTGAATCACTTATATTGATTGTTTGAGTAGTAGTTGTACTATTTGTTCTTTCAGTTACAACAAAGTATGAACCACTTAAATTGGAATTAGAAATAGTTATATCTGAACTTTTTCCTTCATCAGCACCACTTCTTGCAAAAACCGCATAGTCACTTGCAGCAGTAATAGTTGTGTTATCTACTGTTGCACTACCCCAGTTTTGTAAAGCTCCAGTAAATCCTCCAGACAAGCTATTACCAACGTGAGTAGATACTATTTCAGAATTTTTAACAGCAAGAGTAGAATCTGCTTCATTCTTGATAGTAGCAAATGGAGATTCTACATATACTCCATCAATATTTAATGTACCTTTATTGTTTCTGATACAAGATGAACTTTCTTCTCCACAAATTATTTTTCCATCAGTACCACTATCAATTATTGTTAATTTTCCATTATTTTCAATTGTGTAATAATTGATATCAGCACTGCCTGTAATTGTATGACCAGCAAGGTCTAAAGTTATTTCTTCATCAGCATTAACAGTAAAAGTTTCTGTTAAATCGATATCTTCAGTTAATGTAATTTTACCATTATCATCATCAGGCATTGATGCAGCACTAACAGTAAAACCACCAATTAAGAATGTCAAAACCCCTAAACTTAAAATATTAATTTTTTTCATTTTCTTCCTCCTATTTTAATGTTAACACAATTTTTTAACATTCTCAATTATAACATTTTGGGAAGTGTCTAATTTTTGTCAAGAAAAAAAACACTAGAATCCTAGTGTTTAGTAAGCATCAATATTAATTCTTACCTTTGGCATTTTATGAATAAAAGCAAAAGCTTGAATTAATGTTCTAATGGCAGATGCATTTTTACCATTTTTGCCAATAATTAATTTCATATCCGCTTCAGGTACTATTATTTCTAATATTTTTGTATCTTCATCAGCATCAAAGAAATCAACTTTAACTAAATCTGGTTCGCTAACTAAAGACTTTACTAAAAAGTCTGTATACTCTACTATACTCATAATTACTTTTCCTTTTTAACTTTAGAATCTTTATATTCTTTCATGATACCTTCTTTTCTTAATAAAGAAGCAACAGTATCAGTTGGTTGAGCTCCATTATTTAACCATTTTAATGCAAGTTCTTTATCAATTTTAACTTCTGCAGGTTGTGCTACTGGATTATAAGTTCCAACAGTTTCAATAAATCTTCCATCTCTTGGAGAACGCGCATCAGCAGCTACAATACGATAAAATGGTTTTTGTTTAGCTCCCATTCTTTTTAATCTTAATTTTACAGCCATAATTTTCCTCCTTCAATTAACTAATATAACTTTACCACAATTAAGTATATGTGTCAACCTTTTTTTGTTGACTTAAGTTCCATTATATTCTATAATATTTATATGATAAAAATAAATATTGAAGAATTATTAAAAAAAGAAAATAAAACTAAATATTGGTTATGTAATCAAATGAATATGACTAGTAGAAATTTAAATAGAATTATTAATGGCAAAACTACTGCTATATCATTTAAATATATCGAAGAATTTTGTAAATATTTAAATTGTACTCCTGGAGATTTGATCAGTATTGAAAATGGTGAAAACTAAAAAAGTGCTCGAGCACTTTTTTTAGTTTTCTTTTTCTTCTTCTAAATAATCATCATTTAATTCTAAGTCATCATCATCAACTATTTCTTCATAATCGTCATAGTCGTCTTCAACACTTACTTTAACTTTAGTATCTCCAACAATTTCAACTCCAATTTCCTTTTCAATATCAAGTTTTACTACTCCACTATCTACTGATACATTAGTAACTGTTGGTTGTCTAAGCGTTCTAACAATAATTTCTGATGCATCATCTAGAGCATGATCTTCTTTTAGTGGAACTTTCAAATTATCAGTATAACTAAAGTTTTGAGTAGCTACTGCTGTTTTTTTATCAGCATCATAAGAATACCAAACATTAACATCAAATGAACCATTAACTACTACACTACCATCATTTGCTTTAGTACCACTAAATTTATTATTTATTACCCAACAACCTAACACCGTATTAGGAGCCTCTTCAGGAGTTAAAGAAAAACTATTAGTAGTTGTCTTTTTAGCTTTACCAATAACTGCTTTTGTCACTATTTCTTTAAAACTAGACATGTTAAATCACCTTCCTAATTAAATATATGCAAATGCTAGACAAAAGTAGACTAACACGATATAATTGTAAGTATAAGGGTTGATAAAATGAAGAAAAAAACAGTTATAGCTTTAATACTTATAGGAATAATTATATCATTATTGATTAATAATAAAATTAGTGAAGCTAGGATTCAAAATGCTTTAAATTATTCTAATTCAGGTAATGATACATTTGAGTATTTAAACAAAATAATTTCGGAAAATGAAAACATAGATTATAATATTATTGATAACTTAAAAGATATTAATAATTTAAAAGAAAAAATTGATAATGAAATTGAAAAATATAGTTTAAATGATATTGTACTTTCATTTGAATTGCTTGATATTAAATTTGTTGATGCCATCAAAAAAAGATATGATTATATAGAATATTTAAATAATTTACTTATAGACATTAAGTATTTAGAAGACAATTATAAAAATTATTATTTTATAAATAATACTTATATTTGTAAAGATAATGAAATGTTAGAATATTTAGATAATTTAAAAGATAAATATAAGTTAGATATTAATACTAAATTAGGAAATAATGAAAATAAAGATATTCCAATTTTACTTTATCACGGTATACTTGATGATACCTGGGGAGTTCAGACATTATTTGTTAAACCTAGTGAATTTGATAAACAAATTAAATATTTAAATGATAATAATTATACACCATTATTTATAAGTGAACTTGATTATATTTATGCCTTTGATAAACCAGTAATTATTACTTTTGATGATGCATATAAAGATGTTTATACTAATGCATTGCCAATTTTAAAAAAATATAATTTTAAAGCTAATGTTTATGTAATAACTGGTTCTATTGGAGCTGATGTTTATATGGACGAAGAAATGATTAAAGATGCAGATAAATCTGGTTTAATAGAAATTGGATCTCATACAGTAAATCATTATAAACTTGGAGAAATTGATTTAACAACTGCAGAAGAAGAGATTAAAAAAAGTAAAGAAGTATTAGAAAACATATTAGGCAAAGAAATTACTTCGATTGCTTATCCTAGTGGATCTTTTAATCAAGGGATTATAGATATTGCCAAAAAATATTATGATTATGGTTTAAGTACAATATATGGTAAAGAAAAAGCTAATAAATTAAATACATATAAATTAAAAAGGTTTTATGTATATCGTGAGTATAGTTTAGATAAATTTAAAAACTTATTATAGAAAAAACATATTGCAAAATCACAATATGTTTATTTAATATTTATTATAAATTCACCAGACTCATCTAAATCAACAACTAAAGTTGAACCAACATTTAAATTAGCATCAATTAATTTATGAGCAATTAAGCTTTCAATATTTTTAGTAATATATCTTCTTATTGGTCTTGCTCCATACCTTTCATCGTAAGCATCACTTACTATTTTGTCTTTAACTTCGTTAGTGATTTCAACATGTAAGTAATTTTGTTCAAGTCTCTTATTTAATTCACTAATAATTTTATCTACTATTTCATAAACTGTATCTTTCTTTAGAGAATTAAATACTATTACCTCATCAATACGATTGATAAATTCTGGACGGAATGTATTTTTTAGTTCATCTAATACAAGTTCCTTAGCATTACTTTGATTTTCTAAAATATATTCACTACCTAAATTACTTGTCATGATAATAATAGTATTTTTAAAATCTACTGTTCTACCTTGAGAATCAGTAAGTCTACCATCATCAAGAATTTGTAAAAGTATATTAAAGACATCTTTATGAGCTTTTTCGATTTCATCAAATAAAACTATAGAATATGGATTTCTTCTGACTGCTTCAGTTAATTCTCCACCTTCATCATAACCAACATATCCTGGAGGAGCTCCAACTAAACGAGATACATTAAAAGCTTCCATATATTCAGAACAATCAATTCTGATCATATGTCTTTCATCATCAAATAGTTCATAAGCTAGAGCTTTAGCAACTTCCGTTTTACCTACTCCAGTTGGACCTAAAAATATGAATGAACCAATTGGTTTATTAGGATCTTTTATGCCACTTCTTGCTCTAATGATTGCTTCACTTACTAAATGTAGGGCATCATCTTGACCCATAACTCTCATCTTTAAGCGATCAAATAAGTGTAACAATTTATCTTTTTCACTACTTACTAATTTAGCAACAGGAATATGAGTCCAACGAGAAATAATTTCCGCAATACCTTCTTCATCTACAACATCTGATAAGATATTACTTTGATTACTTTCTTGTAAAGTTTTTAATTCTGATTCAAGTTTTGGAATAGTGCCATGGCGAAGTCTTGCACTAGTTTCTAGGTCATAGTTATTTTCAGCAGTTTGCAAATCAAAACGAGTACGTTCTAGTTCTTCTTTTTTCTTATTTATTTTATCTTTAACTTCTTTTTCAACTTCCCATTTATTACGCATTTCTTGTTCTTTAGCTTTTAAACCTTCTAATTCATCATCTATTTTTTTAAGTCTTTCTTTACTTATTTCATCTTTTTCGTGTCTTATTGCTTGACGTTCTATTTCTAGACTCATAATTTTACGAGTAAGTTCATCTAGTTCAACTGGCACTGAATCAAGTTGCATTTTGATAGTAGCACAAGCTTCATCAACAAGGTCAATTGCTTTATCTGGTAGGTATCTATCAGTTATATATCTATCTGATAAAGTGGCAGCAGCAACTAAGGCACTATCTTTAATGGTAACACCATGAAATATTTCAAATCTTTCTTTTAAACCCCGCAGAATGGTAATTGTATCTTCTACATTAGGTTCACTAACTAAAACTTTTTGAAATCTTCGCTCTAACGCTCCATCTTTTTCTATGTATTTTCGATATTCATTTAGGGTTGTTGCCCCAATAACATGAATTTCTCCACGAGCAAGCATTGGTTTTAACATATTAGATACATCCATAGCACCAGTATCACCTGCCCCAACAATCATGTGAATTTCATCGATAAACATAATAATGTTTCCATCACTATTCTTTATCTCTTTTAAGACAGCTTTTAGTCTTTCTTCAAATTCACCACGATATTTAGCACCAGCAACTAAAGCACCTAAATCGAGTTCCCAAATAGTATGATTTTTTAAACTATTGGGAACATCTCCTTTAACAATTCTTTGAGCAAGGCCTTCAACTATCGCAGTTTTACCTACCCCAGGTTCACCAATTAATACGGGATTATTTTTGCTTTTGCGTGATAATATTCTAATAACATTACGTATTTCTTCATCACGACCAATAACAGGATCAACTTTATTATCTAAAACACTCTTAGTTATATCCCGTCCATATTTATTTAAAACATCTTTTAATTCTTCTTCATTATTTGGATACATATTATCCCTCCTTTTACATGATGTATTGTAACACTAAAATTAGCACTTGTCAAGTATGAGTGCTAATTTAATAAAAAAATAAATACAGTTAATAAAACTGTATTTAAATTAGAAACCTCCGCCGCTGCGACCTCCGCCGCCGAAGCCGCCACCACCAGAGAAGCCGCCACCAAAGCCACCGCCAGAGCTCATAGAAGATGAGGCGTTTGCTCTGTTAATAGATACTTGACTTGAATTAATTGCTGAATGCATTGATTAAGATATGATGCTTGCCATATGCATATTATGAATATGGGTAAACATAATATAATCGGCAGAATTAATATCAGTAAATTCTGTGATTTTAACATTCATCGCTTTTTCTACTTTATCAGCAAGGCCAAAGACTGTAGCATAAACTAAATATCTTTCCCACAAAGCAATTTCTGGTAATTCTTTAATACTAAAATTACCAAAATCATTTAAGAAATTTTTAAAAGCTTTCCATTTGGCGAAATGTTCAATACCTTTTTTAGTTTTTTTAGTACAAGCAATAGCATAAATCATAAAGATTATAGCGAAGAATATAGTTAGAATACCCAGAAACAATTCAATATTATTACTTGATATAAATGTTAGTAAAATTATTGAATAAATTAGTAATACAAAAGGTATCCATATATAATTTCTTTTCTTCTCGAAGAAATTTTGAGATTGGCCATCTTTAGTTACTTTGTTTTTCCAATTAGTGTAACTACTCATAAAGTCTCTACAGGTTGTTGCATTACTTGCATATTTCTTTAGCTCAATAGTTGTAAAAGTATTATCATTACCAACAGTTGTAAATAGAAAATCAACTAATGAATTTTCTGTTTCATTTAAATTATCCCGATTAAGTAATATAAATGTATAACTATCTTTTTTATCAGGTATAGCTTCAGCTTTAATATTTTTCTTATATATTAAATTCATAATGCTAGCACTCAAGGCATTTTCCGTAACATTATGGTTCATCAAATAATCTACAACTTCAACATTATAATCATCAATAAAATCACGATTATATTTATGATTAAAATCAGATTTTAATTCTTTATCATATTTAAGATAGATATAGACAAAGCCAATAGCTAATAAAACATAAAAGCCAATTGTTCCAAAAAGGGCAATGTTCCATTTGGTTTGTACTTCCCTTCTTAAAGCATTAGTTTCATCGGCAATTTCTGTTTCTTCTGCAACTATATCATCTAAAGTTTCATCGCTATGTTTACTAATTAAATTTGTATTAACTAAAGCATCATCAAAAGTAATACGCATATCTAAAGTACCATATGAATCTAATTTATCAATACTTGCTATAACGATATTATTAGTATTAGAATTATAATCATGAACTTCACCAGATAATGGTCCATGAGCCCAAAAACGGAAATTATTACTATTATCAACCCCAGGCAAAATAACGCGAATATTTAAATCATTTATTTCGTCTTGTAACTCTCCACTAAAGAAATTCCAGTAAAATTCGGCAAAACCATTATGCATGATAATTACATCTTCTAAAGTATAACTAACTTTAAAAACTGTTTTTTCATTATTAATAGGATAATACATGCGAATACTTACTCCATTTGAAGTATTATCAACAGTATATTTTTGAGAATCACCAACACTAGCATAGCTAACTAATGTAAAATCATTGAAATCTTCAGCAAAAGTATCAAATGAAATACTATCAAGATTTGCTCCCGATACTGATACATTACTTATAGCACTAGCAGAAATGGAACTTTTAGAACTAGATGTACTCAAATTAAGCTCATAACCGTTCATTGTACCATCAACTAAGAAGATTTCTTCAACAGAAACATCTCCGTTTTCTAAAACTTCTGCATTAATATAATACTCTTCTATATCATAGCTTACTGCCAAAGAAACCATCGGAAATAATAAAAACAAAAACAAACTATATATAATCTTTTTCAAACTAACACCCTCTTAAAAAAAGGCTTTACAGCCTTTAGAATTTAACTTGAACATTTTCACGTTCAGTTTCATTTGCTTCAAAGAAAGCTTCTTTTTTAAATTTAAATAATGAAGCAATAATATTACTTGGTACCATTTCAACTTTATTATTATACATTAAAACTGTATCATTATAAAATTGTCTAGCACTAGCAATTTTACTTTCTGTTTCAGTTAATTCTTGTTGCAAATGTTGGAAATTAGTATTTGCTTTTAAATCTGGATAAGACTCAGTTAAAGCAAATAATTTTGATATTGCTTTTTCAAGATCACCATCAGCCTTCATTTGTGCTTCAGGTGTTGTGGCTGAAACATAAGTATTTCTTGCCTCAATTACTGCTTCTAAAGTTTCAGATTCATGTTTAGCATAACCTTTAACAGTTTCTACTAAATTAGGGATTAAATCAAATCTTCTTTTTAGTTGAACATCGATTTGAGCCCATTGATCTTTAACTCGGTTTCGCAAATCTACTAGTTTATTATAAGTTGCAAATGCCCAAGCAATAATTAAAACAACTACTATTATTAAAATAATCCACACCATAATTTATTCCTCCTAATAATAATTCTATCATATTTTTATAATTTATAAAACATATTTTTGATAAATAGATGTTAAATCCGTAAAGGATTAAAATCTATTTCTAAATAACTATCTTTAATACCTGTAAATATATTATCAAGTTCTTTTAAAGTATTCATAAGTTTATCATCAAACTTATATTTAATAATTATTTGCATCCGGTATTCATTATTAAATTTAAGTATTGCTGCGGTAGTTGGACCCAAAACAATTGTGTCTTTATTTAAATTCTTAGTTAAATAATATTTAGCTTTTTTAGCATTTTCTAGTGTTTTTTCATAATCCTTACCAATTATTTTTAAACCTACCATATAGTAATATGGCGGATACTTTAAAGTTTTACGAAACTGCATTTCCCCAAGATAAAATTTATCATAATTATTCTCTTTAACACAGTTTAGGCAAAAATTATCCGGATTAAATGTTTGAATTATAACTTCACCGGGAATATCACTTCTGCCTGCTCTACCTGCAACTTGACTTAATAGTGAATAAGTATTTTCACTACTTTTATAATCTGGCAAATTTAAAGTGGTATCAGCATTTATTACCCCAACTAAAGAAACTTTAGGAAAATCAAGCCCCTTACTAATCATTTGTGTTCCAAGTAACAAATCATATTTATATTCTTTAAAATCATTTATTATTTTTTCATGAGAACCTTTATTTCTCGTAGTATCTTGATCCATTCTAACAACTCTAATCCCTGGATACATACTATTTATTGTCTCTTCTAATTTTTCAGTACCTAAACCATAATAATTTAGACCGTCCTCACCACAATTTGGACAAACTTCATCTCTTTTTTTCTGATATCCACAATAATGACATATCAAATTATTGGTTGATTTATGATAAGTTAGGGTAATATCACAATTAGGACACTTATATGTATAGCCGCAGTTACTACATGTAATAAATGTTGAAAAACCTCTTCTATTTAGTAAAAGTATTATTTGTTCATGCTTTTCTAACCTATCTTTAATTTTTTCTTGCAATAATTCACTAAAAATAGTGTTTCTTTTTTTCATTTCTTCTTCCATATCTACTAAATATACATTGGGAAGTTTTGCATTACCTATTCTTTTAGTAAGTTTAAGCAATTTATATACCCCTTTATCAGCTCTAGCTTTACTTTCTAAAGAAGGTGTAGCACTACCTAACACAACAGGAATATTATTATATTTTCCCCGGTATATAGCTATATCTCTAGCATGATATCTAGGATTATTATCTTGTTTATAGCTACCACTATCTTCTTCATCAATAATAATAACTCCCAAATTTTTAAGAGGAACAAATACTGCACTACGAGTACCTACAACAACATGGACTTCACCACGAAGTATCTTTAAGTATTCATCATACTTTTCCCCTTCAGAAAGTGATGAGTGAAATATCGCTACATCTCCCCCGAATGCCTCATAAAACCTTTTGGCAATCTGCGTAGTTAGGCCAATCTCTGGAACTAACATAATTGCTGTTTTACCATTATTTATAACCCTTTCAATCCATTTAATATAAACTTCAGTTTTACCACTACCTGTAATACCATAAAGTAAATAAGTATCATGTTTAGAAAAATCAACACTATTAAAAACACTTTCTTGTTCTTTAGTTAATTCTTTTTTAACTAAAGAAGTATTATCTATATTAATACGATATTTACTAACTTTCTCTATTTCTATTAAATCTTCATCTTTTAAACTCTTAAATACATTACTACTAATTTCTTTTTTATCTAGTTTACCACTTTTTAATTTATTTAATACTTCTATTTGTTTTTTTCTATTTTTATACTTATTTATATACTCATCAGCTTTATTTATATCTTTAATAGTAACAAATTCATCATATATATCATAATTATGTTTTTGACTTTTTATCTTTAAACTACTTGGTAACATAGTTTGATAAGCAGTTATTAAATTACATAAAGTAATACTAGATAAATACTCACCAACATCCATCAATTCTTTATTTAACACAAGTTCTTCATTTTCTATTCTAATAATCTCTTATAATTCATAATCAGTATCATTAG
>UREA01000011.1 GCA_900546715.1 uncultured Mycoplasmatota bacterium | reverse complement strand
AGTAACAAAAGGAATCTCTATTTTAAAGATTCCTTACAAGAGAGAATTCTCATTTACACAGAATTTCTTACACTACCATAGTAGTAAATAACAAAAATAATAACAGATACAATAAACAGAGTCTGATAATTGTTTTTACTAGTATTCAATTCTTGATTTTCTTTGTTTAAATCATTGAGTTCTTGTTCTAATGTATCTTTTTCATAATTTAAAACATTAATTTGGCTTATATATTCGTTATAATTACAAGAATCTTCTGTTGTTTCTTGCATTGTGCATCTACAACTTGGACTTTGTGTTCCATCATTACAAATATAATAACCATTTGCTCCACAATTTGAAATACCACCATGCCAAGAACAACATCCTTGACTAGCGTTGGTATATGGTATTGCCCAAAAGAACATTAATAATATAATTCCAAAATACTTAATAAACTTCATCTTCTAACAGCTCCTATGTTTTATTAAGTTTATTATAAATCTTTAATTCCATAGAATCAATATTATATTTTAAATTGATAGTATTTTATGAAAGTAAAATAGTAGAGAATTATCAATTTTCATGCTATAATGGAATTGGAAAAGTTTAAGGAAGTGATAAAGTAATGAGTGAGAAAGAACTAAAGGAATTAGAAACTAAGCTTTGGAGTGCAGCTGATGAAATGCGTGGTGCTGTATCAGTATCTGATTATAAATTTATAGTTTTAGGATTAATTTTTTTGAAATATATATCAGATTCTTTTGAAGATAAATACAATAGTTTAGTAAAAGAAGGAGAAGGTCTAGAAGAAGAAAGAGATTGTTACATTGCCGAAAATATATTTTATGTTCCAAAGAATGCTAGATGGGAATATTTAGTAAAACATTCAAAAGATTCAAATATTGGTGAAATAATAGATGATGCCCTAACATCAATTGAAAGAGAAAATACTTCATTAAAAAATGTATTGCCTAAAGATTATAACTCTCCAACAATGCGAAATGTTAATTTGGGAGAATTAATAGATTTGTTTACAAATATTAAAATAGGTACAGAAGATGCTAAACAAAAAGATATTTTAGGGAGGATTTATGAATATTTCTTAGGCCAATTTGCTAAAAATGAATTGCAAAAGGGTGGAGAATTTTATACTCCGGCTTGTTTAGTTAGGACAATGGTTGAATGCATAGAACCATTTCAAGGTAAAGTATATGACCCAGCTTGTGGTTCTGGAGGTATGTTCGTTCAATCCATGAAGTTTGTAAATGACCATCAAGGCAATCCTTATAATATTGGAATTTATGGGCAAGAAAAGAATCCAACTACATGGCGACTTGCTAAAATGAATTTAGCTATAAGATCTATGTATGGTGATTTAGGAAAATATGCTGCAGATACTTTTACGGAAGATTTACATAAGGATTTAAAAGCAGATTTTATACTTGCTAATCCACCATTTAATATGAAATGGGATAGGGATAAAGTTGAAAATGATAGAAGATGGAAATATGGTCTTCCTCCAAAAAATAATGCGAATTATGCATGGTTGCAACATATGATATCAAAATTGACTCAAACTGGTAAGATGACTTGTATATTAGCTAATGGTTCATTATCAGCTGGTGGAGATGAAGGTAAAATCAGAAAAGAAATTATAAATGATGACTTAGTTGATTGTATAATATCTATGCCAACAAATTTATTTTATACAGTAACAGTACCTTGTTCTATATGGATATTAAATAGAAACAAGAAACAAAAGAACAAAACTTTATTTATAAATGCAACAAATTTAGGAACAATGGTTACAAGAAGATTGCGAGAATTATCAGATTCGGATATTAAAAAAATAGCTGATACCTATCATAATTATCAAAATGGTGAAAATTATGATAACATAAAAGGCTTTTGTTATTCAGCTAATACTGAAGAAATAAGTTCAAATGATTATGTTTTGACTCCAGGAAGATATGTTGGGGTAGAAGATACTTTGGATGACGGTATACCTTTTGAAGAAAAAATGAAACAATTAACTTCAGAATTATCTAAACAATTTGAAGAATCTCATAAATTAGAAGATGAAATAAGAAAAAATTTAAAAGCAATAGGCTATGAGTTGTAAATTATTTTCCTTATGATATAATAATCCTGTCTTTGAAGGGGGAATTATTATGAAGGCAGATGTAATACTAAGTATTACAAAAGATATGGAAGATAGTCTTACAGATTATCAATTAAACAAATTAAAGGAGAGTTTAATAGTAAATTTTGAAAAAGTAGAATTTATTATTAAGACGGATGAGGTAAAACATCAAGAAGAATTAAATGAAAATAAGAAAATGATTGATTCATTTATTTCTTCAAAACAAGTTGAAGGTTGTTCTGAAAGAACAATAAAATACTATAAAGAAATTGTTGATAAATTTAGTGACAATTTCGATAAGAGTATAAAGCAAATATCAACTGAGGAAATAAGAATCTATTTATCAAATTATAAAGAAAATAGTTCTTGTGGTTCAACAACGATAGATAATATAAGAAGAGTGTTATCTTCATTCTTTTCTTGGTTAGAAGATGAGGATTATATAGTTAAAAGTCCTGTTAGAAGGATTCATAAAATTAAAACAGCAACAATTGTTAAAGAGGTTTTAACAGATGAAAATATAGAAAGGTTAAGGGATGAATGTGAAAATATAAGAGATTTGTGTTTAATTGAATTACTAATTTCAACAGGTATGAGAGTTGGAGAATTAGTAAATTTGAATAAAAGCGATATAAACTTTGAAGATAGGTCGTGCATAGTTTTAGGAAAAGGTAATAAAGAAAGAGAAGTTTATTTTGATGCCAAAACTAAATTGCATTTGAAAGAATATATTTCTAAAAGGAACGATAACAATAATGCATTATTTGTTTCTATGAGAGAACCACATCAAAGATTGTCGATTTCTGGAGTGGAATTAATAGTAAGAAATTTAGGAATAAATACTAATATTAATAAAGTTTATCCTCATAAATTTAGAAGAACTTTAGCAACAATGGCAATAGATAAAGGAATGCCTGTTGAACAAGTTCAAAAATTATTGGGACATGTAAAAATTGAAACAACAATGCATTATGCTTTAGTAAATCAAAATAATGTTAAAACATCTCATAGAAAGTTTATAGCTTAATTTAGGATTTATAAGGGAGTAGATATGAGAAAAATAGAATTTATTGATGTAAAAATTTCGGATTTAGGAGAAATTGTAGGTGGAGCAACACCTTCGACAAAAAATCCAGCTAATTATGATGGGAATATTGCCTGGATAACTCCAAAAGATTTGGCAGGATATAATAAAGTTTTTATATCAAGAGGCGAAAGAAATATAACCGATGTAGGATTTAAGAGCTGTTCAACTAAAATGTTACCTAAAAACAGTGTTTTATTTTCTTCTCGTGCTCCTATTGGATATGTTGCTATTGCAGAAAATGAATTGTGTACGAATCAAGGATTTAAATCTATTATACCAAACGAAAGTATTGATTATAAATTTTTATATTATCTTTTAAAGTATAATAAAGATTATTTGGTTTCTAAAGGAAGTGGATCTACTTTTAAAGAAATTTCAGGAAATGTAATGAAAAATGTAGTTATATCCATTCCAAAAGAATTAGAAATTCAAGAGAAAATAGTTAAAATATTGTATGATATAGATAGAAAAATAGAATTAAATAATGAGATAAATAATAATTTGTGTTATATAATATAGTTAATAAATAAAATAATAATTTGTATGAAGAGGCAGTTGCATTATATAAAAATAAATTTTGTGGTATTGAACAAGGTGATAAGACCATTGGAACATATTTAATTCCTAAAAGGGGAAAAAATTTATTAACTAGAGATGCTATAAATGGAAATATACCAGTAGTTGCTGGTGGAATTGAACCTTCAGTATACCATAATCAGTTTAATACACACTCGCCAGTAATTACTATTTCTGCATCCGGGGCAAATGCTGGATATGTTAATTTATGGGCAATACCAGTATGGGCTTCAGATTGTTCATATATTGATGATACTATTACTCAAAATGTCTATTTTTGGTATATAGTATTAAAAACAAGACAAGATGAAATATTTGATGCACAAACAGGTTCAGCTCAACCACATATTTATCCACAGCATATTACTGATATGCCTATAGACGAATTAAATATGGATGAAGTTTTTAATTATAATATTTTAGTTGAACCATTATTTAAAATGATAGGTGAAAATACAAAGGAAAATAAAAAATTATTAGAATTAAGAGATACATTATTACCAAAATTAATGAATGGGGAAATTGATTTAGATAATATAGAAATTTAATTATACAAATTGTGATTTGTAAGAGGAGGTGTAAAAAGTGAATGTTAGTTTCAATTTTAAAGATTTTTTATTATATTTTAAAAAAATAAGTTTTAAAATATCATTTTTTGTAGGCATTTCACTGTATAAATTTGTGTTGTTAAATTCTCAAAGTACAATAATTAACAATATTGTAAATGTTATATTCATATTGTCCATTATTTTTTTATTAGATGACATTATTGAAAGAATTATAAAAACTGTTAACAAAAAGAATGTTTTAAAAAAATATATTAAAGAATTAAAAAATCTTTCCAATTCACAAATTGATATTTTATTAGCACACTATTTCAAATATAATAATAAAAATCTTGAAGTGAATCAAACTTCGTATTTTAATATACAAGAAGGGGAATATCAGATTTTAAAATCAAAATATATTATTTTTCAGGCCGCAAAAGTAGCAACTTCATTTTTTCTTCCGTTCACATTAAATGAGTGGGCGTATAATGAAATAGTTAGAGCAATTGATAACCATGAAATTTATATAGAAGAGTTAAAAAATGATTGTACAATTATTTGGTATTCAAAAAGCGTAAAATGTGATAAAGAAATTTTTAATAATAGAGATTATGATTATAATAATTATATGTAGGAGTGTTTAAAATGTTTAATGAAGATCAGTTAGAAGATATGACTTTGAAAATATTTGAAAATTTAGGTTATGAAAGATTATGTGGATACGATATTATTAGAGACTATCATAGTGTCTTTATGGATTTTAGCTTGTTTCTTGATTTAAAAGCAATTAATGAAGAATTTGATGATTCACAAATTCAAGATGCAATAAAAACAATTAAATCACTATCCAACGGTAGTCCAACTGAAGATAACAAGCTATTCACTAAATATTTATTAGAAGGTGTACCTGTTGAAATTAAAACCAATGATGGATATCAATATAAAAATATAAAACTTATTGATTTTGAAGATATAAACAAAAATCACTTTCAAGCAATTAATCAATTTGCAATAACTGAATTTGATTCTAAAAGACCAGACATTATTATATTTGTGAACGGTATACCATTAGTTGTAATAGAATTAAAAACCGCAACAGATGAAGATGTTAAACTGGAAGATGCTTATAATCAACTAACTGGTTATAGAACAGTTTCTATACCATCCTTATTTAAATATAATCAATTTTTAGTAATAAGTGATGGAGTAACTGCTAAAGCTGGTACAATTACTAGTTCATACTCTAGATTTAGTGATTGGAAAAAAGTAGAAGCTGATGATTTGGTACATGAAAATATGCCAACACATGAAACATTATTTTATGGTATGTTTAGAAAAGATAGGTTTTTAGATATTATTCAAAATTTTATATTATTTAGTGGCGATAATAAGATACTTGCAGCATATCATCAATATTTTGGGGTAAAAAAAGCCATGGCTTCAACTTTAACAACCGGATATAGAACTGGTAAGGCCGGTATTTTGTGGCATACTCAAGGTTCTGGTAAATCATTTAGTATGGTATTTTATGCTGGAAATATGATTAAATTTTTAGAGAATCCAACCATTGTTGTGGTTACAGATAGAAATGATTTAGATAATCAATTATATGAAACTTTTGTTAAATGTAGCTATTATTTAAAACAAACTCCCCAACAGGCGGAATCAAGAGAAAATTTGGATGAATTATTAAACGGAAGAATTTCTGGAGGAATATTTTTTACTACTTTGCAAAAATTTGAAGAAGAGAGCGGGCTTTTTTCTGATAGAAATGACATAATTGTTTTAGTTGATGAGTGTCATAGAAGCCATTATGGTGTAGAAGCTGTAATGAAAATAAATTATGAAAAGAATATTGCTGAAGAAAAATATGGTACTGCCAAATATTTGCATAATGCTCTTCCAAATGCAATATATATTGGCTTTACTGGTACTCCAGTAGAAACTAAAGATAAATCTACATCGGCAATATTTGGAGATGTTATAGATGTTTATGATATGACTCAAGCAATAATGGATGGTTCGACTGTTCCTATTATTTATGAATCTAGAATGGCAAAAGTTGGACTTAATCAAAAAATATTAGATGAAATAGATAATTACTATTACGAAATTGAAGAAACTGGAGCAGCAGATGAATATGCAATTAATAAATCTAAGCAAATGATGGCTCGTATTTCTAAAGTTATTGAAGATCCAGACAGATTAGAGTTAATAGTTAAGGATATAATAAATCATTATGAAGAAAGAAAAGATATGGTAGCGGATCATGCAATGGTAGTAGCATATTCTAGAAAATCTGCATATACAATGTATAAAAAATTCTTGGAATTAAGACCCGATTATAAAGATGTTGTAAAAATGATTATAACTCCAAGTAATAAGGATTCAGAAGAAATGCAAAAAGCAATAGGGACCAAAAGTGATAAAAAAGAATTAGAAATCAGATTTAAAAATGAAAAAGATAATCCTGATGAAAAATTTAAAATTGCTATAGTAGTTGATATGTGGCTTACTGGTTTTGATGTTCCGAGACTCGGTGTTATGTACATTGATAAACCAATGAAAGCCCACAATTTAATGCAAGCTATTGCCAGAGTAAATAGAGTTTATAAAACTAAACCTGCGGGATTAATTGTTGATTATATTGGGTTAAAATCATGGTTGTTAGATGCTTTAAAAACATATACAAAACGAGATCAAAAACAAGTAGTTGATAGTACAGAAGTTGTTAACACTTTAAAAGATAAACTTGAAATTATAGATGGCATTTTTAATGACTTTACATACGAAAATTTTAATGATTTAGATAATACTGGAAAATATAATTTAATTAAAGATGGTGCAAATTTAATTTTATCTACTGAAGATACTAAAAAAAGATTTATGAAACATAGTTTAGATGTTAAAAATCTTTATACAATTTGTAATGGAATATTAGAAAAAAAATATAAAGATAAATCATTGTATATTATTTCAGTAAGGTCGTTTATTTCCAAAATTTCCAATGATAATAAATTAGATGTATCTGAAATTAATAAAACTGTTGGAGAAATGCTTGAAAAATCTATTCAAAATGATGAACTAATAAATTTAGGACAGTTATCTGGAGGTAATAGTTTAGATATTCTAAGCGATTCAATGCTTTCAAAACTACAAAAATTAAAAGATAAAAATGTTGTTGCTGAAGTTTTATCTAAAGCTATAAAAAATACAATTAAAGAAATAGGTAAAGTAAATTTATCATTGCAAGAAAAATTTTCTGATAGGTTTAATAAAATTGTAGAAGCGTATAATGATAGAAATGATGCTTTTAATATTGAAGATGTCATAGAAGAAATGATAAATTTAAAAAAGGAAATAGAAGAAGAATTAACTTCTGGAAATAAGTATAATTTATCACCCGAAGAAAAAGCATTTTTTGATGCTTTAGGTTATGACCCTGAAATAAAAGAATTAATGAAAGATGAAACTTTAGTACAAATTGCTAAAGAACTTGTAGAAATTATTAATAAAAATTTAACACTTGATGCATTTAAGAGAGAGGATGCTAGAGCAAATATAAGGGTTAATATAAGAAGATTGTTAATAAAGTATAATTATCCTCCTATTAAAAGGGAAGGGGCAGTAGAAAAAGTCATAAAACAAGCTGAATTAAAATATGCTTAATTCTGTTTAATATAGCACAGCTATGTTAAATATTAAAGAATTTAGATAAGTTTTATAAAAGAAAATGATTAGTTGATTTTTTAACTAATCATTTTTTCAATACTTTAACTAAAATAATTATTAATGCAATCCCTATTAAACTACTAACAATAATTATTGGTATTTTATAGTCTATTTCATTATTTGTAGGTTCCTCTATTTCTTCTTTAACCGGTTCGTTAATTTGATTATCTTCTATAGGTTCTTCATTAGAAATTATTTCAACATCGTAAAATAAATCATTATCTAAAGTTTCATAATTGCCATTTTTAGAATAATATAAACCAAATTTAGTTGGACTATAAGTTTTAATATCTGTTGCTTTAGTATATTCATTATTTTTTCCTTTGAGCCAATCAGTAAACCAAGTATATTGTTGAGAGTCATGTTCGGCATATCCTAATTTTGACACTTCATATGCGGTCATGCCATTATAGTATTCCAGAGGAATATCATAATTCATAGTAATAGGATTTTCTGCATATAAATGAAGATAAACTTTCTGGGGTTTACATTCATCTTCTAGTAAATTTAGGGCTTCTTTTAGAGCATGAGTATTTAAAATATGTTGACCATGACTATATTCACCAGCTTCATCATGATTAACTATAACTAATGGTTTAAATCTTTTTATTATATCTATTTGAAAGGTTATAACATCATCAAGGGAAAATCCGGCGTATGCTAAGTTGTTGGTAGCACCATTTAGTGATTCAGAATAAGCATCTGGGAAAGCCCCTAAAACGGGATAGTTACGAAGACCTACCGCCCACAAACCATTTAGTTGTTCATCTAATCTTTTAGGATTATCATTATGGTGTGTTAAATAAACAACTTGAATGTTTTTGCCACTAGCTATCATACTAGGAATTAAACCTGCAAAAAATAGGTGTTCATCATCACTATGGGTAGAAAAAAGTAATATATCAGCATTATCTAATGGTTTATTCCAAGTTTGTACCCAATTAGGTAATGTTTCATTAAATAAAAATATTTCTTTTATTCTAACAGTATCATTATAATTAATAGTTATTTTATTAGTTTCTTCATCTAATTTAATACATTCATGTAAAAATTGATTTTCGCCAACTTTAGTAGATGTATCATTATAATTTATAGTACCGGTCATACTTTCTACATAATAAATAATATATACATAATTAAACATTTCAGTATTTTCAATAGTTATTGTATCTTCTGAATTTAAAGTTATATAAGTACTATAGTTGTTATCACTTAATTTAGTAGTAGCATTTTCATTGATAAAAATACTAGTGTTTTCTAAAAAATCAATGCGTTCTTCAGCATTTACAATCATAGGAATTAGTAATAAAAATATAAACAACTTTTTCATATTATCACAAAATCATTATAACATGAATTAAAGTGTAGTAAAACCCTTTATTTAAAAAACTTTTTATGGTATATTAATGTTAGTTTGAAATGGAGCGGTATTATGAAAGTAGTAAAAATAGTAGGAAAAACATTTAGCTTCATAGGTATTACATTATTAATTATTGTTTTAACTTTAATATTAACAATTTATTTTATTTGTCATGGGCCATCAAAAAGTGCTCAGGAATTATTTGTAACAACTATCTTAGAGACTGGTCAACTAAAGTTTTTGGCAAATGTTTTTATGAGTGATGAAGATATTCAAGAGATTGTCAATAAAAATTCATTGAAAGAGATGGATAGTGAAGTTGATGGTAATTTAATTAATGTTGGTGGGACTTCGAATAAAGAATTAATTGAAATATATAAAGTTAGTGGTAATAATTATGAAGGTACAATGATGGTTATAAATGATCCATCGAAAATAAGTTTAGCAACAACTTATCCATGGGGAGAATATGGTAAAGAATTAGATAAATTAGTTACCGAATCTGGAGCTATCGCTGGTATTAATGGCGGACTTTATTACAGTGATGCTAATAAAGGGGGAAGACCACTTGGAGTAACTGTTAGTAATGGCGAAATAGAGGATATGTCACTTGGAGCTACAGGACTTCATTTAATTGGTTTTGATAATGAAAATATTTTAAGAATTATTGATATAAGTAATATGAATAGAAGTGAAATTGAAAATTTAATAGAAACTGAAGGAATTCGGGATGCGGTATCTTTCCAAGAAGAGGCGAGTGATGCTAATAACCATTTTGTAAAACTAATTATTAATGGCGAAAAAAGAGAATTAAATGGTATGGGTAGTGGAGCAAATCCAAGAACTGCTATTGGTCAAAGAGAAGATGGTTCAGTATTATTTTTAGTAACTGATGGTCGTGGTAAAAATGGACATCTGGGTGCAACTGCTGCTGATTTAATTGAAGTAATGAGCGAATATGGAGCTGTTAATGCCGCAAATATTGATGGTGGTAGTTCTTCAACCATGTATTATAATGGAAAGTATTTGATGACTAGTGTAACGTTTTATTACTCCAATTCTTCATGGCGATTACCAACCGCATTTGTAGTAAAGGAATAATTATGAGAAGAATTAATAGAAGAAAAAATAATTTTAAAAAAAGTTTGTTAATATATACCGGTGTTTTAGGAGTACTTGCTATAGTATTTCTAATCTATATCTTTGTAACTTTAGTGAGTTATGAAGACCATCAAATGAATAATTTTTTAAAAAATACTATTCATGATTTAAGTGACGAAGAATTAATAAGTTATCTGGAAGATAATAATCTATCTAGTGATTTACTAGATACTTATAAAAAAATAACTAAAAGTGATGATTTTGTTTATGAAAAAGTAGATGATGATACTTATGATATTTATTTAAATGATCGGTTGATTTTTACTATTAGTAGTAAAGTTGTTGATACTAAAACTAAATTAGGTTTATTTAGCTATCAAATTAGAGAAGTAACAGATATTACACCTAATTTAGCTAGAGGATTATTCTATTATGATGTAATTATACCAAGTAACTGGCAAGTTTTAGTTGATGGTGAAGCAATGGATGCATCAAGTCGCGAAGAAAACTTTGCGGATTTAGATTTTATGTATTATAATGATTCAATGCCAAAACTTTCAACTTATGAAATAAATGATTTAAATAGTGAAAAAGAAATAACCTTTAAAGATTTTTTAGGTAATGAAGTGGAAGTCAAAGAAAATAATTTTGTTTATCAAAATGAGGATTATTTTATTCATGTAGAAACTTTAGAAGAAGCAAAAGAGTATATTGATATAAATTTTGATATTATAAAGTTGGCTCATAATTGGCATTTATTCTTAACTCGTGATTTAACGGGGCCGTGGTATGGTCTTGGTACAGTAACAGAAGCAATGATTGAAGGAACAAGTGTATATGATTTAGCTTACAACTGGGCTCATGGAGTTGATATAACATTTACATCTAAACATACTTTAGGTAATCCTATTTGGCCAGTAGAAAGATTAGAAAATTTTGTAATATATGGCCTTGATGCCTTTTCGTGTGAGGTTTATTTAGAAAAAGATATGATTGTTGCTGGCAAACATCAAAGTGATATTATGCATGATACACTATATTTTATAAAGGATAATGAGGGAAATTGGAAATTAATAAATATTAAAGCAATAGAGGATGATTCAAATGAATAAAGATGCAGTTATTTTAATTCCATCATATAATCCTGATGAGGCAATAATGCAAGATTTTTTAAAAGAACTTAGCAAGAAATTTAAAAATATAGTTATTGTTAATGATGGTTCAGATAAAATACATGATAACTTTTTTGAAAAGTTATCTAATAAATACCCAGTTTTAAGACATTATAAAAATTTAGGTAAAGGTAGAGCATTAAAAACGGGAATTAATTGTATTTTAAATGAATTTCCTAATCTCAAAGTTATAGTTACAGCTGATTGTGATGGTCAACATAGTGTTAAAGATATCGAAAAGTGTTTTAAGACATCACTAAATAATCCAGAATCTTTAGTTTTAGGAACAAGAAACTTTAATGATAAAAATGTTCCTTTTAAAAGTAAATATGGTAATAAAATAACTAGAAATATGTTTAAAATATTTGTAGGTATAAAAATTACTGATACCCAAACAGGACTTAGAGCAATGAGTAAAGATATAGCTACTAAATTTTTAGATGTTTTGGGTGAACGATACGAATATGAAACTAATATGTTAATAACTTGTAAAAATGAAGATATTAAAATATATGAAGAAGAAATTGATACCGTTTATATAAATGGTAATGAATTAAGTCACTTTAATCCTGTTAAAGATTCTATTATGATTTATAAGTTATTTATAAAATATATATTAGCGGCAATTTCTAGTTTTGTTGTAGATATACTTCTATTTACATTAATTCTTTCTTTTATTAAAAATATTGCTAATGCTATATTAATATCTACTATATTAGCTCGGATTATATCATCACTTTATAATTATTTAATTAATTCTAAACTAGTATTTAAAAAGATGAATAAATATTCTTTAGTTAAATATTTTACTCTTGTTATAATAATGATGTTTGTATCAGGTATAGCAGTTGATTATTTAGTGAAACTTTCAACATGGAATGCTACTTTAGTTAAAATAATCGTAGATGCTATTATATTTGTAATTAATTTTATTATTCAAAGAGAATTTATATTTAAAAAGTGATTATTATGGATGAATTAAAGAAGTATGGAAAAAATATTTTAATTAATGATTATGAGGTAAGTATATTATTAAAATATAATATTGATGCTACTAAATGTAATTCTTTAGATGAAGTATTATTATTAGTTGATAGAGTAGCTGATGATTTGAGTGATGAAGAATATGATGAACTTGATTATGTAGCAAGCACTCTAGCAGAGAGAAAATATTACATGGAGACAAATAAATGAAAAGATGTTTTTGGGTTAATTTAAATAATAAGTTATATGTTGATTATCATGATTTAGAGTGGGGAGTTCCCAAATATGATGATCATGAATTATATGAACTATTAATGTTAGAAATGTTCCAAGCGGGACTTTCTTGGGAAACAATACTAAAAAAGAGAGAAAACTTTAGATTAGCAATGGATAATTTTGATTATAAAAAAATAATTAATTATAATGAAGAAAAGATAAATGAATTAATGAATAATTCGGGTATAATTAGAAATAGAAGAAAAATAGAAGCAACAATAAATAATACAAGAGTTTTTTTAGCTATTCAAAAAGAATATGGTTCATTTGCTAATTTTATCTGGTCATTTACAGGTAATGAAGTATTATACACAGATAGTAAAATAACTCATAATGAATTATCAGATAAAATATCTAATATTTTAAAGAAGAAAGGCATGAAATTTGTAGGAACAACTATAATTTACTCGTATTTACAAGCTATCGGAGTAATTAATAGTCATGAGTGTGTTTGTTTTAAATATGGAAAGAATTGATGGATTTTTAAATTTAAATGAAATATTACATGTTAGCCATGAGAAAGATATAGATAAATTTTTAAAAAAATTAAAAAAGAACAACAAAATTAAAATTATCAAAAAAAGAAAAGAAAGTGTTAATAAACAATTTGTATTTAGTTTTATTTATAATAATGAAAGATATTATTTTAAATTTGATTCTTTAGTAGATAAAAATAAAGATTTAGTATATCCATATAATGAATTAATTGCGTATTTTATTGCAAAAGACATGGGATTAGATAGCATTTTTTATGATTTAGCAATTGTTGGTGAATTTAAGGGAGTAATTTCTAAAGATTTTAAAGAAAAAAACGCCAAATACATCGCAGGTGATGAACTATTAAAATGTATTTATGGTGAAGATTTTTCCGAACATAATTCATTAATAGATATCTGGCATGCATTAGAAATATATTATCAAGATTTGTTTAATAAAAAAGCAGTAGTAAGTGGCATTATGTATGATTTAGTAAAAATGTTCATTTTTGATATGCTTTTAGGTAATGAAGATAGACATTGTAGTAATTGGGGCATTGTAGAGCAACTTGATGGATCTAAAAATCTTCAACCAATTTATGATAATTCGAGAATTGTAACCGATTGGGCAATACTTTTAAACATGGGATTAAATATAGATAATAAAACAAGATCAATTGAAGAACTAGTAGAAAGATTTCAAAGAGAAAGTAGTGATGAATTTAGTTTAATGCTTTCAGATTTTTTGTGGGTTATAAGTGAAGAAAACATTCGAAAAATATTTGACTTAATTGAAGAACAAACAAAGTCTTCAATTTCCCAAAATATAAAAGATTGGTATTTAACAAGATTTGAAGACTACTATAATTTTTATTATGATATAATCCATAGAAAAACTCTAAAAAGAACGCTTATTTGATGTTTTTGTTACTATTTATAGCTTATAAACTCTTGTTTTAATAGTAAAAATCTCTTATAATTAAATAGAGGTATAAACATGAATGAAGAAATAATTAATAAAGTAAGTAGTAAAATTAATTTAAAGCCTAGTCAAATCAAGGCTGTTATAAATTTGCTTAGTGAAGGAGCAACTATTCCTTTTATTGCAAGATATAGAAAAGAAGTAACTGGCAATTTAAATGAAGAGGAATTAAGACTCATCGAAACCGAATATAACTATGCAGTTAATTTACAAGCCCGGAAAGATGATGTTAAAAGATTAATTGATGAAAAAGGAATGCTTACACCAGAACTTGTTAAAGCAATAGATGAAGCAACTAAATTAAGTGAAGTAGAAGATATCTATACACCATTTAAAGAAAAAAGAAAGACTAAAGGTACGGAAGCTATTAAAATGGGACTTGAACCTTTAGCAAAGATTATCATGACACTTCCTAATAAAACTAGAGATGAAATAGCTAAAGAATTCTTAAATGATCAAGTTAAAACTGTTGATGATGCTATGATGAACGCTGGATATATTATTGCGGACTGGATAAGTGATAAACCAAAGTATCGAAAATATATTAGAAATTATTATTGGTATAATGGGGTAGTTAAAGGAAAACTTAAGAAAAATGCCGAAGATCCTAACAAAGTCTATGAAATATATTATGACTTTGAACAAAAGATTACGAATATGAAACCACATCAAACTTTAGCTATTGCGAGAGCTGAAAAGGAAAAGGTCGTAACTTATAGTTTAAGTGTTGATAGTAAAAAAGTATTAGAATACTTACATAATGAAGTAATAGGAAATAAGAAAAGTCCTCTTATACCTGATATGGAAAACTATATTGAAGATGCTTGGAAGAGACTTTTAGAACCTAGTTTAGAGCGAGATATCAAAGCAGAATTATATGATAAAGCTAGTGAATTTGGTATTAATGAATTTGGTAATAATTTGGAAAATTTACTTCTTACACCACCGATTAAAGGGTGTGTGGTAATGGGATTTGACCCAGCCTTTAGAACTGGTTGTAAACTAGCGGTATTATCTCCAACTGGTGAGGTCCTAGAAATTGGTGTAATATACCCACATGAACCTAAAAAAGAAGTTGATATGGCAGAAAAAATTATGCTTGCTTTAATGCAGAAGCATGGAGTTAAGATTATTGCAATCGGTAATGGAACGGCATCAAGAGAAAGTGAAGCTTTTGTTGCTAACCTTATTAAAAAATATAATTTAGATGTTAAATATGTAATAGTGAGTGAAGCTGGAGCTAGTGTTTACTCGGCATCTCCTTTAGCCAAATCCGAATTCCCAGATTATTCAGTAGAACAAAGAAGTGCTGTAAGTATTGGAAGAAGATTACAAGATGCTTTATCAGAACTTGTAAAAATTGATCCTAAAGCAATAGGAGTAGGACTTTATCAACATGATTTAAAACAAAAAGAACTAGATGAAGAATTAGGTTTTGTTGTAAGTAAAGTAGTTAATAAAGTTGGAGTTAATTTAAATAATGCTAGTGAAAGTATTCTAAATTATGTTTCAGGCTTAAATAAAAGTATTATTAAAAAAATTCTAGATTATCGAAAGATTAATGGCGTAATTAAATCTAGAAGGGAACTTGAGAATATTGAAGGTAATGATAAAGCTTTTGAACAATCTGCAGGATTCCTAAGGATATTTAATGGAGATAATCCACTTGATAAAACCAATATTCACCCAGAAGATTACGAGATTGTTAACAAAATTTTACAAGATAACAATATCGATGTAGCCAAAGTTGGAACTGATTATATGAAAGAAAAAATCGATGCTTTAAATAAAAATGAAGTAATGAATAAATACGATATTTCGGAAGAAAAATGGGATTTAATTAAGAATAATTTAGTTAATGGTGTAATTGACCCACGTGATGAAATAAAACAAATGCAACTACGCAGTGATGTTTTATCAATTGATGACTTAGAACTTGGAATGGAACTTGAAGGTACCGTTCGTAATGTAACAGCTTTTGGAGCATTCGTTGATATTGGCCTTCATGACGATGCCCTAATTCATATTTCTAAAATGAGTAAAAATTTTGTTAAACATCCTAGTGAAATTTTAAAAGTAGGGGATATTATTAATGTTCATATATGTGGAATAGAAAAAGATAAGGGAAGAGTAAGTTTATCTTTAATTGAGGAGTAAAATATGAAATGGATTTTCGGTGCCATCAAACTAGTTTTAATCTTTGGTTTTATGGCTTTAGCATTTTTGCTTTTAATTAATAAAACATTTATTAATGAAGTATACTTAGAAGATTTTATGATTGGTGATGGAATACCAATTAAAAGATTTATGTATTTTGAAGATTTAAATAGCAACTTGACGGCTTCATTTATAACCCCTTTAGGTTATGAAAGTATAAATGAAGCTAAAAATAGTTATTTAGAAACTCTCGAAAAATGTTATGATAGGTATTATTATGATAGTAACAATGCTATAACCATAATAGATTATGATATAACTAATGATAAATATTTAAGGCGTGTTTCAATTCATATGGCCAATGGTAATTATTGTTCTGATGATTACAAACTAAGTGATATGTGGCTTTATGATTATGAAAACTTAAGTCTTTACGTAAATGGAGATATTACCCAAAATGCAATGAGTGAAATCATTAGTACTATTCACTCATCAGAAAAAGTTGATAATCCAACAATAGTTGATGATCATGAAGCAGAGGTCATCTTGAAAGTAAATGCTAGTATGGATGGTGTAGGTTATTCATTAACTTTTGAGGACTTTAGTGAAAATGAATTGATAGTTATCAAAGAAATGAACAATAAAACTCAGTTTGCGGTTTATACAGTAGAAAATGTAATTGATTTTTTAAATAGTTTAGAAAGGAAGGTTGCTTGATGAAAACAATAAATATCAAAGATATTAAAAAGCTAATTGTTTTAGCTGTAGTTCTAATTTTTGCTTTTATTTATATTTCTGAAATATGGTCTTTCATTAAATTTATAATAAAAATATTTATGCCATTTATCATTGGTCTAGCTATAGCTTTTGTCTTAAATGTCTTAATGAATTCTATTGAAACTAAATGGTTCGGTAAATGGAAGGCTAGCACTAAAGTTAAAAGACCAATAAGTTTACTTATATCTATAGCTATAGTACTAGGTTTCATAGTTTTCTTATTATTTCTAATTATTCCAAATTTACAAAATACAATATCTTTATTTGCGGATAGCATTCCCGTTTATAGCAGAAGTCTTCAAAATCTCCTTAATAATTGGGGTATTGATGCTGATGTTATTAATGAAGTTAAAGCAGTACTAGATTCACTTGGTACCAGTCTTGCTGAATATATTAAAAACAATTCTAATCAATTAATAGATGCCACTTTAGGCATTGCTTCGAATGTTGTTAGTGCTTTTGTTAATGTAACAATTGGTTTTGTTTTTGCGATTTATTTTCTAGCTCAAAAAGAAAAAATAGCTAATCAATTTAATAAAGTAATGGATGCATATTTACCTAAAAAAAGAGTAAATAAAATAAAAGATATAGCTCATTTATCTAATAAAGTATTTTCTAGTTTTGTGAGTGGTCAATGTATGGAAGCAATAATTATTGGCATACTTTGTTTTATTGGTATGGTTTTACTTCGTCTTCCATATGCATCAACTATTTCCGTTTTAGTTGGTTTTACAGCTTTAATTCCTGTCTTCGGAGCATTTATCGGCACAATTTTTGGAGCTTTCCTAATATTTATGATAAGCCCACTTCAAGCAATAATATTTGTTATGTTTATAATTATTCTCCAACAACTTGAAGGTAACTTAATTTATCCAAAAGTAGTTGGTAAATCAGTTGGCCTTCCAGGAATTTGGGTACTTGTTGCAGTTACAATTGGAGCAAGTATAAATGGAGTACTAGGTATGCTTTTAAGTGTTCCAATTTGTTCAATTATTTATAGTATTTTAGCAACCAATGTTAAATATCGTTTAGAAGAAAAAAATAAATCTAACAAAAAAGTACAAGCTTCATAAAACTTGTGCTTTTTATCATATAAGCCTCTAGTGTTTGACATGGTTAGTTAACAATTAAAAACCCAAAATAATTTTGGGTTATGTTATAAGACAAACATCAAAAGTATAAATACTTTTGGTAAAAATATGAAAATAGATGTTGTCTTATAAATAATATTATACTACAAATTTATTTTGTGTCAATTAAAATTTGTAATTTTTAAAAAAATATGTTAAAATAATGTCTCTGGACAAGGCCTTTGCTATAAGTACAAATAAAATAAGTGAATATGTTATTATAGAAACAAAAGAAAGAAGGTAATTATGAATAGAGAAGATTTTCCAATGTTAAAACAAGATATAATTTATTTAGATAATGGAGCAACTAGTTTTAAACCTAAATGTGTCATTGATAAAATTGTTGATTATTATTCTAATTATAGTGCCAATGCTCACCGAGGTGATTATGATATTTCTTATAAAGTTGATTTGGAATATGAAAATGCTAGAGAAGAAGTAGTTGATTTTATAAATGCCAGAAGTAAAGAAGAAGTAATATTTACTAGTGGTTCAACCGATTCCTTAAATATGATTGTTAATGGCTTTTTTGCTAATTTAGTTGAGCCAGGAGATGAGATACTAATAACTACTAGTGAACATGCATCCAATGTCTTGCCATGGTTTAAACTTGCAACTGATTATGGTTGTGTAGTTAATTTTATTCCTTTAGATGATTACTTACATGTAACTATTGATAATGTGAAAAAAAGCATAACTCCCAAAACTAAAATAATTGCCCTTGCTCATGTAACCAATGTTATCGGAGATGTTCGTCCTATTAAAGAAATAGCTGCGATTGCTCATGAAAATAATATATTTTTAGTTGTTGATGGAGCTCAAAGTATACCGCACATGAAAGTAGATGTTCAAGAATTAGATGTTGATTTTCTAACCTTTTCTGCTCATAAAATGCTTGGCCCAACTGGAGTAGGAGTCCTTTATGGTAAAAAGGAGTTACTAGAAGACTTAGTACCAATTAATCTAGGTGGGGGAATGAATGAATCCTTTGATAGTCCAAATGAAGTTTATTTAAAAGATTTACCAACTAGATTAGAAGCCGGAACACCAAATATCGCCGGAGTCATTGGTTTTGGGGAAGCAATTCGTTATTTAAAGAAAATTGGCATGGATAAAATTGAGGAAAGGGAACGTCATTTAAGAGAGTACTTAATTGATAAATTAGTGAGTATTCCGCACATAGATATATTAAATTTAGAATCAGAAAGTGGAATTGTTGCATTTAATGTCAATGATGTTTTTTCCCAAGATGTTGCCTACTATTTAAATAAATACAATATCTGTGTAAGAGCGGGTAATCATTGTGCAAAATTAACCAAAAATGTTACTGGTGTTGATAATTCTCTAAGAATTAGTTTATATTTTTATAATACTGAAAGTGAAATAGATGAATTAGTAGAACTTTTAAAAGATAAAGAAAAAATAGTAAGAGAGATGATTTAAATTGAATTATAGAGATGTAGTAATGGATCATTATAGTAATCCAAGAAACAAAAAAAGAATGGAAGATAGTAACTATTTAAAACAAAATACAAAAAATACATCATGTATTGATAATTTAGATATTTATTGTTTACTTGATGGTGATTTTATCAAAGATATTACTTTTGATGGTGAAGCTTGTGCAATAAGTATTTCTTCTGCATCAATTATGACCACTTTGCTAATTGGCAAAACAATTAATGAAGCAAAAGAAATAATAAATAATATTGATAATATGTTAAATGATTTAGATTACAATAAAGATTTAATTAAAGAAGCTAGTGTTTATGAGAATGTAAAAAACACAAGTCGTAAAACTTGTGCTTGGCTTCCTTATGCAGGAATAAAAAAAATAATTGAAAAATAGTTTTCAGTTATTTTTTTATTTGCATAGTTATTATTTCATCTAAAGAGGATACAATTATATCAGTATTTAATGTAGGTAGTATACCTTCAAAAGTTATACTGTTATCAATAATATAACGTTTATTTTTAGAATAATAAATTGTTTTTAAATTTATAGCATATATTTCTAAATTTCTTATGTATTCATTTTCACTTATTAAACCTTTATTAAATTGTTTTTTTATCTTTTTTTCATAAGTATAAAACAAAAAGTTGATAATTTGTTTAATTGCTTTAATGATATAATCTTGTTCTAACTCACCCATATTTGGTAATGTTGGTATTTTATTTAAAAAATCTAAATTATCAATAAAATTCATAATATTATTAGGTAAATTATATTTTGCAAGTTCATCAATTAAACCATATAAATTAGAATTAAAATAATATTTTGCCATTTGATCTTCACCAATTATTTCTTCAATAAGACATGCTACAAATGTTTCAAAAGGATAACTATATTTTATTCCTTCAATATGACCAAAGTACCTTTCAGTTAAAGCTTGCGTATATCCTTCATTAATTCCAACCCCAATATCATCTTTAGAATTATAGGTTTTATGTTGCCTAAAACCACTATAAATATCATTATCTACAGACACTGTACTAGCCATATGAAATAGCTCATGATAAATAGCTTCGTAATTTTGGTCATTTTTATTTAACTTGATAGTATTAGTTTTTGCATTGAAACTTCCATTAAATTCTATTTTATGAAATATATTTTTCAATTTATAATCAGTCATATGAATTTGCATATCATGAATATTATTATAAAAATTAGTTAAAATTTCTCTAGGGAAGTTATTGGTTAACATTGCTAGAAACGCATTAATAGCATCTTTAATTTCTTTACTAGCAATACCCCTAAATTCAGCTTCATTAAATCTAACTTGTAATTCAGGAGGTAATTTTACTTTTTTAATTTTCTTATTTTTATGTGGTCTTAAATTAAAATTAGTTTCTTGTAAATTTTTATAATAATATATACAAAGAGAAACATCTAAAAGTTCTATAATTAAATTATCCATTTGCATCACCCAATCTACTTTCAATTTCAATCCATTCTTCTTCGGTAGTTATTTCATCTAATCTAGTATCATCATCTGGATAATAAACGCTTGCAAACAAATTTAATTTATTATCTTTATAAGTATTATCAGTATAAACTACATAATATTTGTTAGTTTTATTCCAGTAAAATGCTAAAACTATTTCATAACTTAATACATTTCCATCATCTTCAGTTATAGTTATATATTTTTTATCTTCCATAGGATTATCACCTATAAATATTGTACTAGTATTTCCCTTAATTGTCTATTTTTTCTTTTTGTAATATATAAAAACAATTGTAATTTATTTAAAATTTTGGTATATTATGAATGTAAGTGTTACCCATATTGGGTAGCGCCTAAAGTGTGTTGGACGCTACATTTTACTTGTTTATTCAACTGCACATCCCTCCCCAGGAGTTAAAAAACGGATAACAGCGACGCCTCACCAATATAGGTAACGGTTATTTATTATAGCTGTTATTTTTTATTTGCAAGCACTTCGACACGCATCGACAAAACAAGCTAAAATTCGACAATAAATTAAATAAGCATTTTTTAAGTTCTTTATTTTTTCCCACACAAACTATCTAAATCAACATTATATAGTTTAGTTAATAAAACTAATCTATCACTTGGTGGTACAATCACTCCAGTGAAATATCTTTGAGCTGTAGACTCAGTGCAATTAAGAGCTTTAGCAATTATTTTATATGTGTGTTTGTTTTGTTTTTTTAATTTCATTAAGTTATCAAGTAATGTTTTATAATTAATTGACTTAATATTTTCTTTAGTTGAAAAATCATTTTCTATTCCATAAATACAAGATAAACTAACATTATAATAACACGATAAAATATCTGCAATATCTAGAGGAATCATTACAACACCTTGTTCCCAATTATTATATGTATTTCTATTACAATCAAGAATTTTAGCTACCTTTTTTTGGGTTAATTCTTGTTCGTTTCTTAATCTTTTTAAATTGTTATGATACATAATATCACCTGTATATATTGTCGCATTTTAAATACATGTTTTAATATTTTGACTAATATACGCAAGTTTTTTAACAAATTATATCATTACTATGTTATAATATAAAAAAGAATAACAATTCGCACTTGTTATTCTTTAAGAGTCATATCGACTCTATTAGGTAATTTATTAATACACTCATTACCTAATATAATTATAATATAAAATTCTAATTTGTGGTAGTCCCACATTTTAGAAAATTCGATATGACTCTTTTTAAAAATTTTTAAAAGGAGTTGTAAAACTAATGACTAAAAAGAAAAAACTAATATTAATTGGGGGAAGTTGTTTATTTGTAATTGCAATAATTGCTATTACATTATCAATTACTTTATTTAAAAGTAATGATAATGTTGTATTGAGTGATAATGAAAATAATAAAAATTTAATAAATAATTCATTTCTAACATTAATGTTAGAACAAGAAGATGGCTCATACCTTGAATCAACAACTAATACATGGCCAAGTGAAAATTATGCATTTAATAGTGAATTAAGTAGATGTGAAAATGGGGGAGAACTTGAGTGGGATAGAGAGCAAGGTATAGTAAAATTATTAAGTAATAAATCAGATGCTTGTTATGTATACTTTGATTTATATAATGTAGTAACAATTACAAATGTATCTGCAACAAAAACAACAAATAGTGTGACATTAACAGTAACAGTAGATGCTGGAGAACATCCAGTAGCTACATATTACTTTAGTATGGATGGAGGACATAGTTATGAGACAAGTAATACTAATTCTTACACTTTCAGTAATCTTGATTATGGAACAGCGTATACTTTTCAAGTTTATGTGGTAGATACAGAAGGTTATGAATCAAATGAAGAAGTGATAGAAGTAACAACAGATAATTATGTAAATCCAGTAGTAAATAGTGTAACAGCAACAAATGTAAGTAATAATTCAATCACAGTAGGTGTAAATGCAACTGCTGGAACAAATGCAATTCAAACATATTACTATTCAATAAACAATGGTTCATATACAAATTCCAGTTCAAATAGTTATACATTTAGTGGACTTTCTGCAGGACAAAGTTATAGTATAAGAGTATATGTTAAAGATACTAATGGAATAGATTCAAATATATACAATTTAAGTATAAAAACAGATGATAAAGTATTACTGGCTGATTACATTAAAAGTAAATATACAAGTCAAGGAGAAAATGGCTTATATTATCATACAAGCAGTTTATCCGCAAATTCTGCAGCAGACAATAGTTATAGATATAGTGGTGCAAATCCGAGCAATTATGTTTGTTTTGGATCTGATGCTACAAGTTGTCCAGCAAATAATTTATATAGAATAATTGGAGTATTTGACTCAGAAACAAAATTAATAAAAAACGCAAGTATTGGAAATTATGTATGGGAATCTGATTGGAATGGCCAAGGTAACAACTGGACTATTAGCTCTAGACCAGATATATATGCAACATTAAATAGTACATTTTTAAATACAATACCTACTGAATGGCAAAGTAAAATTGTAACACACATTTATAAAGTTGGGGGAATATCTTATTCAAATGGAACAGGAGCATTAAGAACGGCTTTTGATTATGAAGTAGGAGGTAATAGCAGTACTACTACTGATAGTATGAAAATTGGGTTAATGTATGTATCTGATTACGGATATGCAACAATTTCAAGTTATTGGGGAAATAGCTTAGGTTCTAACTATAATAATACCACTGTAAGAAATGCAAATTGGCTATATTTAGGTTCTTACGAATGGACCATATCACGCAATTCCAGTAATTCTAATAGCACATTTTATATAAACTCAAATGGTAATGTGGCTGATAATAGTGTTGTTGGTAGTAATACAATTAGACCAGTGTTTTATCTAAGCTCCGATGTTACTTATATCTCTGGAACTGGCACAGCAGCAGATCCATACCGCATAGGAATATAGCTTATACAAATACTATTGTCAAAACTTATTAAAATGTGATATATTATAAATAATAAGGATTGATATTATGAAGAGTTTATTAAAAATAATTGTGCTTAGTATAACTGTATTTTCATTTATGATTGTTGGTAATGCATCGGGTATTGAAAAGTTTTATATTAATGCTGAAATACAAAGTAATGGAGATTTGGTAGTTGAAGAATACTTCTATTTAAATGGTGAATTTAATGGAATGGAAAGAGAAATATTGTATAAGAATGATGATTTATATGATTTTCGTCCTGAACTTGATTACTATGGGGGAAGTAAAATTCATAATGGTAGTGGTATTGAACTTAATGAAATAAGAGCATTATCCATTGATGATAATTTTGATTTTTCTAATATTGATGGCACATTATTTGAGCGTGTTAGTTCAGCTGATGCTGGAGATTATGGTGTATATGAAATAGATACATTATCCGATGGGGAATCCTATAGAATTTATTTGCCAGATAGTTATAATGAAGCATTTTATATTAAATATACTTTAAAAAACATGGCAGTAGTTCATAGTGATGTTGCAGAAATATATTGGAATGCAATCGGTGATAGTTTAAGTGAATCAATAAATACTTTGAAAATAAAAGTTACATTCCCAGGAAACCAAAATGAATTTCGCATTTGGGCACATGGGCCTTTAAATGGTGAAATTTATAAAAGTGGAGTAGATACACTAGAAGCAGAAGTAAATAATGTTTATAGTTATGAAGCTGTAGATGTAAGAGCAGTTTTTGATACAAGTGTTGTTAGTGACTCTTCTAAAACTACTGGAGTAGTAGCCTTAGATAAAATAATTAATTATGAAACTGATGCCGCAAATCAAGCTAATTATGAAAGAGAACAAGAAGAATATCAAAATCAGCAAAATGCTTATGAAGAATTAGAATATTGTAATGAATATGTAAGTAGAAATTGTTATAATAACGCTAAATATTATATTTCTTTAGTTACTGATGAAACAGTTTTAGAAGAATTAAATAAAAAGTTAGAAGAATTACATGTTTTAGTTAAGGAAAAAGAAGAAAGTGATGCTCGTTATTATACTGATTTAGCAATTGAATATGCAGATTATTATTGGTATAACAATGCAATGGAAGCAGTAAGTGTTTTAGAATCAACTGAACTAAAAGAGGATCTATTAAAAGAATTAGAACCAGTAAGGGAAAAAATTATTGCTAGTGAAGAAGATTATAATAAAAATGCTTGTTTTACAGCTTTAGTAGTAATAGTATCTATACTTGGAGTAGGAATATATATTTACATCAAATGCGATAAAGAATATAAAGTTAATTTTGATCACCAATATTTAAGAGATTTTCCAGATAAGTTTTCTCCATCAACTGTAGAATATTTATTTAAAAAGGGTATTAGTGATAAATCTATATCAGCAGAAATTCTCTATTTAATTTATCAAAAAAAAATTAAAGCAACTGAAGATAAAAATAAAGATGATATATTACTTGAAAAAAATATTGCTGATGTAAATACTTTAAGTATGAAAGAAAAATCTCTTATGACTTTACTCTTTAATAATTCTAAAAAAGTATGGTTAAAAGATTTGAAAAAACGCGCATCATCAAGTATGTCTTTTTATAGAGAGTGGGAAAAACTTCATAAATATATGTTAAATGAAGCATTAAATGAACAGTTATATGAAGATGATAACTTAGAAACTGGTGCTAAAAGTTATAGCAGTACTCTTAGAACATTAGCTATGATATTTATCTTAATTATTGCATCAGGTATAGGTTTTATTGCTTTCTTTACTGCTATTATAGCTATGGTTATATTTAAATTTAATGCTAAAAAACTTACATATAAAACAAAAGATGCAAATAGCAAAAATGGCAAAATAAAAAAGTGGGTATATGTATTTAGTGTGCTTGTAATTATTTATGGTATTATTGGAATTATTCATTTATATGTTGTTAATCATTTTGTATTTGATGTTATTAAAATTTATCCAGTAGTAATCATTTTAGCTATTATTTTAATGATTTATACATCTAATGCTAGAAGAAAAACTATGAAAGGCGCCGAAGAATATAAAGAGTGGCAAGCATTTAAAAGATTTTTAGAAGATTTTGGAACATTTGATGAAAAAACATTACCAGAAATAGCTTTATGGGAAAAATATTTAGTGTATGCAGTGGTACTTGGTTGTGCTGATAAATTATCTAAAACAATGAAATTAAAAATTGAAAATATGGATTTAAATGAAGATTTATTACTTGATACATATATGATTAGCCATTTACATACTTTATCAAGAGCCGTTAATACATCGATTAGTAGTGCTAGAAGTCATGCAATTCGCACAACTAGTAGTTCATCATCTGGTGGATTTTCGAGTGGTTCTGGTGGAGGAGGAGGCTTCTCTAGTGGCGGTGGCTTTGGCGGCGGCGGAGGAGGTGGCGGTCGTTTCTAAAAAATTGATTAATAATTATTGCCAAAGTCTATAATTTTGTGGTATATTATTGGTAAGGGCGAAGATAAAGGATAAGTAGTTATATTGATTCTTACTAGAGATTTAGTGGTTGGTGGAAACTAAAAAGATAAATATAATGAATCTACCTTTGGAGTTAGCAATTTGCTCGGGTAATACCGTTATCTAAAATGAGTTATAAAGGGTGGTACCGTCTTTCTAGACTCCTTGGTATTACTCTTTTTGTTTTTTAAGAAAGGGAGATATAAATGATTGATATTAAATTAATTAGAGAAAATAGTGATTTAGTAAAAGAAAACATTAAAAAGAAATTTCAAGATGAAAAATTAGGTTTAGTTGATGAAGTTTATGAATATGATAAAACATATCGGGAATATAAACTCGAAGGCGATAACCTAAGAGCTAAAAGAAATGAATTAAGTAAAGAAATCGGAGCTTTAATGCGGGAAGGCAAAAAAAGCGATGCTGAAAAAATTAAGAGTGAAGTAACCCGTATTAATGAAAGAATTAAAGAACTTGAAGAAAGTGAAGAAAACTTAGAACATGAAATAAAATCAAGAATGATGGTTATTCCTAATATAATTGATGAAACTGTACCAATTGGCAAGGATGATTCAGAAAATGTGGAATTAGAAAGATTTGGAGAACCCATAGTTCCAGATTATGAAATACCTTATCATGCTGATATTTTGGAAAACCTAAGTGGTCTTGATAAAGATGCCGCAGGCAGAACTAGTGGTAATGGTTTTTACTATTTAATCGGAGACATTGCTAGACTTTCTAGTGCTATGCTTGCTTATGCAAGAGACTTCATGATTGATAAAGGATTTACTTACTGCATTCCACCATTTATGATTCGTAGTGATGTTGTAACTGGTGTTATGTCCTTTGCGGAAATGGATGCCATGATGTATAAAATAGAAGGTGAAGATTTATACTTAATTGGAACAAGTGAGCACTCTATGATTGGTAGATTTAAAGATCAAATTGTTAAAGAAGATACACTTCCTATTACAATGACTTCCTATTCTCCATGTTTTAGAAAAGAAGTGGGAGCTCATGGTATTGAAGAGCGTGGAATTTATCGGGTTCATCAATTTGAAAAACAAGAAATGATTGTACTATGTAAACCTGAAGAATCTTTTGCTTGGTATGAAAAAATGTGGAAATTTACGGTAGAACTATTTAGAAATTTAGATATACCTGTAAGAACACTTGAATGTTGTAGTGGAGATCTTGCTGATTTGAAAGTAAAATCTGTTGATGTTGAAGCTTGGAGTCCACGCCAAAAGAAGTATTTTGAAGTTGGTTCATGTTCTAATTTAGGTGATGCTCAAGCAAGAAGACTTGGTATTAGAACTAAGGGTGAAAATGGCAATTATTATGTTCACACATTGAATAATACAGTTTTAGCATCAACTAGAGCTTTAATTGCTTTAATTGAAAACAATTATCAAAGTGATGGCTCTGTAAAAGTGCCAAAAGTATTACAACCTTATATGGGAGGCTTAGAAGTAATAAAACCTAAAAATGCAAATTAAATTTTGCATTTTTTTTGCAATTTTAATAAATTTATGATATTATACTTGACATAAAAAAAAGGTGATTTTATGGATGATGCTATATTTCGAGCAATAATTTCTTTAGCATTAGCTACTGCTATAGGTAGTAATGAATTTAATAATTATTTAGAACGATTAAATTTTAAAGAATTTAATGAAGAATTTAAAAATAATGATTTTAGTGAATTAGATGCTTTTACTTTAGAAAAAAACATGTCTTATAATAAAGTTATTAATTTTTTACCAGTAGCTAATATAGTTGCATCTTTAGTGCATTATTTGAATCGTGATAAATTAATGAATGATATTAAATTTAGGGTTAAAGCTAAAATGTCTTATATTGATACAATTAGAAAAAGAAATAAAGAATTAGAAAACTATCGAAATGGTCCCAGAAAATATTTTGTTGGTTATTTTGAAGGTGATAAACCTATTGTTGTTTGGTTTACCTTTAATGGGGCAGTTATAAATATTAATGATGATTCATCACCAATATTTAATATTTTAAGTGATGAAGAAAAGGTTCGTAAAATCATTAGTATTTTTAGTGATTTAATAAATGGTGTTGATGGTTACATGCATAGTGAAAATATTAATGAAGTCTTAATTTCTCATGTAGTCAGAAATCTCATCAGAGAATATCAAATGGAAAAAGATGATTTTAATAGGTCGAGATAGTGTCGAATTTTGGCTAGTTTTGTCAGGTTTTGTCGAATCGCTTGCAAAATAAAAATAATAGTATAAAATAGTTGTTGAAAGCGGGTTTTGGTAGGTTCCTTTCTCAACTATAACCTTTCTTAAACACTTAACTCACTCTTAATATTAAAGATGATTAATAAATCCTTAAAAATCCCGCTTTCACAGAGGGATTATATAGTAAGATAAACATTCTTACTTTTTTCTAAACCTAATTTTGTCGAACTATGTCGAATGGTGTCGAATCACTTGCAAAATAAAGAAAAAGTTATAAAATAGATATTGAAAGCGAAGCAATCCTGTTCCTTAAAAGTCGCTTTCTTTTATTTTACAAAGAATCTATAATATGATAAAATATTTTAAGTGAAGTGAGGTAGTATAAATGAATAAACCAGATTTATGCAAAGCTAAAGATAGAAGTAAAGTAGATATAAAATATATTGATGCTTCCGCAGATTTAAAACCTATATTTAAAGGTAAAAAGTATTTTCTTAGAACTTATGGCTGCCAAATGAATGTTCATGATTCAGAACAAATTAGATATTATTTAGAAGCTTTAGGTTACACTCCAGTAGATACTCTAGAAGATGCGGATATTGTTGTGCTTAATACTTGTGCTATTAGAGAAAATGCTAAAGATAAAGTATTTGGATACTTAGGTAGATGTAAACATTTAAAGAGTACAAATAAAGATTTAATTATTGTTTTAACAGGATGTTTAATGCAACTTCCAAGTGAAGTAGAAGAAATTGAGAAGAATCACAAATATGTTGATATAGTAATAGGTACTCACAATCTAAATGAATTACCAGATTTAATAATCAAACATAATAAACAAAATATTGAAGTATATTCTAATAGTGATGAAGTACCAGAAAATGTTGGATACAGTAGAGATTCCAAAATTTCTGCTTGGATTAATATTCAATATGGTTGTGATAAGTTTTGTACTTATTGTATAGTTCCTTTTACTCGAGGACGAGAAAGAAGTAGAAAAATGGAAAGCATTTTGGGTGAAGTAGAAGATTTAAAAAATAAAGGATATTTAGAAATAACTTTACTTGGTCAAAATGTTAATGCTTATGGTAAAGACTTAAACCTTGGTTATGACTTTGCAGATCTCCTCGAAAATGTTGCTAAAATTGGTATTCCTCGTGTTCGTTTTGTAACCAGTCATCCTTGGAATTTTACGGATAGAATGATTGATATAATTGCTAAATATGAAAATATTATGCCATATATCCATTTACCTATTCAATCAGGTAGTGATAATATCTTAAAGAAAATGAATAGAAGATATACTATAGATGAATATAAAAAACTATTTGATACCATTAAAGCGAGAGTGCCAAATGTTAGTATCACAACTGATATTATCGTAGGTTTTCCAAATGAAACAGAAGAAGATTTCCAAGCCACTTTAGATATAGTTGACTATTGCAAATATGATAGTGCTTATACTTTCATTTTCTCACCTAGAGAAGGTACCTATGCGGCAACTCTAGAAGATCATGTTAGTATGGATGAAAAAAATAGAAGACTTCAAACACTAAATAAAAAAGTAAATGCTTATGCTATGGAAGCTAATAAAAAATTAGTAGGTAAAGTAGTAGATGTTTTAATTATTGGCAAGAGTGAAAAAGGGGAGGATAAAGTTTGTGGTTATACCGATACAATGAAACTTGTTAATGTCATTGGTAGTGATGATTTAATAGGTAAAATAGTTCCAGTAAAAATACTTGATGCAAAAAGCTTTAGTTTAGATGGTGAAGTAGCAAAATAAAAGATTTATATATCCATTTTATATATAAATCTTTTTATATTGTCTCCTAAAACTAGTTCTTGGTATTTTTCAAAACCAAATTTTTCATATAAATTAATATGTCTAGTATGTAAATAAATAGTTTTAATATTTAACTCTTTCATAAAGTCAGGAATAGATTCAATTAATATTCGTCCATAACCTAAATGTCTATATTCTTCTTTTACATAAACATTAGCAATCCATGGGGTATAGGAAGTATTATCAAAATCATGTTCAACAATTTGATAAAAGCCAATTAACTCATTATCTTTTAATAGAATAATAGTAATAGGGTAAGTATTATTAATTATTCCATATTTTATATTGCCAATTGTTTTAATATTAATCCATCTAAGGAGTATCTCATTTATTTCATTAATATAAGGACTATTTATATCATTTAAAATATTTAACATATTGTTCTCCAATACATTATGTTATCTTTAAACTCATAACTTATTTTAGAATTATCATATAAATAAGATAAATAAGATTTTATAGTACTACCAATTAAAATATATTGATTAGAATTCATGGTTAAACCATATATGTCAAATATATATTTTAATATTTGTTCAAAGGTTTGATATTCATTACAATAGTTTAAAATTTTATTACATATTTCAGTAATTTTTTCTTTGTTCATTTTAATTAACGCAGATATATCATCAGAAGCATTACAATGTGAAGGAATATATAATTTGCCATTTAATGTACTTAAAAAATCTAGACTATTTAAATATTCTTCGACATTATAAATAAAAAATACATGATATTTATTTATTGTTTCTTCACTAAATAGGGAATCTCCAAGAAAGTATATATCATCACTTGTTTTAATTCCTATCATATTAAAATAATGCCCTTTTAATGAAAAATACTCTAATCCTTCAGGTAAATTATTATCAATATTGCTAGTTTTAGATTCTTTAGCCATTAAAAATTTATTTCTTAAATCTTTAAATGGATAGCCACCATATAAAAATGCTCCTTCTAAAATAGGATTTTCTATAAAACAATTTTCAATATCTGGCGCTAGAATTTGACAATTAGTTCTATTTTGAATAATTTTGTTTCCACCGATATGATCTGCATTGGAATGGGTATTAATTATACCTTTTATATTCCAACCTTGTTCAGCAATTATTTTAAGTATTTTTCTTCCAGCATCACTATCATTGGCGGTATCTATTAAATAAATATCTTTGTCATTTACTTTATATATTCCAATATTAGTAGGATTTTTTAGATAATAAGTATTTTGACCAACTTGAATTAATTCCATAAAACACCTTCTTTTTATTATTATAACATTATTTAATAATTAAAAAAACTAGAATTATCTAGTTTTATGAGTATTTTCATCATTTAAGTTATTTTCTAGTAGGAAATCTCTTAATGGTTCATAACGCATTAATTCACCAGCTAATCTATTCATATTATTTTTAAGGATACTTAACTCTTCTAATGGTTCAATTACTTGTTGTTGATTTTCTGAATAAGTATCTATAACATGCATAGTAGTAAAATACATCATATTAGCTCGATTATATAATTCCATTAATAATTCCCAATCACTAATTCTTAACTCTAGTGTTTGTTCAATAATTTCATTTAATTCTTTAATACTTTCCATATATCCTCACTTTCTACTGGAATGTATTAACTATAATAACACAATTTTATGAAAATTAACATACTTTTAATAAAAAAACAAATTTTTTGTAATTTGTTTTTTTAGTTATTTGCAAAATGCATCAATATTATCTCTATCATACTTTCCATTTTTAATTACTGTAAATGTTTCATTATCGCTATCAACATTACATCTGACAACATCATAAAATAGGGTATCATAATATATTACATTATCACCAGTTACTTTTACTAAAGAAAATCTTGGAGCTTGATGAATGTTAATAACTCCAATATAATCGATGATGAATAATACGGCGATAAAAATAATAAAGTAACCAAAATTACAAATGAGTCTTTTGCTGTGGTTTAGTTTCTTAGTAAATCTACTAACTCCAAGTAAAGAAATAATAGCACCAAATACTGAATAAATAGCTCCCCAGCTTGATTCGCTTGGAAATATAGCTATAGCACTAAGTGATATTAAAACACCAAATATTATTAATAATAAACCAATAATATTATTTTTGTTTTCTAGTTTTTTGTTAGTATAGCTTATTGTATTAATAATATTTTCTTCTAATTTTTCTTGGTATTCTTTACTTTTTACAACTTCACCACTCATTAAATCATTTAAAGAAATATCAAGTTCATCACATAATGGTTTAAAAAGTGATAAATCAGGCATATTTCTACCATTTTCCCAATTACCAATAGTGCGGTCTGATACTCCTAACTTTTCTGCTAATTCTTGTTGTGTCATATTTTTCTTCCTGCGGCATTCTGCGATAAATTTGCCAATTTTTTCTTGATTCATATTTTTTCTCCCTTCGTTAATATCATATAAAATATAATCTATTTTTTACAGGAAAAATATCAAGGGTTCTTTATTTTTAAAATTTGTTCATAGGCATAAAGCATATTACTTGCTTTGATTCAGTAAATCAATCAATTAGAGTACTATTAATAAAATTGAAAAAGCAAATCCTATTGATTTACTTATTTTTCCTTATTTATTTCCTTAATTATTTTATCTAAACTAGAAAAATCAATAAAACTTACTTTTTTATTATAAGTTTCTATCATTGCTTTATCTTCAGGTGTTTGCTTATCTTTAGGTAAATTTTTTACTTTATTATAAAGCAATTTTAACATTGTTTTATGAACAAAGTTTAATTTTTTATAGTCGATACCACCTCTTAGATGAAATATTTTGGCATTTTCAAAGATTTCCTTTTTTAGTTGACTTTTTATATTATTTCTAATGTTAAATTCATTGGTTTTATCACTTGGATCAGCAAGACCAACAGTTGCAATAATAATATTTTTATCTTGAAAATTATTTAGTTTTTTTAGTGTTTTAGCCATTCCTAAAACACCACCTGCATATAAACCACCTAAATAAATGATTGTATCATAATCATTTATGTCTTCGACATTTTCATAAGAAATAGCTTTGATATTAGTTCTATTTGCAAGTTCTTCAGCATACTCTTTTGTTGTTCCATAATGTGTTCCATAGATTATAATTTTATTCATAGTTCTTCCTATATTTGTTTAAATACTAATATAGCTTTAGCTGATCCTGTAATAGATACAGTAACTAATTCGAATCCCTTTTGCAACATTTCATTAGCTTTTTCTTCTATTTTTTTAGCCATATCATCTGCTTTAGGGGAATATTCTATAACAACAGTTTTATACATTTTTTCACTCCTTACTTTATAATTATTTATTTTTTTCATTTTTAGAAATATATATTATTAATGATATTATTCCTATTAAATTAATTCCTACACCCAAACCAAGTAATAAACCTGAGCTAAATTCAGGAAATGGGGTAGTTTCATTTCCTCCGAAAAAAGTATATGCTAAATATAATATGTTTCCTAATATAATTAAAAATATTCCAGTTTTTCCTTTATTCATAAATCCTCGCTTTCAAATTGTTATTCTATGATAAATTCGACACCAATATAAAAGTTATCAGATGTTTCATCATCAACTACAAAACATGCATCTTTTATTAAACGATATTCTCCAGGTTCTAAAACACCATAAAAATTCTCCCAATCAATTTTTAGTTCTATACTCTCATTAGGATTAAGGTGATAAAGTGGCATTATAAATACTGCATCATTTATTGTATTTAATATATGCCATGAATCATCATCTTTTATTTCCAAATGATATGGTTCTCCATAACCTAAAGTTTGATTACTATTATTTTCTAAAACAAATGTTGCTCCAGTATTGGTTAATGTATCATCCTTTATAGTTATTGAAACATCATCGTTTGTTATTTCAATGTCTGATGTTTTTCCAATTTTGCTACCGCAACCAGTTAAAAATAATATTGTAATCCCACAAAGTAAAATAGTTAATATTGTTTTTTTCATAAATCTTCTCCTTTCTACAAATTACTATTTTAAGATAATTATAACATGAAAAAAGCAATTACACTAGGTATATTGCTTCTATATTTTGTTATTTTCATTGAAATACTATTGTTTCATTACTAGTGTCTTGAAAATAAGTATTAGTAGGGTATTTGCTAATTTTTAAGAACTGTAAAAAATCTCCACCGGAACCAGCAAAATTTAGGGTTAATAATATGCTCCATAGGAAAGTGTAATCTTTTTGGGAAAATAAAATAAGTAGTATAAGAATAATTCCTAAAATTATTACTGGAGCAAGAGCAATAATAGAAAATTGTTTTTTACTGTATTTTGCATTGCTTCCCACTGATATGGTTGGAAATTTAATGGATATATTTATTTTTTCTTTAGAAAATATCTTCATAAAAATTAAATGAGTAATTTCATGTAAGATTATATAAAGGATGCATCCTAATAAAAACCATTGACTTTTTATTGTATTATTTTCTACAGAATTATTTAAAATAATAAAAACAATACCAATAAGTACAAAAAATATAAAATTACCAATCATAAAAACATTAGCATATTTGCCATTTTTATAATTTATTGTTCCTATTTTTTTGAAATTTTTATCCATAATTTCCTCCGAAGTATTCAATTTAAGATTTTTCTTAATTCTATCAATACCCATTTCAGTAGTATGAACTTTATCTATATTGGATAATAATATTTCTTTATTCATTTATTATCAACTCCATAAATTGTAATTTGAATTTATTTTTTTAATACTTTATTTAATGTTTTAATATGTTCTTCGGGATTAATTAGTGCATCTTCACAATGACCTTTTCCTTTTAAACAAATAGTAGTAGTATTTTGATAGTTTTTCTTCAAATAATGTGCAACTTTACGAAATAAAATCTCATTTATTTTACTACCATAAAAATAATAAATCTCTGTATTGGGTGTGTTAATATCACTAGGTAAATTAAATTTTCCAACTTCCTGAACACAATTAATTATTGTTTTGTCCGACAGATAATCAAACAACTCTAAAAATACATCTACTTTATCTTCGCTAATAATAGTGCCAATGGCTTGTTTTATGGTTCTTTCATCTCTATTTTGAGTTTTATGAGTAATATTCAAATACCATTTTGTAAAATAATTTGTCATAAATTTATTCCAAGATAAAAGAGGAGAACTCTCTAATATTAGTTTTTCTATTTCTATATTTTTATTCTTCCAAATATAACTTGCTAAAATTCCACCCATACTCATACCATAAATTGCAAAAACTTTATTACCATATTTAGTAATATAGTATTCTTCTAATTCTTTAGCACAAATATCGAATGATACAAAATCCTCTTTCTCATTGATATTATGACCTGCAAGAATAGGAACAATTACACAGTAGTCATTTTTATAGTAATCAATATAATCATCCCATATTTGATATGGACTTTGAAAACCGTGAATCAAAATGATTTTCTCATTTTTGGGATTACCATATTCTAATATTTCCATCTCAACAACTCACTTTCAAATTACTATTTGTTGTTTAGATAATTATATCATTTATTCTTAAAATAAAAAAGATGGGAATACCTATTTAGATATTCCCAATAAAAAAACTAGGCTTAAAGCCTAGTAAATTAATCAAATTGGTAGCGAGGGAGGGACTCGAACCCCCAACATTTCGGGTATGAAAAAAAAGCTCTAATTAGTGATATAGTGTAAAATATCAAAAAAGCCTTTATTTTTAAGGCTTTTCATTACTTGTAAAATTCGAGTAAGTTTGAATAGATTTGATTAAATATAAGTAAATTTGAATTATTTTTTATAAAAAATAACTAAAATTTAACTACAAATTTTTTATAAATATTTAACCGATAAATTGTAATTTGTGTTAATCCTTAACGATTTTATTTATATAAATTGCATAACTAATTGATACAACTATTAAAAATATTGGAACAATATATGTTAATATGGTGTTTTCAACATTAAATATTGCTAGAGAATTAGTGACTGAGTGTGTTATTATACAAGGAATTAATGACTTGCTTTTATAAAATATAATAACAAATAAGTATCCAATAGCAGTTGCATAACATACTTGCATTAATGTTGGAATAATATCTGCACCATTAAACAAATTAATTATATGTCCAATACCAAATGTTAAAGCACCTACTATTATGGCACTTTTAATATTATCTTTTTCCATCATTTTAAACAAAAATCCTCTAAATATTATTTCTTCAATAAATCCAACATTTATCATAGTTAATATATAAAATATAATTTCATTTGTCCTATTATTAATATTAATTCCATTCCACAAGTTTACAGTTGCTATTAAGATTAATGGAATGAAGAATAAATATTTTTTTGAATTTCTAACTTTTGTAAGACCATAGTATTTTGTTCTTTTTAAAATAATCATAAGCAGAATTAAAAAAATAGAAAAAATAGTATTAATAATTGCACTTCTATAATCAGTTAATCCAAAATTTTGCATACAATATGAATTGATAATCACATACAATAAAATTAATAATATGCAAAATAAAGTTTCGTTTTTTTCAAATATTTGCTTCATAGTTTTACTCCAATCTTTTATATAAATTACTATTTGTTGTTTAGATAATTATATCATTTATTCTTAAAATAAAAAAGATGGGAATACCTATATCAGATATTCCCAATAAAAAACTAGGCTTAAAACCTAGTAAAATAAACAAAATTGGTAGCGAGAGGGGGATTCGAACCCTCGACCTATCGGGTATGAACCGATTGCACTAGCCAACTGTGCTATCTCGCCATAATACAACGTGAACAATATAATGTTATCATATTTATTCACGTTTGACAATATGTTTTTTTCTTTTTTTGCTCGTTTTTAATGAATTTATAACGCAATTTCTAAAGTATCTTGTAACTTTTCTTTAAATTCTTTTCTTTTTTCTTTTGAGTGTATAGTTTCTATTTTAAATGAATCGCCAAACAATTCTTTTCCTTTGTAGATAGCCTCCCAGTCGTTTGGTGTCTTTAAAATAAAGGTTGTAATATCTTTATAAAGATTATCATTATTTTCTAAAATCTTTTTTTTTTGAAATAACATTTTAGGTATTTCCTTATATGTTGGATCATAGCTTAAAGAATAATACCTTTTTACTATGTCATACATTTCATCACTACTAGTAAAAACTTTTCCAGATAATATAGTTGCTACTTGTTCAAATTTTAAATTAATAAATAATTCATTATTATTATTTAACTTTTCTTCAAATTTATTAAAAATCATACTAGAATTTTTAAGATTACTTTCTTTAGGGTGCGTATAGTGTTGTGTCATTTTTATATTTACACCATGTCCCATTAAAATAGCTAGTTCTTTTTCAGTTAAATATTTATTCTCATGGTATTCAGCAGTACACCAACTGTGTCTTAACCCATGTGGTGTAACTTCACCTAATGCGTTTTTATCTCTAAAATCACACCAAATTTTATATGGTGTATCAGGGTGCATTATTTTACCAAATCTACTTAATAACATATTATCAGGTGGAACATAGTCTTTACCGTACCTTTCTACAAATTTATTAATTAATTCTTCACGGTATTTTAAATATACTTTAGCAATATTTATAACAAATGGTGGTAACGTAATCACACGTTCGCCATTTTCTGTTTTTGTTTCTTTTTCATAAGTAGTACCTTTTCGTTTAGTACTAACTACATTATGACGAACAGTAATTGTATTGTTTTCAAAGTTAAAATCTTCTACGTGTAATCCGACTAGTTCGCCTTTTCGTACACCAGAACATACAAGAATAGCAATAACGTATTTATCTCTAATGTTTTCGTCTTTTAATTTATCTAAAACATTATACATTTCTTCTAAATCATAAATTTTAGTTGTTTTTGTTTTAAATTTTGGTGGCTTTATATTTTTCATGGGGTTACGTTCTATACCGTTCCAGTCTTTACAAATATTAAAGAAAAGATTAACAACATTATAAATACTATTTTGATATTTAGTAGAAATCATTTTATTAGGATTAGTTTTATTTGGAGTTTCTTTTAAGCCATTAACAAAGGCTTGCAAATCATCTGTTTTATTTTCCATTTCTTGCATGGTAAAATTACCAAATTTAGGTATAAAAAAACCGTCTAGCATTCTTTCGTAGCCATCGGCTGTAACTTCACTTAAATTACCATAACAATATTTTTCTAAAAACTCTGTTTTAAAATCCTTTACTAACATTTTTCTATATTTAGCAGTAGGAACTTTACCAAGTTTAGCTTTTGATATAAGTTCATCTCTATAATCTTTTACTTCTTTTAAACTCATATAAAAATAATCGCTATAACCATCAGGAAATAATTTATTAGGTTGAATAAAAATTCTATAATAATCCTTACCATATTTATAGATATATTTATCAATATTTGTACTGTTCTTTTTTTGTTTCTTTTTATTTTTTATTTCTATATGATTTTCAGCATATAACTTATTTCTATAATTAATAGCATCATTATCAGAATTAGCCTCAAAGTACTGTTGAATATTAACTAATTTACCAAGAGAGTTTTTCCTTTTAATTGCTACTAAATAAGTGGTATCACTATATTTATAGAGGTTATTATCAACTTTTATCATTTATTTTCTTTTTTTAATGACTATATTTATATTATTTTGATTTATGATCCATTTATCAATAGCATCTTTTTTAAAATATCTTTTATGTCCAACTCTAAAATGAGGTAAATTATTTTTTTTGATAGCCATATCTAAACTATATTTTGTAAACATTGGATAATGCTCTAAAAACTCATTAGTATTATAAATAATTTCATTTGATGTATTTTGATTTACATTATTACCAGAAGAAGAAATTAAAGAAAACAAATCATTTATAGACATATTTTTTATTTCCTCGATACTATATAATTTATCATTTATAATAATCTACCTCCTCACTAATTTTTAATATAGTTTTACTTTCTTTATTACTAATAATCATATCTACAACAACATAAGGTGTAATTAAATCTAAAATTTTGTTTTGTTCAAATAAATTGATTTTTCTATCTATTTCTATAATATAATTGTTATTTGTTATAGTTGTTTTATCACAACGAATAGTATCTTGTAATATGTTAATAAAACTTTGTAATTGTTCTTTTTCAGTATCTGGGTTATCTTCTTGTGAATAAGTTTTTTGCATTTCATTATTAAATAAATTCTCATAGTTGGATCTCATTTGTTCAACAGTATAATAATTTTGAGTATTTTTCTTAATCATTTTTATTTGTCTAGTAATTGGATTAAAATTATAATTTTTAAATATATCACTATATAAATAAGTATCTCTAAAAATAGGATTAGAAACAGTTGGGAAAATAATAGTTTTATATTTTAATACGATTATTTCATTAGCTGTTAAAAGTTCCCTACCGAGTAGAGAAGTAGTCTTATTAGCACCTACTTTAAAGGTATCAGTACTTTGGCTTATTGACTGGGTTTCAATAGTAGATTTACCAAGTTTACGACTAATAACATCAGCACAATCAATACTGTTTGTTTTTAGATAAGTGAGTGCTGAATTATCTTGAATAATAGATGATGATTCTTTCCCATAAACTTGGTCTAGTTGAGCAAAAGACTGAATAAAGAATTGAAAACGCATATTTCTTGATCTAGCAACAGACACGATCGTTTCAATATCACTCAACGGTGGACAGTTTGCGAACTCATCTAATATCCACTCAATTTTACGTGGTAATTTTCCGTTATTATGGGGCATATTAGCGATTTTAGTTAGTTCCTTATAAAGAATACCTACAATGATAGTAACGAGCTGGTAATAGCTCTTATCCTCGTCAGGAACGATAATATAAAGTACACTGGGTTTATCAACTAAAGAAGATATTTCAAAATCACTAGAGCTAGTAATGTTTTCTACATTAAGGTCATCAAAGATTTGCATTTTTTCGCCAAAGACAGCTGTAATTGATTTATATGTATTTTCACTCGCCGATAAAATAGAAGTAAGATAATCTTTTGAAATAGTACCATAATCTCTAGTATTTAAGTTTCTCTGTAAATAGATTTGATTTTCTTTTAATAAAGAGGAGTTTTGAAACTTTTTAATACTAGAAACATTTATCTTATTTTCTGGTATCAAGCCACTTTCGTAATCTTCTAAAAAAATACCAGCAATACCTTTGAAAAGATTTTTAGATGAGTTTAACCAAAACGGATCTTTTGTTTCTTTTTCAGCGAATATTAAATCAGCTAAATTATTAATAAGTCTAGTAGCTTCAGCTTGACTAGAAGAACTTTGATTTTGATATTGCTTTATATAATTTAAAAGCTCCGAATTATTAATAGATTTGTATTCATAATCAACTTTTTCTTTTAATAAATCAAAAAAATCTTCGCTTTCTAGTTTATCTTTGATAGCATCAATGTTATTTAAAATATACTCAATGATATATTCATCTAGTTTATAAGTTACTTTAATATCATTTTTATATTGTTCATTTACGATAATTTGTTCAAAATCAATTTGTAAAATATGAAACAAGTAACAGATAGAATAAAATAACTTTTCTTCATATATACAATGGACTTTCCACTCATCAATAATCGGTTGCATAATATTTATATGCGTAGATAAATGGGGATTTCTAAAATCAATAGTAATGATGTTTTCATAACCATTATCTTTAAATATGCTAGAAGTTTTAGAAAATATTTCGCCTTTAGGATCAGTAATGATTAAACTTTCTTTTTCTTTAGCAGTAGCGAACATTATACACTCTGAAAGTACGACGGTTGCTGACTTACCTGATCCAGTACTACCAATTAATAACCAATGTGGACTTACATTATCAAAATAAACACTTTCAAATTGATTATTTTTCTTTTCAAAATAAACAGGAAAGCCAGCTTCTTTGATATTATAAATATTTTCTTTTTTAAACGTTTTAGCAATTTCTTTTTTAGTAGCAAACTTTGATGAGCCATACTCATTTTTATTTTTTACTTTTCTTTGATTTATTGAAACTGTGCTCTATTTCTTTCAACCAGAGTTTCATGACTTCTTTACTGGCCACATTCGTCTTGTTGGGATATGGATACTATAATTATCGCCATCCCAAGATAAATACTGTCAACATCACGCTCACCAAACCGCTGACCGATAATCGGCGTCCTATAAAAATAGTTGCAGTGAGCGATATACATTTGGGCAACGGCACAGGAAAAACGTCTTTGAAGCAATATGTGAAAATGATTAACGGACAGAATCCGGACTTAATCCTAATTGGAGGCGATTTAATTGATAACAGCGTAATACCTCTTTATGCTGAAAACATGGCTGAAGAACTAACGGAATTAAAAGCACCACTGGGAATCTACATGGTCCCCGGAAACCATGAATATATCAGCGGGATAGACAAAAGTATCCAATTTATACAAAATACTCCTATACAACTACTGCGCGACTCGGTTGTCACACTTCCCTGCGGCATTCAACTGATAGGACGTGACGACCGTAGCAATGCCAGACGGCTTCCATTACAAAAGTATATGGCCCGTATAGAGAAAAGCACACCGGTTATTCTGTTGGACCATCAGCCTTACCAACTGGCAGAGAGTCAGGCAGCCGGTATCGACTTACAGTTCAGCGGACATACTCACCATTGACAGGTTTGCCCATGATTTGGGTAACAGACCATCTTTATGAACAAAGTCACGGCTATCGCCAATGGGAAAACAGCCATATATATGTTTCCAGCGGATTATCTTTATGGGGACCTCCTTTCAGAATAGGAACCGAGAGTGAGATGGTAGTATTACAACTTCATTAAAAAGCCTGCAACCTTTCTATTATTGACATTTTGAAGCATTCCTGCTCATTACCCGTTATCTAAGCTTTTTCTTCCATTACATTAAGCTCTTTCTTCCAGCCACCTAATACAGACTCCGACAGTGGACTATACAGACGCTTATAATAGACTGTATAGTCCATTCGAAGCGACTGTATAGTCCACTGTCGGAGTCTGTACTACATAACCGTAAAAATCTCCATAATCATCAGCCCGAAAAGGCTTAGGAAAGCGTGTATAAAGCTTTAGGACCAAGCGAGCGAACTTTATGCTGCCTGGATTGAAGAAGAACAAATCCTATCAAGAAAAATCCCACAATGGATATAAACGGAAAAACAAGCATAGGCCTGTCACCCCAAAAGAGAAAATGTAAGGAGTGGAAGAAAAAAACAGAGCAAATCTTTCTTTCAGGAAGAAGCTATAAAAAACGGTCTATATCATATATAAAAAAAGAAGGGT
>UREA01000010.1 GCA_900546715.1 uncultured Mycoplasmatota bacterium | reverse complement strand
AGAAATAAACTGAAATCGACCGTCTTTTATTATCCGGACACGGATTTTACGGACATAAGGAGCCGAGCTCTTGAATCCGTAAAATCCGTGTTGTTTATTCGTGAAGAGCAGGAATTATCTCCTGCTGTTACTATTATTCTTCTTCATTCCTTGTCTTTTACCCATCTCCTTTCTCATTTTATCTCCGATTCTTTTTTCCATATTATACATTTTCTGTATTTGTTTCGGTGATAGGAATTTACGGAATTCATTATAATATTTCTCACGAATATCCAGCATCTTGCGGCTCTGAGCAAAACGAGCCTTTATTACTTGTTCTACTTCTGCATCCGTAAGCGTAGAACGAGGAGCACGCGGATTCATATCGCGGACAGCACGCATTTCTTCCATATATTTGGTGTATACAGGTTTAAACTTAGCAGTCTCCGCATCATCCAATGCCAGTGCATTTATGAGCTGATTACATTGCATTTTCTGCATCTGTTCCTGACCGAACTGCTTTCTGTCCATCTTTCCTTCTTTTTTACCTTGTGCAAATATTGCCATTTGACTACCCATAAAGAGAGCTATCAACACCATAAAAAACTTTTTTGTCTTCATAATCTATTACTTTTTAAATAAATAATTAATTCATAAATACGTCATACTCTGATAATTCCACCCATTCCTCTAACTCATCATCCGGCATTTCGGCTATAAAATTATCCATTGCATCCGAATATGAGATGTCAATACCGGTTGCCACAAGTAAAGAATTGGAAGATACTTGTTCCGCTTCCGGAGTACCGGCAGGAAAGAAAACCAATCCCAACACCATCGCTGCCGCCGCCAGTGTTGCCGCAATCACCAACCTCATCCGAAGTTGTTTTTTATGTTTTTCCACTTTCGTACGTGCCGATACCTGTTCCTGCATCCGGTCAAAGAAACCATCCGGTGTACGATTAGGCATCTGCTTTCCTATGTTTTTAAAATCAAATTCTTTCTCCATTCTATCCTTAATTATTAGTCATATATTCTTTTATTTTCTCTTTGGCATAATGATAATTCACCTTCAACGTTTCCGCCCGCGTATCGGTTATCCGGCTAATTTCCTCATAATCCAATTCATCATAGTAACGCAGGTTAAACACGATACGTTGTTTTTCAGGTAACGAAAGAATGGCTTGTTGAAATTTCACTGCCATTGCATTATCGTAATCCACATAGTCGGATGCCATCAATATATTCATTAATTCTATTTTTTAAATCTTTTTTATCAGAGCAATGGTATTCTGCACCTGATGAATTTTCTGTCCCAATTATTACCGAGTTATTAATTTTATCGTAGTTAATCTCTAACATAATATCTTCTTTCAATTTAGGATATGGATATTTTTTATAATCTACATTTTCTAAATCTTCCCAGTCTAAAATAATATCAGAATTATCATATTTTGCTTTTACTTTATCTAATGCTTCTTCGTAGCTATTAGCCTCAATATCAATAACACGACTTAAAGTTTCGACAATTTCAATTTGATATTTACTCATGTTTATCAGTCCTTTCTTGTTTTTCTTCTTGCCTTGAACAATAACTTGAAACCGTGCAAGCACAGTAAATGAAAAGTAAAACTAAAATTAAAATAATAATTAATGCTTCCATATTTACAGTTCCTTTCCAGTATCTAGTATTGAATCAAGTTCAATATATTTTTCTTCACAACCTTTAATAGCTTTATCTAAATCCATATAATCAGAATTATTTAAGTGTAAATCTCTAGTAGTAATTAAAGTACCAATATGATTTATGATAATTTGATTTGAAACATAATCAGGCTCGTCAAAAGAATCACTACCTATATCATAAGTGTAGTATCCTAATTCTTTTAATTGTTGTCTTTGTTTATTAGATAACCTTAAACCAGTAATGTAAAAAGTATCTTTTTCTTTTACATTTTCTTTTTCACGATACTACAATTTAATACTTTCTTTAGTGGCTTTATTGTAAGCAAGCCAATAAAGATTTGTTTCTATATTTGGGATAACTTTTCCTTGTAGGATTAAACTATATTTTTGGTCTTTTAAAAATTTAATAATATCGTCTTGAATATTTTTTGTTTTTCTAGTTTGAATAGTGAACTTGGGTTTATTAGTGTCATAATCATATATTTCTATTGTTTTCATATATCAAAATATTTAAAGATAATAGTCGTAACTTTCCATTTCGGAAACATAATCTTTAAACTTATCCTTTCTTAATTCTTGTGCTAACTCAAAGCCAAGTTCTTCAATAACTTTTTTATCATAAGATGAAACAGAGAACATACCATTTTCTGAATCATAAAAAAGCTCCCTACTCAAGTGGGGGAGTTTATGCTCGACAAAAGTTTTAACTAGACTTTCATAATCATAACCATTACCAAATATACCGTCTTTATTTCTAGTTCTAAAAATAGACCTATCAAAATCAGACTGATCTAAAAATAATGAATATTCTTTATTACACTCTAAAGTCATAAAAGGTTTTAAATAATTTTCAAACCATTTTTCAAACTTTTTATATTCTTTTTCTTTATAATAAATATCACTTAATAACAAATTAGGATTTTTGGATAGGTATAACTCAATACCTTTATTGATACCGTTTCCTAATTCTTTTCTTATTTCTTCATATTCTTGTAATATACTCAATTAAATCACTTCCTTTCAATTTTGAGTATAAAAAAAGACCGACTATATTAAGTCGATCTCATCGATAAATTGTAATTTATATCAATGTCATTAACTTAAGAATATGATAAATATAAAAGAAAGTGATTTTAAAAGAAAAATTCACTTCTTTTTTTGCTATTAAATCAATTAAAAAATTAATTACACAGCAACGCCCCGCACTTGCAGTGCAGTTTTTACAATATAATAATCATAAATTAAAATGATTTTCGCTTATTTATAGGATGTTTATTCTTTTTATCTTTATTTCTTGGATATTTTCTTCCTGGTCGAACTGGTTCTAAATATTTTTCTATCTTTTCTTGTAATTTATCCATTAGTTTTTTCTTTAACTCCATATCTTCTTCAACGAAAATTAATATAAAAAATTTTTTAAAGAATCCAATGGCCATATTAAAATTTACTTTCATTTCATATTTGTATTTTAAATCTTTTATATTTTCATTTGAATCATTAACAAACGCTTGCAATAAATTAAAGACAAACATTTGGCTATATATATCTTGTTTTATGATATTATCAATACTACTTGTTATTGTTTCTATTTTTAAACTTTCTTTTAAATAATGGTAATTGGTTTCTATTCCCCATCTTAATTGATATAATTCATTCATGTCTTCATAATTAGCTTCTTCTTCAGTCAAATTAGTCATTAATATTTCTACTTCACCTGTTGGTAATACAATTTTAACAATTCTCACAAAGACACTAGTTTTAGTGTCTTCCATTAATTTATAAAATTCAGGATCGCTATCTTTATAATTTCTAATTCTATCATATTGATATGATATTTCTACTATTTCATCTTTCGTTTTCATTGACATTACTTGTTTTTTAAAATCTGTTTTCTTAAGACGAGTAACAAATTTATCATTATTTTGATTTGAGTAATAAATATCTTTTACAGATACATACCCTCTATCTTTTACTCTAATGATAGGAAATTTTAAATTCATTTCTTTTATCTCTTTTAAATGTTCTATATCCATTTCTTTTTCATTGCTTTTTTCTGGACCTATGATTGTGCTTAATATGTACTTATTTAGTAAATCAAAACTATTAGAAACATGTGCTCTTGCAACACTAGTGTTATCTTTGGTACTATTATAATTTTTTCTTGTTGTTATAGTATTTGGTATTTCAAAATCACTTCCATCTGTTGCTGTTACAATATATCCTTTAAATAATTTTACTTCATCTGAAAATTCATTGTAAAATCCTTTTATGTTATTTTGCATCATATCTTTATATATTTCTGCCCTTAATTTTTTTCGTTGTTTTAATACTCCAGGACTCGATATATCTTTACTATCAATTATTTCGTTAAATTCTTCTATTTCCATTTTTGATGTTAATCCTTTCTTATTTAAACTATACATCACAACTTTTTCAAAATTCATTTTTCTATTTCTTGTAAAATCTGTTTCACACATTCTATATAATGATATTGAATCTTTATTCAAAATTATTGAATTTGTTTTATTAATTGCATATTCTTTATATTTCATTGACTTATATATCCCTTTTTATTACTCTTTACGTATTTATGATAACAAAAAAAGATAGATTTTTAAATATCTATCTATAAAATTTCTTAAGTTAATGACATTGAATTTATATAAAACTTTTTTTCAAACCTTTTTTAAATACTAAAATTGCTTTTGCTGTTCCTGTAATTGACATGGTAACAAGTATATAACCTTCTTTAGACATTTCATTAGCTTTGTCTTCGATTCTTTTAGCCATATCATCAGCTTTTGGCAAATATTCTATTACGACGGTTTTATACACATTTTCCTCCTTCCAAGTTATTTGTTAGGCAATTAAATTATTTTGTTTTAAAAAGTTATAAGCTACATCTTCTGGCTTTTGTCTTTCTTCATCTACTAAATAGTTTAATTCTCGCATTACATCATCATTTAAATAATTACTTAATTTTTCTAACAATGGAACAACTTCCGGATATTCTTCTAATAGACGATTATTAACAATCGGGATAGCATGATATGGCAAGAAGAAATTTTTATCATCTTCTAAGACAACCAAATCATATTTTTTTAATAAACCATCCGTTGAATAAGCATCTATAACATCGCTTTCACCACTCATAAGGGCTAAATATCTAGGTGCTCCATCCATTGCTATAACATCTTTAAATTCAATTGGATAAGTTTTTTGCAAGCCAAGCCAACAATCATTTCTTTCCATAAAAACTAAAGTTGGTGAAAAAACAAGTTCGCTAGATACAGCACTTAAATCACTAATTGTTTTTAAATTGTATTCATTAGCCGTTTCCTTGGTAACAGCTAATGTATAAGTGTTATTAAAATTTAAATCACTTAATACATTTAAATCATACCTATCTTTTAATTCTTTTTTTGATACTTCATAAACTTCTTGAACATCACTATTAGGTTCTTTTTTTAACAAACTTCCATAAATAGTTCCCGTATAATCAACATATATATCTATATCATTTTGTCTTAATGCTGATAAAACAATATTTGAAGAACCAAGTGATAATCTTTGATTAACTGTAATATCTGTATTTTCTTCAATTATATCATTAATCATATATGATAATATCTCTTGTTCAGTAAAATCCATACTACCAATAGTTATTTGTTTTTCTATTTTCTCTTTATTAAATAATGGAGCTATAAACATTATAATTAAAATTATTCCAAATATTATTAATATAACTTTTTGAACTTTTTCATTTTTAAAAAATGATTTTTTTTCTTTACTTTTCGTATATTTTGGAGTAACTAAATTTTCAACAATTCCTAAAATATAATCTATAAATAAAGCTAATAAACAAGCAGGTATTGCTCCGGCTAAAATTTGCATATTATTAATTGAACGAATACCCGCATATACCAAATAACCAAGTCCACCAGCTCCACAAAAGGCGGCTAAAGTCATAAGTCCGACAGCACTAACTGAGGATATGCGAATTCCTCCCATTATAACTGGTAAGGCTAAGGGAATTTGAATTTTCGTTAAAATTTGCCATTTCGTAAGTCCAATACCTTTAGCCGCTTCAATCATTTGTAAATTGATGTTTTTTATACCAATATAGGTATTTTTAATAATTGGAAGCAAGGAATATAAAACGACCATAACAATAGCTGGCTTAGTACCAATTCCTAAAAAAGGAATTGTAAAACCTAATAACGCCATCGAAGGAATTGCTTGAACAACATTAGATAAACCTAAAACCGGCTTATCTAATTTTTTAACATAACTAATTATGATTCCTAGTGGTATACCAATTAAAATAGCAATAAAAACTGATAAAAAAGTTAATTCAATATGTTCTAATAAAAGATCCATAATTTCTGAAAAATTATCTTTTATATATTCAAATAAATTCACTACTCGTCCTCCTCTAAAAACTGTTGACTCATATAAGTAAGAAGTGTACTTCTTGTTATAAGACCTTTTAAATGTCCATTTCTATCTGTTACCGGCATTGTAGATATTTTATGAATATCGATTAATTCTAATAAATCAACAATCGAATCATTAGGATTGGCTGCCATAAAATCTTTTTCAATAAAATCTTTGGCTTTTTTATTATTATAATTAACATTTGTTAAACTTGCGGCATATAGTATTCCTTGTAAAATATTTTCTTCATCAACTACCATTAATGTATCTACTTTGGCCATTTTCATCTTATTTATACAATAAAATATTGAAAAATTAGGACTACAAGTTTCGGGATGTTCAATCATTATATCTTTTACTTTAATTAATTCTGGTGATCTCCAAATTTTCTTTTCGCCAACAAAATTTTTCACAAAATCATTAACAGGATGTTTTAATATATTTTCCGGAGTATCATATTGAATTATATTTCCATCATCAATAATAGCAATTTTATCAGCTAATTTAATGGCTTCATCCATATCATGAGTAACAAATATAATTGTTTTTTTATACTTATTTTGAATTTTTATAAGTTCATCCTGTAAAGATGATCGCGTAACCGGATCAAGAGCACTAAACGGTTCATCCATAAGAATTATTTGCGGATTTGTGGCAAAAGCTCTGGCTATTCCAATTCTTTGTTGTTGACCACCTGATAGTTCTGATGGATAACTATCTAAATATTCATTTGGATCTAATTCAATCATATCCATAAGTTCTAATACTCGTTTATCAACAACCTCTTTTTTCTTTTTAAGGTTTAAAATAATTGCAATATTGTCACGAATTGTCATATGCGGAAATAAACCGGTTTGTTGAATAACATAGCCTATACTTCTTCGAAGTTTTATAGGATCTTGCTTTAAAACATTTCGACCATTAATAGTAATTACTCCCGTAGTAGGTTCAATTAATCTATTAATCATCTTTAAAATGGTTGTTTTTCCACACCCACTTTCGCCAATTAAACAAGTAATAGCATTATCATCAATTTCTAAATTAATATTTTCTAAAACTTTTTTATTACCAAAAGAACGAGAAACATTCTCAAATCTTATCACATTATCACCATTTATAGTATAACACATAAAATGACGTTTGTTCTTTATACTTAAAATTTTTTTTGTAAATATATCAAAAAAATGTCAACCACCCCGCACTGAAAGTACGAGGCTTGTTTTTTACACTTCAACTGCACTTGGATATTTTGCTATTAGATCCCTCAATTTATCTTTGCTGTCATATTCATAAATCATAAATGTTTCGATTTTACTACAAGTATTACGAACACTTGATTTTCCAGCAAGTTCCACTTCATAAGTAGGTGTAATTCGGATATAGTAATCTTTATCATCAAGTATTAAAGTTGCAGTTTCTACTAATTCCAAAAAGGCTTTTACTATTTCTTCTAATTTTTTTACATCAAACTGTTTAATCATAAAATCAGTTAAAACGTGTGTGCTATTCATAACAATTCCCTCCAACTATGAAAAAAAGAGCAACAGCCAGTTTATCGGTTGATAAAAAAGCTATTACTCTTATGTTTAAGTGATAAGTAAAATGTTTTATTGTCGTAACTTTTGGATTTTGGGGGAAAGTATCCCTTATGATCGCTTGAAAATTTGCAATAGTGCATTCACAAATCACCCCCTAACATATAAAACAATTAAATTGCTTTATATGTTAGCACAAAGTAGTAAAAAAGACTATTCCCATTTTACAGGGAATAGTCGTAACAACAAGCATAGGCTCATTTGCTTATAGTTTTTACTACTATACACATTGTACCACGCATTTTATAAAAGCCAATACCTAAAAAAAATATAAAATAAATATAATAAAAATACAAAATGATTTATTTACCATTTTCTTCATACCACATAATTTGATGTAATTCACATTTAAGAATATGACAGATTTTAGCGAGATTAAATAAATCAACTCTATATAAAACTTGTCCATTAACATATTTATAAATGGTATCTTTATCAATTCCAGAGAGTTGGCTTAATTTATATGGTGTCATATTTCTTAACTCGAGCATAGGCTTTAAATCAATAACAATAACCCCAGTTTGTTCTTTTACAAGCATTATATACCTCCATTTCATAAACACGTTATCAAATGAAAAATGGTAGAACTAATCTGTTTATAGACTAATACTACCATCTATATATAATTACAAGTAAAATTTATCTACCATGTATCATTGATATATATAATTATATCATATTTTTAAATGCCTTTGTATTGTTATCGCACATTATTGACAGTTTTTTAATAAAGTAGAAGATAAATTTTCAAGATCGTTATTTTTTATTAAATCTTTTAAAGAAGAAAAATAGATATTTGCTTCTTCTAAATTATCATACGTTTTTGCGTTTAAATTTGAAAATGTATAATCAATGTCAAAAATAATCATAGATACACAATAAGAATTATTTTGCTTTTTAATAAATGCTCCAAAAGTAATATTATCTTTTGTTTCTTCAAATTGATTAACAAGATTATCATTTAATATACTCTTAACTTTATCAGCTGGATCTGTAAATTTTTGTGCTAACTCAAAAAATTTTTTTTGTAATTCATAGTCAGTTAATAATTTTTCTTTCAATTCTAAATACTTCTTATTCATAAACTAATAGACCTTTCGCTGTTTTTATTATAGCATTGTTTTACAAATAAGAAAACAGGTAAAATTTTACAGTTTACCACATAACACGTCAAGCTCCATATTATATAAATTAGCTAATGCTACTAGTCTATCAATAGGTGGGAAGAATACACCTTTAAAATATCTTTGTACTGTTGATACATTACATTTTAGATTATCAGCTATGTAAGTATAAGTATGCTTATATTCTTCTTTTTTCTCATTTAAAGTAGCAAGCATTTTGCTGTAATCAATTCTTTTAATATTTTCTACTTTAACTAGGTCTTTATCAATGCCATAAATATATGATAGCTTAACTTTATAAAAGCAAGATAATTTATCAGCCATATCAAGGGGAATCATAACGTTACCATGTTCCCAATTATCATAAGTACTTCTTTTGCAATTCAATATTTCTGATACTTCTCTTTGAGTTAATTCTTTCTCATTTCTTAAATATTGTAAATTATTAAAATACATTGTTACCACCTGAAAATATTGTCGCATTTTAACAGGTGTATTTGCTATTTTGCCCAATGCACGCAAAATAATTAACTTTGATATTAAAAAATGTGATATAATGAAAAAGAATAACAACCGTAATTGTTATTCATCAATATTTGTCATATCCACTCTAGCAGGTAACTTTTTAAAGTCCCTTTTGACGTAAAATTCAAAAGGCTCAACACCCAACGCTTTTGAAAGAAGTTCCAGCTTCTCAAAAGACGGAGTATGATGACCTAATTCTAGTTGACTTATATAAGTTACACTAGTATCGGTTAGTTCAGCAACTTTCTCTTGTGTATATTTTTTCCGAAATCTAAAATATTTCACATTGTTGCCGAATACTTTGTTTAATTTCACAATCGTATCACCAACTTTACCACTAATAATATGATACGATTTTTAAATAACATACTCCAGTAAGTAACAGTGTAAAAGATTTGCTGGGTGAATATGCAAAATGATTAGGAAAGGAAGTGAAAGCAATAAGAAGTAAGAAGTATTGTGCTAAACCATTAGTGGATGAATTGGATAGATTTTTTGCAAGAGAAGATTTTGACGAATATGTGAAACCATATATTAATGCTGGTATTAAATTTCATCTGGTAGAGGATCATCTAGTGGCTTATGCTCCAAAAAATAATTATGAATTTGGGATTATTAAAGATAAGGACGAAAAAAAGTATTATTGGTATTTAACACCTTATAATAAGTCTATCTTTATGACAGCAGTTGAAAACGGTATAGAAATGGTATTTTTTGCTATTAAGGAAAACGAAGAATTATATAGTTAAGTAATTATTAAAATAGAAAGGACTAATAATGGATCTGATACAGAAAAAGCAAAAAATGTGTAATATATTGTTAAATAGTCCACATGATTACGATTTAATCATTTATAAATTGCTTAAAACAGATATATTAGATGAAATAATTTTAAAATTAGATAATAAAATAGTATGTTGTAATGCGAATCCAAGTGAAATATATAGTGCTGAAGAACAGTTTTTAATGCTATTGACTAGGTTATTTGATTTTCTTTTAAAAATATTTCCATCGCTTTATAAAGCTAGAGAAGTAGTCATGGAAGATATAATTAATGGTAATAAACAAAATGTAGAAAAATACTTATTATCTAAACATTACGTTGGAGATAATAAATATATAGATTTTTTTAAAGAAAATATTTATAAAATTATTTTTGGCAATTTTATAAACAATATTCAGGATATGCCAGAAGTAAAAAATAGTTTAAAAAGAGAAAATATTAAAATCAAAAAAATTTCGGAGTATTCAGTTATAGAACTATGTGATATAGCCAATTTCTTTAAAAAAATAGGAATATGTAATCTTGATGATGAATTTGTACTTACATATATATTTTCAAATATAAATATAGTAATAGAAAAGAGAAAAAAATCAAAAAAATTTAATATTGATTATGAAGTAGAAAAAAGGAAAGGTATTTATTATTTTGATAATATTTATTATAGAACAGTGGAATTTTATCAATTTCAGTATTTATCATTAATTGATGATTATATAAAAATAAAAGAAATTATAAACAACTGCTAGTACAGGGTTGTTTTTTTATACACTAAAATAAATTAAAATGAACATAAATAAGTTTGAATAAATTTGAGTAAGAAAAAATATTATTTATAAAAAATTAACTAAAATTTAACTACAAATTTTTTATAAAAAAAGCTTGCATCGTCGCAAACCCTTGTAAAATAAAGAAAAAATTGATGTTAGAAAATAAAAAACCTGTTCTTAACAGAACAGGTATGAACCGAACTATCTAGCCAGTTGATATACCTCGCCATTGACAATAACTATATTACCATAAGTTGGCTAGAGAGTCAAGTGTTTTTCGCTATTTTTACTGCCCGATAGGTTGGGGTGAAAGTAAATGTAAAAGTATTGTTAATTGACATATATTGACAAAAAAATAAAATAAAAAAAAAAAATGTTTTTTTTAGGAAAAAATCAGAGGAAAAATAAAATTACCAAAAAATTTTTAAAAAAAACTAAAAAAAAAACATTGCATATTTTTATATCTTTGTTATAATGGATTTGAGGGTAGAGAAAATGAAAGAAAATGGAGTGTTAGAAAATTTAGTTGTTGTCAAGCGTAGTGGTCAAAGAGTAACTTTCAACAGTGTCAAAATAGCTATAGCAATAAAACAGGCCTTTGATAGTGTTGATGAAGAAGCTAATAATGAAAAGAAAATAAACAAAGTATATAATCAAGTACTGGATTATATCGTATCTGTTTATGAAACAAGAAAGACCATTAATGTTGAAGACATTCAAGACATAATAGAAAATACCCTTAAGAAATGTGGATACAACGAGGTATATCAAAGATTTAATGAATATCGTTTGCAAAGAGCGGCATCCCGTGAGGCATTCTCCGTAAAAGAACAGCATAAATTTGTTAAAGCTGTTGAGAAAATTGGGTTAAATGCTAAAAATTATCAAGAGAATAAACCGATTGATTTGATGCTTAACTTTGGTAAAACAGTTTCCCAAGAATTTGCTAGAGCTTATTTACTAGAATCAAAATATAACAGGGCTCATGAAGAAGGGCGAATATATATTGAAGATATTAAGTCTTATGCTCTAAAAACTACATCTTCAGCAATAATTGATTTAAGTTTTATTAGTAATACCGATATAGCGGCATCAACATTAAAAATAATTGATGCAATTAATAACTTTAAAGAAGAACAGTATGGGGAACAAACAATTATGGATCTAGATATTATTTATAAGGATATTATGATTTATGAATTTAATCAAAAATTTATAAGTAATTTAGAAATGTTTTTTAAAGTTTGTGGATTGTTAGAATTTATTGATATTGCTTCTTTGCAAACAAAAATTAGTAATGAAAAAACAATGAAATTAGATGTTGATAATTATATAGATTTTCTAAAAAGTGAAAGAAGTAGAGAAATATTTAATGAAGTATATGATATTACAATAGAAAATATTTTAAAAAGTTTAGAAGAGAGTATTACGGAATTATTAACATATTTTAATGAAAAAACATATAAGATTGCTAGTAATAAAGTAAATATTAGTTTAAGTCCTAGTGATTGTTATGAATCTAATATATTTAAAGAAATATATTTTAAAGTATTAAATAAAATAAAAAATACAAATATTACAACTATTTGTAAAGTAGGAGATTTTAATTATTTAATTGATGAATTATATAATAGGTTAGATATAATAGTCTTATTCTTAAATAATAATACTTATAGTGATACGATAGATACTTTGAGTAACTCTTTACTTATCAACAAAAATATTAATGGGGAAGATACAGCCCGAGGTAAAATAAAATTATCAACAGTAACTATTAATTTAGCTAGACTTGGTCTTAAATATAAAATAGATGATATGGCATCTTTTTATGAAGAATTAGATGAGTGCCTAGAACTTAGTAAGAGTGCTTTAGTTCAAAGATATGAATTACAAGCTAGTCTTTATAAAGAAAATTATAATTATATTTTAAATAATAATATATTATATGATACATGGAAACTAGAAGATAAAAAAAGAGTTCGAAAAGTTCTAAGAAATGGTACTTTGAACATTAGTTTTTCGGGGTTAATGGAAGCTTGTATATCACTACTTAATGATACTAATGAAAAAAAGATATTAGATTTAGGTTTAGATATAGTTAAATTCATGAATGAGAGAATAGAAAAATACACCAATGATTTAAAATTAAATTTTGTTTTAAGTGAAGAGAGTAATAATGGGGTAAATAAACATTTACTTACTTTAGATAAAACAATGTATGGTAATTTAGATATTCTAAAGAAAGATAGTTATGGTAGCATTAGTAATTATATTAATAAACTAGATGAAACTCAAAAATATAAATATTTTGCTAAATATCAAAGTATTTGTTCATATAACCTAGTTATTAACACAAATAAAAATAAAGCAAAAATAGAAGAAGAACTAAAAAAGGCGAGTAGTGCTAAAATAAAAGTTATGAGGTTAAATGTATGAATATTGCAGGAGTCCAAAAAGTAACTTTGCTAGATTATCCAGGGAAAGTTGCTTGTGAGATATTTACTCAAGGGTGTAACTTTGAATGTCCCTTTTGTCAAAATTCTAGTTTAATACCAATAACTAATACTGGAGAATTTAGTGAAGAAGAAATATTTGAATATCTAAATTTAAGAAAGAATATTTTAGATGGTGTTGTAATCACTGGAGGAGAGCCAACAGTTCAAAAAGATCTTAAAGGTTTTATCAAAAAAATAAAAGATTTAGGTTTGCTTGTAAAACTTGATACTAATGGAGGAAATCCTAAAGTGCTTCAAGAATTAATTGATGAGGATTTAGTTGATTATGTTGCCATGGATATTAAAAATATTTTTAATAAATATAACATTACAGCTGGTAAAAAGATAAATTTAGATAATATAAAGAAAAGTATAGAAATATTAAAAGCAAGTAAAATAGATTATGAATTTCGGACTACTATCATTAAAGAGATGCATAGTCTAGATGATATTGTAAGTATTTGCAAGCTTGTAGGAGATGCCAAATACTACTTGCAAAACTTTGAAGATAGTGAGAACGTGTTAAATCATAGTTTACATGGCTTTAGTCGTGAGGAACTATTATTTATAGATAAATATTTGAAAGATTTGTTTCCTAATGTGGAAATTCGAGCTTTATCGTGAAAATGGAGGAGGATGAATATGTATAAAGTTAGAAAAAGAGAAGGAAAAATTGTCAGCTTTGATAATAACAAAATTGATAGTGCTAATAAAAAAGCATTTGATTCAGTGGATAGGAAATTTGATGATAATGTCATTGATTTTCTAGCTCTAAAGGTTACAGCAGATTTTGAACCAAAACTAAAAAACAACATTGTATCTGTTGAAGATATCCAAGATAGCGTTGAAGCAGTACTTAGTGCTGCCGGATATGGCGATGTTGCTAAAAGTTATATTTTATATCGTAAGCAACATGAAAAAATGCGTAATATGAAATCAACATTACTTGATTATAAAGATGTTGTTAATAGCTATATCAATGTTACTGATTGGCGCGTTAAAGAAAATTCAACAGTTACTTATTCTGTCGGAGGTTTAATTTTAAGCAATAGTGGGGCAATTACTGCAAATTACTGGTTAAGTGAAGTATATGATGAAGAAATAGCAAGTGCTCATAGAAGTGGGGCAATTCACTTACATGATTTATCAATGCTTACAGGTTATTGTGCTGGTTGGAGTTTAAAACAACTTATTCAAGAAGGCCTTGGTGGTGTTCCAGGAAAAATTACTTCATCACCTGCTAAACACTTATCAACATTATGTAATCAAATGGTAAATTTCTTAGGTATCATGCAAAATGAATGGGCGGGTGCTCAAGCATTCTCATCATTTGATACTTACCTTGCACCATTTGTTAAAATTGATAACTTAGATTATTATGAAGTAAAACAATGTGTTCAATCATTTATCTATGGTGTAAATACTCCTAGCCGTTGGGGAACTCAAGCACCATTTACTAATATTACCCTAGATTGGACTGTTCCAAATGACCTTGCTGAACTTAATTGTATCATCGGCGGCAAAGAAGTAGATTTTAAATATAAAGATTGTCAAAAAGAAATGGATATGGTTAATAAAGCATTTATCGAAGTAATGATTGAAGGAGATGCTAATGGTAGAGGATTCCAATACCCAATTCCAACATATTCTATAACTAAAGATTTTGACTGGAGTGAAACCGAAAATAATAAATTATTATTTGAAATGACTGCCAAATACGGTACACCATATTTCTCAAATTACATTAATAGTGATATGGAACCAAGTGATGTTCGTTCTATGTGTTGTCGTCTTCGTTTGGATCTAAGAGAACTTCGTAAAAAATCTGGTGGTTTCTTTGGTAGTGGTGAATCAACTGGTTCAATCGGGGTTGTAACAATTAACTTACCAAGAATTGCTTACCTTGCTGAAGATGAAAAAGATTTCTATGACAGACTTGAAAAACTAATGAATGTTGCAGCAAGAAGCTTAAAAATAAAGAGAAATGTAATAACTAAATTACTTGATGAAGGATTATATCCTTATACTAAGAGATATCTTGGCTCATTTAATAACCACTTCTCAACAATTGGTTTAATTGGTATGAATGAAGTTGGCCTAAATGCTAAATGGTTAAGAGCAGATTTAACTAATGAAAAAACTCAAAAATTTGCTAAAGATGTTCTAAACTTTATGAGAGAAAAATTAAGTGACTATCAAGAAGAATATGGAGATCTATATAACCTAGAAGCAACACCAGCAGAATCAACTACTTATCGTTTTGCCAAACATGATAAAGAATTATATCCAGATATCATAACTGCTAGTGAACCAGATCATACTCCATATTATACAAATAGTTCCCACTTACCAGTAGGATATACTGATGATATCTTTAAAGCTCTAGATATTCAAGATGAACTACAAACACTTTATACATCTGGTACAGTATTCCATGCCTTTTTAGGGGAAAGATTAACTGATTGGAAGGCTGCAGCTAATTTAGTTAGAAAGATTGCTGAAAACTACAAGTTACCTTATTATACATTATCACCAACATATTCAGTATGTGCAACTCATGGTTATATTAATGGTGAAGAATTTACTTGTCCAATTTGTGGTAAAGAAACTGAAGTTTATAGTAGAATCACCGGATACTACAGACCTGTTAAAAACTGGAATGACGGTAAAGCTGAAGAATATAAAAATCGTAAAGTATATGATTTAAATAATTCTCATTTAACTCATGAAGGTTGTTGCAAGTCTCATGATAATTGTAAAAAAAATGAATTAAAAGATGGTATAATGTTATTTACTAGAAAAGATTGTCCAAACTGCAAAGTAGCCAAAGGTTTACTTGATAAGAAAAAAATAAAATATGAAACTATCGATGCCGAAAAAGAAGCAGAATTAAGTAAAGATTTAGGTATTAAACAAGCTCCAACATTAGTGGTTGTAAAGGATGGTAAAGTAGAAAAATACTCTAATGTATCTGATATTAAAAAATATTTAGGAAGTAAAGAATGTGTGACTGCATAATTATCGGCGCAGGTCCAGCAGGCTTAACCGCAGCTATCTATTTGCTCCGCGAAAATAAAAAAATAAAAATATTAGAAAAAGAATCTATCGGAGGGAAAATTGCATCATCAGCAAGAGTTGAAAATTACCCCGGATTTAAATCTATCAGTGGGGCAGCTCTTGCTGATAGCCTTTATGAACAAGTAACTAATCTTGGTGGCGTAATCGATATTGAAGAGGTTCATAGTATCAAAAATGGTAAAATAAAAGAAGTTATTACTGATGAAGGAGTATATGAAACTAAATCAATAATCATAGCAACAGGAACCCACTATAATACTCTAAATTTAGATATGGAAGAAAAATATTTAGGTAATGGCTTATCATTTTGTACAGTTTGTGATGGCGCATTTTACAAAGATAAAGTTGTTGCAGTAGTAGGGGGAGCCAATACTGCCATAATTAATGCCATATATTTAAGTAGTATTGCAAAAGTCGTTTATTTAATAGTTCGTTCAAATACCCTAAAAGGTGAAGCATCAGTAATTGATGAATTATTAGAAAAAGAAAATATTAAAATATTATATGAATCTAATGTTATCAAGTATTTAGGTGATGATGAACTCAACGGAATAGTTATTAAAACTAAAGATGGTGAACAAACTTTAGAAGTATCTGGTGTATTTATGTCAATTGGCCAAATACCAGAAACAAAAGAATTTAGTAATTTAATTGAACTTGATAGTAATAATTATATTAAATCAAGTGAAGAATGTACAACTAATATCCCCGGCATATTTGTTGCGGGAGATGTTAGAGAAAAACGGGTTCGTCAGCTTACAACAGCTATGAATGATGGCACTATTGCAGCTCTAAATGTAATAGATTACTTGAAAAATGAAGCTTAGGCTTCTTTTTTTCTTGCATTTTGCTAAATTATATTGTATAATACTTGATACAAAGGAGTTAGCTACTCTTTTGTGTGATTGGATATTCGTTTTTTAGTGGAGATATCAAATCACCTCCTTTCTAAATATCAAGAAGATGTTAAAATCTTCTTTTTTTTAATTGAAAATATTGTTATAATAGATAAAAAAGAAAAGAGGGATAACATGATTAAAACTAAAACTCAAGGTGATTTAATAATTATATCTGGTACAACTTGTGCTGGTAAAGGAACAGTAATAAAGAAGTTGTTAGAAAATATTGATGATGTAGCCTTATCAATTTCTTATACATCTCGTGAAAAACGGGAAAATGAAATTGATGGTAAAGATTATTATTTTGTAACTAAAGAAGAATTTGAAGACAAAATAAAAAATGGCGATTTTCTAGAATATGCAAGAGTGCAATATGGAGCATATTATGGAACACCAAAAGCGGAAGTGCAAAAAATACTTGATAGTGGCAAAGATTGTATATTAGAAATAGATGTACAAGGCGCTAGGCAAGTAAAAGCTTTATATCCCCAAGCAATATTAATATTTATTATGGCCCCATCAATGAGTGAGGTTAAAAAAAGAATTAAAGCAAGAGGCATGGAAAATAATGAACAAATAATAAAAAGATTTAAAGTTGCTTATAATGAGATTAATGAAATAAATAACTATAATTATGTCGTAGTCAATGATAATCTAGATGCGGCCGTTAAAAAAGTTGAAGCGATTCTTATTAGTGAAAAATTAAGAGTTGATAGAATTGAAGAATTAAATGTTGAAAATGAAGAAGAAATAATTCATGAATTTTTAGTAGATAAAGAATTTAATAATGAAAAAAATTACTTGTAAAAGAAAAGTAAGTATGATAGTATGAATGAGGGTGTAGTAGATGAAAAGTAATAAAATAATGTTTATAATAATTGGTGTTTGTGCCATACTTGTTATTGGTTTTTGTGCATTTTTAATTCTTAATAAAAAGGAAGTTGTTTTAAGTGATGCCCAAAAGTTTAAACAAGAATTTGAAAGTTATAATGGGGCAAGTTATGAAGGTGAAGCAGGTAAGTTAATTGAAGTTACGATACCAGAAGATAATCCATTTATATATAAAACTTCTAAAGAAATTGTTGATATAATGCATAATGAAGATTGTTTCATCTTATTTGGTTATGCAACAGAACCATTAATGCGTAATTCTATTGAAGTATTAATTGAAGCTTTAAAAGAAAGAGGAATAACTAAAGTATACTATGTAGATATTGAAGATATTCGTGATGAATATGCTGTTAGTTGGCCTCCGGAAAAAACTAAAGATGGTAGTGATGCTTATTATGATATTTTAGCATTCTTTAGTGATAACTTAGAAAGATATTATGTTTTAGATGAAGCTGGTAATAGATATGATACTGGAGTAAATAGATTATATTCTCCAACATTTGCAGCAATTAAAGATAATGATGTAATAGCAATGCATGAAAAAACAGTTGATACACAAGAAGATGTTTATAGAGAGCTAACAGATGAAGAAAAAGCCACTTTAAAAGAATATTATTTAGAAGTAATTGATTCAAGTAGTGAAGATTCTAGTGAAAACTAGAATTTTTTCTTTAAATAATTCTCTAAATATAGTATAATTTATATAGAGAATGAAACGGGATGGTGCATTATGGCAAAAAAAGTTGTAATTGTTGATGAAGAATTAACGCCGACAGTTTTAGCTACCAAAAAAGTAAAACGTGGTAGTATGATATGGCTTCTTCTAATCTTTGCGGCCCTTATAGCTGCAGCAATATATTTACCGGAGATAACTGCTTTTGTTAGTCAAAAATTAGGATTAGATATTGAAATTCCAAATGAAATTGTAACTCCAGGTAATGATGATGATAAAGATGACAATCAAAATAATGAAGATGAAGCTCCAGAAATTCAAAAATATACTTTAACTGCTGATTTAAGTTTTACAGTAGATAATTTAACATTGAGTAATTTTGTAGTAGCTGATAATACAATAAACTTTACTATTACAAATAATGGAACAGAAGTACTTGATTTAAATGAAATGCATTATTATTTGAATTTATATAGCACAGATACTGAAGGTTCTGATACATTGCTTGAAAGAATAAAAGTAACTAATAATATTATAAATGCTGGAGCAAGCATAGATGTAAATTACAATATTACAGCAACTGGTATAACAGAAGTAGCATTTTTAGAAATCTCTGAAGAAGAATATCCGGCATTTGTAGCTGAAGCAGATGAATTAGGTAATGCAATATTAGTGTGTACAAAAGATTATGAATCAGTAACATATTCATTAAATAACAACCAAGTGTTTTCTATAATAGATAATTATGTTGTACCAATAACTGATCCAAATTATAATGTTTTTTATGGTACATATCAGACTTTAGCAGCAACTTATAGCACTATTAGTGGAGTAAGTTCTAATGTTTCAACAGATGATACTAACATGTATTTTGTAACAAATATTAATTTAAGAACTGTTGTTGAAGGTACATTTAATAATGATATATATTATCCACTAAACACAGATGCTAAAGTAATGAAATTTGAATTAGAAGCTCAAGGTTATACATGTAGTTAAGGGGGATTTTATGAATCTTTGTATCAATGATTTTGAGGGACCACTTGATTTGCTTTTGCATTTAGTCAGAACTGCCAAGATGGATATTTATACTATTGATACTAAATATATCATAGATAAGTATTTAGAATTTATTAATAGTTTACCAAAAGATGATTTAGATGATGCCTCAGAATATTTAGTTATGGCCTCAGAATTAATTCATTTAAAAAGTAGATTACTACTAAATTTAGATACTGAAACTGAAGAAGATAGTGAATTTAGTATTAATAGTGAAGAAGATTTAAAAAATAAATTAATCGAATATGAAAGATATCAAAATATAACAGGTATATTTAAAGAACTAGAGGAAAAAAGAAATGAGTTTTTCACTAAAGTTCCTGAAAATTTAACAGAATATGTTGAAAAAGAAAAAATTACTAATGAAATAATGGATCCAGATTTATTAAAGGAAGCTTTACTAGAATTACAAAAAAGGATGTCTTACCAAAAACCACTTAACACTAAAATAACTAGAAGGGAAATTAGTGTAGAAGATAGAGTTAATAAAGTTCGAGAATTTTTATCTGTTCGTAAGGTTGCAAAATTTACAGAACTCTTTGAAGATTACTCAAAAGAAATGGTAGTAGCAACTTTTTTGGCAATTTTAGATATGTGTAAAAATAAAGAAATTAAATTAACTCAAGAAGATAATTTTAAAGAAATATTAATAGAAAAGGTGTAAGAATATGAATAAAGAAGCAATATTAGAAGGATTACTTTTTGTTGTTGGTGATGAAGGTTTAACACTTGATAATATTTGTGAAATAATGTTAATTGAAAAAGAAGAAGCTCAAGAATTATTAAAAAAATTAAGAGAAGAATATAGTAAGGAAAATAGGGGCATTAGAATTAGTTTTATGGGAGATGCCTTTAAACTTACAACTAAAGGTGAACATAAAGAATATTATCAAAAATTAATTACTACTAAAGGCTCTAATACCTTATCCCAAGCGGCTTTAGAAACTCTTGCCATAATTGCTTATAATCAACCAATAACTAGAATGGAAGTTGATGAACTAAGAGGTATTTCTAGTATTAATATGATTAGAAAATTAATGGCTAAAGACCTAATTAAAGTAAGTGGTAAAAGTAGCCTGCCGGGAAAACCTAATTTATATAGAACAACTAGTGAATTCTTAGATTATTTTGGTCTTGCCACTTTGGGAGACCTTCCAGAACTACCTAGTGTAGTAGAAAAAAACGATGATGAACAAGAATTATTTACATCAATTTATAAGGAAGAAGAAAATGTTTGAAATTGATGATGTAAATAATGGAATAACTTATGAAAATTTAGAAATAACTTTTAATAATATTGAAAATATTACTTTTAATAAATGTACATTTAAAAATATAGTATTTAATAATTTTAATTTTAAAAATATTGAATTTAATAATTGTATTTTGGAAAATACTACATTTTTAACTAATTATTTAAAAGAAATTAAAATTAATAATTCTAAAATTATTAATACTAGTATAATAGATAGTAAAATAGATAATGTAGTATTTAGTGATACATTAATAATTTATTTAGCATTAAATGATAATGTAATATATAATTCTTTATTTGATATATGTGAAATAAAAGAAATTGAATTAGTGAATAATAATGTAATAAAAACAAATTTTAAATATTCTCATATAGATATAATTACTTTAGTAGATAATAAAATAACTACATTTTTATTAAATACTTCTAAAGTAGGATCTTTAGATAGTGATATAAATACTTTAGAAAATATAACTTTATCTTTAGAACAAATACTTGATTATATAAAAGAAATAGGGATAATTATAAGAGATTAATGCATATTATTTAATGGTGATATACTTGACATTAAAAAAAATAAAAATAATTAATGTTGTAATCTTTTTTGCCTTATCTTTTTTATGGCATTTTGTTTATGATTTAATTCCTAACTTTTTTACTGCCATATTTTTTCCTGTCAATGAATCAATTTGGGAACACATGAAAATAATTTTTGGTGTTATAATATTTGGTTCTTTAATTAGTCTAATACTTATGCAAAAATTTAAAATTAAACATAATAACTTTTATATTGAAATAATTACTAAAGCAATACTTGGAGTAATATTTTATTTAGCAATATTTATTCCTTTATATAACTGGCTTGGTGAAAATATGTTTATTTCTATTGGCTTAATGCTAATAACTTATATATTTATGGAATTTATTGGTTATAAAATATTATTACTTGATGATTTAAATATTAAAATACTTCCTATTATTTTAATAATTTTATCTTATATTTTATTTGCTTTACTTACATTTTATCCCCCACATAATACAATATTTTTTGATGAAACTATATTAATTTATGGTATACCTGAAAAGTAAAAAGAGTACTTATAATTTTTCAAAGTACTCTTTTCCAACACCACACATTGGGCATTTAAAATCATCTGGTAATTCATCTAAATCTGTTTCATACCTGTATCCGCAGATTTTACAAACAAAGACATTCTTTTTAGTCTTTTCTCCCTCTTGGTAGGTTGGGGCATATTTTGAAGTCCCCCCCTTTAAATTTTCTTGATAATATTTATAAGTTAATGGAGTTTTATCACTATATTTAAAAGCATTTGTAATTTTAGCAAGTATTACTAAATGGGTAGATGTTTCTACAAATTTTTCATATTCACAAAATATAGTGCCACATGAATCTTTAATTACCGGTAAATCATTTATTAGTTCGTAATTTATATTTTCATATTTATTAACTTCATTACTTTTCTTAAAGCCAAAAGTCTTAATTAGTTCAATATCAATATCTTCCGGTAAGATATTGATTGCAAACTTCTTAGTTTCTTCAATTACTTTAGTCGTATAATTTTCTTTATTTATACTTATTGCTATAGTTTCGCTATTTATTTGCATAATACTATTAGCAACACAACCTACAAGTAAATCATCAACTTTTGCAGAGACTATATAAACACCATAAGATAGATTTTTTAAAACACTCTTATCCATTATGCTCTTCCTGCTCCATCAACAGATAGTATTTCACCAGTTACAAAAGAAGCCATTGGACTTGCTAAATATAAAAAGGCATTAGCAATATCTTCGGGTTCGCCGATACGACCTAGAGGAATACCCGCTATAATTGGAGCGATTACTTCTTTCGGAAGGCTTGATACCATATCAGTATTAATTACTCCTGGGGCAACAGCATTAACTCTAATTTTGTATTTGCCGAGTTCTCTTGCTAAAGATTTAGTCATGCCATTAACAGCAAATTTACTAGTTGGATAACCAACTCCAGCACTTTGTCCATAAATTGAAACCATTGATGAAGTATTAAGAATAACCCCACCACCATTTTCTTTCATATATGGAACTACTAATTTAGTACATAAAAACATAGCATTAACATTTAAATCCATAATTTTGCTAAATTCTTCATAAGTATAATTATCTAAAGGAGTACTTGAAGAAATACCTGCATTATTAATTAAAATGTCAATTTTTCCAAACTTATCCACAACTTTTTTAAAAGCATCAGCAACTTCACTTTCACTATTTAAATTAGGATACATTCCAAGAATATTATCTTTGTACTCACTTAGTTTATCAAGAGCTTTATTGACGCTTTCTTCTTTACTTCCAAATATTACAACTTTTGCATTATTTTCTAAAAATAATTTGGCAGTCGCAAAACCAATTCCTCTGGTTGCTCCAGTAATTACAGCAACACTACCATTTAACATTTTTATCACCATCCTAAATTAAGTATACCACAAACTCGCTTTTTTTGATATAATTTTAATGGTGATAAAATTGGGTAGTTTACAAATTTTAGTTGGAGATATTACAAGTGATGATATTTTAAAAGGTCATGATGCAATTGTAAATGCTACTAATACGGCGATGATGCATGGTGGAGGAGTATGTGGAGCTATTTTTGATAAAGCGGGATCAACTCTACTTAGCAACTACATTAAAAATAATTTTTCTACTAATATGTTAGTGGGAGAAATGCGTATTACTCCGGGATTTAATTTAGGCATGGATATTATATTTGCTCAAGGACCAAAATATTATGAGTGTGATAACCCGATAGATGAATTAAAAAAAACATATCTTAATTTACTTGATACTATAAAAAACAATAATTATAAAAATGTTTTGCTTCCAAGTTTAGGTACAGGAATTTATGGTTTTAAACATGGAGATGTTGGTAAAATGGTAGTTGATACTATTAATGAGTATATTAAAGATACTGATATAAATATTGATTTAGTGCTATATTTAGAAAAAGATAAGAAATATTATGAGTAAAATAGTTTAAAAAATTATTATTTTATGTTATAATCTTCTTAGTTGCCCGAGTGGTGGAATGGTAGACGCGGCGGACTCAAAATCCGTTGGTAGCAATACCATGTCGGTTCAAGTCCGACCTCGGGCACCATTTTTTTATTGGAATACATTTTTGGGAGGTTAGGTTGAAGACATATATAGTTTTAGACGAATCAGGTGCAATGCATTTAAAAAATGAAAGGTATTTTGTAATTGCTGGTTTTATTACTAGAGAATTACATAAAGTCACTTCATCACATAAAAAAATAGAGAAAATAGTAAAGCAAAGAAAGAGTATACCTCTCAATAAAAAGATAGAATTAAAATCCTCTCATATAAACGATAGTCAACAGGCATTATTTCTGAATGAATTATATTCCTTATCTGATGTTGTCCCAATAGCTATTGTTGTAGATAAGGAAAATTTAAAAAAGTTTTCAGCCTCAGAAAATATTGCATATAATTTTTTTGTAAAAACTTTATTAAAATATTTATTTAAATGTAATATTCCTATTTTACAAACGAATCATATTGAATTACGAGTTGATAACAGAAATACATCTGTTAAAACATTAAAAGATTTAGAAACATTTTTACAATGGGAATTTGAATTAATGGATTTAGAAGTAGAGGTCAAATATTTAGATTCAAAAGATAATAGAGATATTCAAATGGCAGATTATGTAGCCAATTTAATTTGGAAAAAATTTAATCGACAAAATGAAGATTTATCTAGAAGAGTTCCTCAACATTATAGAACTTATATTTCGAAATTTCCTTTTAAATTATTTGGACATAATCCAAGCATAAAAGAATTAGAAGTACAAAAATGAAAAATTAGAATGTTTGAATATTGGCTTGAATATTGGGTTGTAAAATTTTAAAAAAATGATATAATATTATCAGAAGACCTTTAAGGTGTATCGAACTAAGCACTTTAGTGCGAATGTTCTAATCGTATGTTAAGTACGGGATCCCTTGGGCAGAAAGGGTAATCAGAAACGATTACTTTTTTCTTTTCTAAAAATTAAAAATAAGGTATAATAATATTAAGATATGGAAGTGGTTTTTAGTGAAATGTAAGAAATGTGGTCAAGAAATTGATAAAAATGCAAAACAATGTCCTAATTGTGGAACTGAAATAAATAAAAAAGAAAAAGATGTTGAAGCTATATCATGTGTAGTTATCTTTATTTTAAGTTTATTAGGGGCTCTAATATTTCCTAAATATATAGAAGTTTTTTTAGTAATTTGCTTAATATCAATAGTAACTGGTATTATAACATGTCCTAATAATTCTTTAATTAGAATATTATTTGTAGTATTTATATTATTTATAGCAATTTATTTCTTTATGGGATCATTTTTAAATAATGCTTGTGATACTTTAGTTGGTTCTTGTCCAGGATAATTATGATAAATACAGATTTTCCATTATATAGTTTATTTATAATAATTGCATTACTTAGTAATATAATTATTATATTATTAACAAGCAAATATAGTAAAATTGAAACAATATGTTTATTATTATATGAAAATACAGGCATTTTATTGGGAGCTAAATTACTTACATATATTTTAAATTATTCTAAATATGATGAATTTGATTTTTTTAAATTAGGTTTATCATCATATGGAGCTGTAATTGGAGCTTTATTATTTCTATTATTATTTTCTTTGCAATTTAAAAAACCATTTAAAGATTTATTAAGTCTATTTATTGTGCCAATACCTCTAATGTATGCGATAGGTAAAATAGGTTGTTTTTTAGTGGGATGTTGTTATGGAATAAAATATAGTGGTATATTTAGTGTTGTTTATAATTATTCATTGCATGCCCCAGTAGGTGTTTCCTTATTTCCAATTCAAATAGTAGAATCAATAGTATTTTTATTAATATTTATTTATATGTTAAATAAGAAGCTACAAAATAAATTTAACACACAAACAATAGGTATTAGTTTTATCTTTTGTGGCCTTGCTAAATTTATATTAGATTTTTTTAGAATGTCTCATCAAAATGTTATCTTATCTATTAATCAATATATTAGTCTATTTTTTATAGTAGTAGGTTTTATTGTTTTACTATCACTTAAAAAGAATAAAATTTAGTTTTTTATTCTTTTTAAATTTTCTTTGTTTTCAAAATATGTTTTACTACTTATTAATTCATCATTAATAAAACCTTGAATTGTAACGAAACTTGCATTAGTTACAACTATTTCATAAATACTACCACTTTCTAATCTAATGCTTTTATCATCGGGACTATCTAAATAATATTTTATTAAATCATCTGTATAATCTTGTTTAAAAGTATTACCATCAGTAATAATTTTAGTGCTTAACTTATTACCTTTATATATTCCATTATAAATATAATAAGTATTATTGGGATTATCATAAATTATTTGCTTGTTCATTTATATTACCCCCTTGAATATAAATATATGTAAATGTTATACATTTATTATATCATATGTTTGATGTAATTTAGTAAAATTTCTTATAAACCCATAGATTTTACTTCAATATTTTGATACAATAGTTAGTAGGGTGAGGTAATATGGAAAACATCAATAAACAAAGAAAAGAATATTTATCTTGGGATGAATACTTTATGGGAGTTGCTAAATTATCAGCTTTAAGAAGTAAAGATCCATCAACACAAGTTGGAGCTTGTATAGTTGGAGCTGATAATCGGATTTTATCAATTGGGTATAATGGTACTCCGAATGGATTTCCTGATAGTGATTTTCCTTGGGATAGAGAAGGAGATGCCCTAAATACTAAGTATTTTTATGTTTGCCATGCGGAATTAAATGCTATACTAAATTTCCGTGGTAACCGAAGAGACTTAGAAGGAGCACGCATTTATGTAGCGCTATTTCCATGTAATGAATGTGCTAAAGCAATTATTCAATGTGGAATTAAAGAAGTAGTTTATTTAAGTGATAAATATAATGGTACTGAAGGTAATATCGCCTCAAAAAGATTATTTGATAAATGTGGTGTAACCTACAGAATGGTTGATGCTAAAAATAAAGAAATAACTTTGAATTTAGAAGAGTAGTGATTATATGGGGAAGAGTAAAAATGATAAATTATTAGAATACTTGATGCCAGATGATATAGATGAAGTAATACTGCCTATGCTAAAGGCCGAAAAGGCTAAGAAAAAAATGTATCAAAAAAGGATAGTTGAAAAGAAACTATCTTTGATGAAATGCGTGGTATTTTGTATATTTTTAGTTTGTTTAGGTATTGCGTCATTTTCCGGTTATCAAATACTAGATTGGAAAATTGATTCTGATAAAACCTATGAGCAAATAAAGTTAATTGCAGATAATGCGGTAGTTGAAGAAGTAGAGGATACTGATGCAACAGAGATTGTTAATCCCCCGGTAGAAGAAGATCCCGCCAATCCATATTGGGATTATATTAAAATGAATTTAATTAATGTTGATTTTTCTAAACTTTTAGAAATAAATAGTGATACTAAAGGGTGGCTTCAAGTAAGTGGTACCAATATTAATTATCCTTTTGTTCAAACAATTGATAATGATTATTATTTAAAAAGAGATTTTAATAAAGAATATAATTCCGCAGGTTGGGTATACTTAGATTATCGAAATAATATAAATGAACTTGATAAAAATACTATTATCTATGCTCATGGAAGACTTAATGGAACAATGTTTGGTTCCCTAAAAAATATCTTTAATAGTGATTGGTTTAATGATATCAATAATCATGTTGTGAAATTATCAACACCAACTGAAAATACCTTATGGCAAGTATTTAGTGTTTATCATATACCTACAACTAGTGATTACTTACAAGTTAAATTTAGTAATGATACAGATTTTTTAGATTTTGTTAATATGTTAAAGAGTAGAAGTCAATATGACTTTAATGTTGAATTTAGTGCAGAAGATAAAATTCTTACTTTATCAACATGTTATAATGATGAAGAAAGAGTAGTACTTCATGCTAAATTAATAAAAAGAGAGGTAAGAGAATAATGATTGAAGATTTAAAAACAAAAAAAGGCTTTATTGCAGCCATGGATCAAAGTGGTGGATCTAGTAAAAAGACTTTAGCCAATTATGGAGTAGATGAAAGTTCTATAACTAGTGATGAAGTAATGTTTAACTATATTCATGAAATGCGTTCAAGAATTATTAGTAATGATGCATTTAATTCTGATTCTATCATCGGAGCAATTCTATTTTATGATACTATGAAAAGAGATATAGATGGAATAAATACTGTAGAGTATTTAAAAAATAAGGGAATATATGCATTTTTAAAAATAGATGTTGGTTTAGAAGATGAATGTGATGGGGTAAGAATACTTAAAGATATTCCTGATTTAGATAAAGTACTAGATGAGGCAGTAAGCTATGGCGTAATTGGAACAAAAATGCGTTCGGTAATTAATGAATATAATGAATATGGTATTAAAAAGGTTGTTGAACAACAATTTAAGTTAGCAAGACAAATCATCGCTAAAGGTTTAATTCCCATTATCGAACCAGAAGTTAGTATTGATGCTAAAAATAAAAAAATTATAGAATCATTTTTAAGACAAGAATTATTAAAAAATTTATATAAATTAAAAAAAGAAGATTATGTAATAATAAAATTAACTTTACCAGATGTTCCAAATTATTATAATCCCCTTTTAACTCCAAAAAATGTCTTAAGATTAGTGGCTTTATCTGGTGGCTATTCAAGAGAAGTTGCTTGCGAAAAATTAAGAGAAAACAAAAAAATGATAGCAAGTTTTTCTAGAGCATTACTTGAAAGCTTAAATATTAATCAAAGTGATGAAGAATTTAGTGATGCCTTAAGTAAATCTATTAAAGAAATATATAAAGCATCAGTTACTAAAAAGAGGTAGCAAATTCGCTACCTTTTATTATGAATTTATTTTTTTCTTTTTTCCTTTAAAGTGGCTTTTTTTATTTCATCAGCAATTTCTTTATCACTTAATTCGAGTGCTATAGCAATTTTACCAAAAGTATCTATTAGAGGAGTATTTAAATCATTTTCAATTCTAAATATAGTAAATGGAACTTATTTATCAAGTTTTGATAGTACTTGGGCTAGTTTAATTGTTGATACGAATTGGCATGTTGGGGGTGTAGGAGATAGTGAATATTACACGGCTAAAGAGTATTACGAGTTCGAATTTGGGGATCGACCTAGTAGTAGTACGATTTATAATGCCAAGATAGGATTAATGTATGTATCTGATTATGGATATGCAGCAACTCCAGATAATTGGAATACAGTTTTGGGAGATTATCATTTAGCCGCAGATAGTAATTGGTTATATTATAATGATTATTATGATTTAACAATTTCCCCGAGCACAAATGTTAATTCTATTATGATAATATCATCTTATTCTGGTTCAATAACTAGTGCTAGACCTTCAACTCAATATCTATATAGACCGGTTTTTTACCTTAACTCCAATGTTTTATATTCTAGTGGTACAGGAACTTCAAGTAATCCTATAAGAATTGTGGTATAAAAAAGAATAATTCGCTTTGAATTATTCTTTTTCTTCTAATGCGGGATAAGGTTTGTTTACATCTGTTTGATAAAGAATATAATCAATTGATGTATTATAAAATTTGGCTAAATTAATTAAGTAATCTGCAGGCATTTTTTCTTTATTTAATTCATATTGATTATATTTTTCTTCGTCAATTTCTAGATGTTTTGCAACATCTTTGGCTAATAAGTTTTTGCTTTCCCGTAATTCCTTTAATCTATTCATTTTCCATCCTTTCCTTTATTATCATAGACAGAATTTGTCTATATATAATATAATAACATTTTTTTGCTTTTTTTTATAGTGTTTATGTCAAAAAAATTAGTTTAATCTTTATTTATTTGGAAATATTAATTATAATAAAGATAAGGAGGATTGATAAATTTGAAATTAGAAGGTAAAGTTGCTCTTGTAACTGGTGGGTTTAAAGGCGCCGGCAGAGGCATAGTAGATGTATTTTTAAAATATGGTGCTAAGGTTATAGTACTTGATTATGATGCAGAAGTGACTACTATGAATAGTGATAATGTAATTGCTAGTCATGTTGATATTAGAAATGTTGATGATGTAAGAATGGCTATTGATGAAGCAATGGAGAAAATGGAATCTCTTGACATTTTAGTTAACAATGCTGGGGTTTGTAATCTTGTGCCTTTTGCAGATATGACTGATGAAGAAAGAGATTATCACTTTGATATTAATATTAAAGGTACTTGGAATGTAACTAAATGTGCTCTTCCATATTTAAAAGAAGGATCTGCTATTGTTAATATGTCTAGTGTAACTGGTCCAAATGTAGCTGATCCTGGAGAAGTAGCTTATGCAACAACTAAAGCTGCAGTACTGGGATTTACTAAATCTTTAGCGGCAGAACTTGCTAGCAAAAAAATAAGAGTTAATGCGGTAATGCCTGGTTATATTCATACACCAATGGTTGATAATATGGCTAAAGATAGTAATCCTGATAACCCAGAATCTGTTATTGAAGGTATAGCTAGTGCAGTTCCTTTAAAAAGGCTTGCAACACCAGAAGAAATTGGCGAATTAGTAGCATTCTTGGGATGCGGTGAATCTAGTTATATAACCGGTCAAGGCATTATAATTGATGGTGGTTCAACCTTACCAGAAACAACTACTGTGGGAGTGTAAACAATCAAAAAAATGATTGTTTTTTTCTTTTAATGATATTAAATATAATAAAAGTGTTGTATAATTAAATGGGGATAATATGGATAAAGTTATAAAAAGTGTACTTGATGAATTAAATAAAGAGTATGAGGCTTATCTCGTCGGAGGATATGTCAGAGATTATTTACTCGGAATTAAAACTTATGATGTAGATATATGTACTACCGCTTTACCTAAAGATATTTATAGTATTTTTAATATTTGTGCCAATAATTATGGTGGGGCTAAGCTTATACTAGATAACTATAATATTGATATAACTACTTTTAGAAAAGATTCCCATTATAATAAAAGAAGACCTATGGAAGTAGAATATATTACTGATTTAAAAACTGATTTAATGCGAAGAGATTTTACTATTAATACTATCTGTATGGATAAAGATGGCAAAATTATTGATTTGTTAAATGGCGTTAATGACTTAAATAACCGAACTATCAAAATGATCGGAGATAATATCGAGAGATTAGTCGAAGATCCTCTAAGAATACTTAGAGCTATTCGTTTTGCAACTGTTCTAGATTTTAATTTAGATGAAGAGTTAATTAAAGCTATAAAGAAAAAATATAAATTAGTTAACACTTTATCTAAAGATAGAGTTAAAGCGGAATTTAGTAAAATTTTAATGAGTCCAAATTATAGGAAAGGCCTAAAATTATGTGATGAATTTAAAATAAGTGAGGAATTAGGAATAGAATATGAAGATGTAGTTTATACAAAAGATATCATAGGTATGTGGGTTCAAGTAAAAATTTTTGATATCCCATTTACAAATGTTGAAAAAAGCAATATAATAAATATTACCGAGATAATAAATTATGGCACTGTAAATAATGATACACTTTATAAATACGGTTTATATGCTAATATAATTGCTGGCATGATTATGAATATTAGCAGTAAAAGAATAAGTAGTATGTATAAAAAATTACCTATTAAAGATCGAAGTGATATTGCTATTAAAGGTAATGAAATTAGTGAATTATTGGGTATTTCTGGTAAAGATATTAATAATGTATATGAAAATTTAAAAGAATTGATATTGCATAAAAAGTTAAAAAATAAAAAAGGGGATATAATTAAATATTTATTAAAAAGGAAGTGAAGTTTTATGTTTAAAGATAACAAAAAGTTTGTTTTAGAAAGTATTTTTATTAAAGAGGCATTAAAACAGGATTTATCTTTAAACGAATTTTTACTTTTGATGTATTTTGATAACTCTTTTGATTCTATTTTTAATATCAAAGTTATAGGTAAATCTTTATCTATGAGTGAAGATAAAATTTTGGAGGCTTATTCTAAATTAATGAGTAAGAAATTAATTAAGGTTAAAGCTGAAAAAGATGATGAAGGTAAAGTTGTGGAAAGAGTTAGTTTAGATAATTTTTATAATGAAATAAAAAGTGATAATAAAAAAGCTGAAATTGAAAATAGTAGAAAGGATATATTTAGTGTATTTGAAAGTGAATTTGGTAAAACTTTATCAGCCATGGATTATGAAATAATTAATGCTTGGATTGATAAAGGATTTAGTGAAGATGTCATTATTGCAGCCCTAAAGGAAGCGGTTTATAATGGGGTATGTAGTTTAAGATATATTGATAAAGTTTTATATGAATGGAATAGAAAAGGTTATAAAACAATTGATGAAGTCAATAATAGATTTAATGACGAATCTAGAGAAGATAAATTATTTGAAACAAGTATACTAAATTTTGATTGGTTAAATGAAAAGTAGTGAAGTATTAGAAAAATTAGATTATTTGTATCCAGATGCTAGATGTGAACTTGAATATAACAAAGATTATGAACTTTTAATTGCCACAATCTTATCAGCCCAATCAACTGATAAAAGGGTTAACTCGGTAACTAAAGTATTATTTTCTAAGTATGATATCTTTAGTTTAAAAGATGCCAATTTAAGTGATATTGAAAAAATCATATATCCAGTTGGAACTCATAAAAGAAAAGCTGAATATATAAAGACAGTGGCAACTAGATTAGTTAATGATTACAACGGTACTGTCCCAAATGATAGAGCTTATTTAGAAAGTCTTCCTGGAGTAGGAAGAAAGACTTGTAATGTCGTTTTATCAAATATTTATAATGTTCCTGCTATTGCTGTAGATACTCATGTAGCAAGAGTGTCTTTTCGCCTTGGCTTAACTAAAAGTGATGATGTATCTATTATAGAACAAGATTTAATGAAGTTTTTCCCTAAAGATAAATGGAGTAGAGTTCATCATCAATTAGTCTTATTTGGAAGATACATCTGTAAAAGTAAAAATCCAGATTGTAATAATTGTCCATTTTATAAATGTATTTATTTAAAAAATAATAAGTAACAAAAATCCGAGAAATATCTTGGATTTTTAACTTCTATTTAATAATTTATCAATTGAAACATTATAGTTTTTTGCTAAAGTAATTAATGTAGTGGTAGTAATTAAAGTTTTACCATTTTCATATGCCCAATAAGTAGATTGATTAATATTGAGCGATTCTGCAAAAGGAAGTTGAGCCATATTTAGTTTTTTTCTTAAATCTAATAAATTCTTACCAACAGCTTCTTTATTTAATTCCTTATTACAAAATACTTTATGTTTTTTATTAAGTCCCACTAAGTAATCTATATTTATTTGATAATATTCTGCCAGTTTATATAGTTGCATTGTAGGTATAGTATCACTTCCACATTCCCAACTAGCATAAGTTCCTCTTTTAACATTTAATATTTGAGCTATATCTTCTTGAGTTAATTCTAATTCATTCCTTATATTTTTCAATGCTTCAAAATTCATTAATCCCACCTAGATAATTGTCTCATTAAAATATATTATTAACTAAATTTGCAGTTGTATACGATTAAATTATTTGCTATAATTTATATAAAGGTAGGTTGAAGTAATGAAAAAGAAAGTAATATTGATAAGTAGTGTGTTATTAACATTAATAGTGGTAATTAGTACTATTTTTATTATTAATAAAAATAATTCTAATAATGAAACAGTAATGCAAGATAAAAAAGCAATTAATAATTCATTTCTAACATTAATGTTAGAAGATGAAACAGGTAATTATGTTAAATCTACATCTAATACATGGCCAAGTGGTAATTATGCTTTTAATGAGGAATTAAGTAGATGTGAAAATGGGGGAGAACTTAGATGGAATAGAGAAACAGGTATAGTAAATCTTTTATCTAATAAGTCTGATGCTTGTTATGTATACTTTGATTTATATAATGTAGTAACTATTACAAATGTATTTGCAACAAAAACAACAAATAGTGTAACATTATCAGTAACAATAGATGCTGGAGAAAATCCAGTAGCTACATATTACTTTAGTATGGATGGAGGAAAATCATATCAAGAAAGTACAACATCTAGTTATACCTTTAGTAATTTAAATGATAATACAACATATACTTTTCAAGTGTATGCCAAAGATACTCTTGGATATGAATCAAATGAAGAAGTAATAGAAGTAACAACAGATGCATATGTAAATCCTACAGTTAACAGCGTAACAGCAACAAATGTAACAAATAACGCAATAACAGTAAGTGTATCAGCAACAGCAGGAACAAATAATATTCAAACATATATGTATTCGATAAATAATGGAGCATACCAAAGTAGTAGTTCAAATACCCATACATTTAGTGGTTTAAATGCTGGAACAAATTATAATATAAGAGTGTATGTAACAGATACCAATGGAGTAGATTCAAATGTATATACAATAAATGCCGAAACCGATGATACAATATTGTTAGCAGATGTATGTAGTACTGGAACAAATTTAGCAACATGTTTAAAAAATTATTATAATGAAGCAGGAACAGAAATGTCTGGAATGTATTATCATACATCAAGTTTAGCTAATTCAGCCGCAGATAATAGTTACAGATATGCCGGAGCAAACCCAAATAACTATGTATGTTTTGGAAGTGATGCTGCAACATGTCCAAGTGCCAATTTATATCGAATCATAGGAGTGTTTGGTTCGGAAGTAAAACTAATTAAAAACACGAGTTATGGGGAATTTTTTTGGAATGGTTCAGGAGAAAGTTCTTATAGTAGCAATTCATGGAATATTAGTAGTCTTAATAGAAGTGAATTAAACCAAACTTTTTTAAATCGATTTTCAGCAAATTGGCAAGAAAAAATTTCGACTCACACGTGGTTTGTTGGTGGTATAAATTCAATAGATACACCATTAAATATATATAAAGCAGAAAGTTTTTCGGGCAATTATGAATCATACAACTCTAAAATAGGGTTATTATATGCCTCAGATTATGGATTTTCTACTGAAAGTAGTAATTGGTCATTAGCTATGGGAATGACAAACTATAAAAATAATAACTGGCTGTATCAGGGAAATAATGAATGGACAATTACCCCAAATTCAAGTAATAGTGAAAATGTTATGTTAATTAGTAGAAATGGTAATATAATTAATTATTTAGCATATGCTTCAGCATCTGTTAGACCTACATTCTATTTAACATCATCAGTTCAATATTTAAGTGGTACAGGAACATCTAAGAGTCCCATAAGGATTGCATAGCAAAAAATCAAGGGTTTATTCCTTGATTTTTCTATTCTAATCCAGTATCTGGTTTTTCATCAGGTTCTGTTGGCTTATTTGGTTTATCATCGTCATCATCAGGTTTTGGATTTATTATATCATCAACATTAGAATCCATTCCCAGATTAACTTTTATTTCTAAATTATCTGATGCATTATTAGTAAATATTGAATAAGATGCTTTTATTACATAAGTAACTTCACCAGTTTCTGTAGGAGTTAAAGTATAACTTGTGTTTGCAGTTTGTCCTACTAATGTCAGTGTTCCATTGTTTTCTTGCTTATAGATTCGATATTCTACTGAACCAATATATGAGTTATTATAGCTTAATCTTTGTTCGTAATACTTACTTGCTTGATTACCATAATAAGTATTGAAGTAATCTTGTAAATATGCTGAATTAATAGCATCAGGTGTTTTAATTGCATCCCAAGTTAAATTTAATGTAGTTCCATCAAATGTATATTTTCCATTTGTTGGTGTATCTAATTTTTGATATCTTGTTGATACATCAGTTGGTTCTGTACCTTCTTTAAATAATTCTACAGTTCTCATATCTTCCGGAGTATATTCACTAGCAAGTTGTAATGGGAAAGTTTCTTTTTCAATTTCTACTTCAATAACCCCACTAGGTTTACTAAATGTTTTATTTCTTGAGTAAACCTCTGAACCAACAGCTTTCATTACTCCGGAACGAACACGATTACCAACAGATACTGTTAGATAATTATCTTTTGATGTACTATCATAACCAATCCATAGTGCTATAGCATATTCTGGTGAGTAGGTAACATTCCAAGCATCTCTAGTTGCAGATGTTGGAACACCATTATTTTCTGCCCAAGTTCTATCAACATTTGATGTACCAGATTTAGCAGCAATGTCTGTACCACTTACCTCAACACCTCCAACACCTGATTCAGCAGCAGATACTAGCATATCAGTTATCATATAAGCAGTTTCTTCACTCATAACTCTTGTTTGTTCATATTTATATTCATAAACTTCACCAGTTGTTAGGTTTTCAGCACTAGTAAATGAATAAGGTTCAATATAGTATCCTCCGCGGCCAAAAGCAGCATATGCTGCACTCATTTCAATCGGAGATATTCCTTCAAAACCACCAATTGATGCTGATTCATAAAGATCTGCTCCATAATCAATTCCTAAGCTATGAACGAAATTAGATATATAATCAGGATCTTCATTATATACAGCTTGGAAAGCTTTTAGAGCTGGAATATTTCTTGAATTAATTAGTGCTGAACGCATTGTAATTAGTCCCATATACTCTCTATCAGAGTTATTAATTGTTGTACCATTACTGTATGTATAAGGTTCATCTAAGAAGTATGTTCCTGGAGAACCATTTAAATATTCAATATAAGGACCGTAGTCAAATAATGGCTTTGCAGTTGATCCCGGTTGTCTTCTAATGGTTGCTCGGTTTGTACCTAAAGCAGTATAATTTCTACCACCAGATAGGGCAACTATTGAACCATCTTCAATACTAGTTATTGCCATACCTTCTTGAATCGTTTCATTAGGGAATTCATATAATTCGCCACTTTCTAATTTGTTTAATACTTCTTGAACTTCAGGATCAATTGTAGTAACAATTTTCATTGGAACATAGAATGGATCTTGACCAGTTTTTTCTTGAACTTCATTCATTATATAGTCGATAGCAGCTTGGTTAGCAGAGTCATTAGTATCTTTTGTTGCAAGAAGTGATTCAATTGGTATTGCTAATGCCGCATTTTTTTCTTCTTCTGTAATATAACCATGATTAACCATAAGTGTTAAAACTGTTTTTTGTCTATCTCTAGCATTTTCTGGATAATTATAAGGATTATGGGTTCTTGGATTTTGAAACATACCAGCAATAATTGATGCTTCAGCTAAAGATATATCTGATACTGATTTACCAAAGAAATATTGACAAGCTTGTTCAACACCATAAATTCCCGAAGTATTAACACTGCCGGCGTTACCAAGCCATTGGGAATTAACATAAAATTCAATAATTTCTTCTTTGGTATAGTTGCTTTCAACTTTAAATATAGCCATATATATATCAGTAAATTTACGAATTATACCCGCAAGACCTTCATCTTCTGAATTAGTATAAACTTGTTTTACAAGTTGCATGGTTAGTGTTGATGCACCACCAGCAGAACTATTACCAAGTAACTGTCCAAAAGCAGCTTTAACAAATCTTAAGACATCCATACCTTTATGTTGAAAAAATCTAGAGTCTTCCGTGGCAATAATAGCATCTACTAAAACTTGAGGAAGTTCATCATATGTTACTAAAACTCTATCTTCGGCACCAACTCTAGCAAGTTCGGTAACTCCATCGCTATAATAAAGTACTGTTGATTCTTTTGAATATAATTCATCTCTATCAAAATTTGGTGATGTAATAATTATATATAATGCAAATACTAAAATAAGAGAAACAACAGCAATACCAAGAACTAAAATACTTGATAATATAATAGTTTTAGTTTTCTTCTTCGGTTTATTAGTATTTTCTGTACTTGTTTTTTTCTTTAATTTCGGTTTCTTTACCTTTAATTTACCAACTTTTATCTTTTTCATTATCTATCCTCCATAAATTTATCGATTATTTTCAAATAATCTAATCCTTTTAAACTTAATTTTATTTCATAAGCATTTTCTTCTAAATATTTATAAGGAATACTTTTTCTTTCATTATTTTTCATAAAATCTAAGAAAACACTTCCCATTAATAAAAAATATTTATTATTTATCATAATTATTAAAAAAACTATACCTCCATGTTTATTTATATTATATATATGTTTAATTTGATGCGGATGGACATTACTTATTGGAAAAGATGTCTTGTTTTCGGTAACTTTAGCATCAAATTCAATATAATATCCCTTATAAAGTCCATTAAAATCTAGAGTTGATGGACTTTTATAAAATCCATCTTGTATTCTTTTACCTTTATTACTATACGCAACTTTTGTAACTCCAATCGGAGTTGGCTTTTTATAAATATATGCTATATCATTATCTCTATAGTATTCATTAGTACTTTCAATTATATCTTCTAAATCCATACCCCGATTACTATAAGTTGTGGTTTTTTGATAATCTTTTTTAATATTATTTGGATATAACAAAATAAATCACCTCTATAATTATACCACATATTGGAATTTTTAAAAACCTCTATCTAAATATTAACTTTAATTTGACAATAAAACTTTTGTCGATATTTGTCGATGTTAATGCATTTATTTAAAGTTTATAGTACAATAGTTTCAGGTGAATATAATGAATATAAATTATTTTTTAAATGAAATGTTAGAAAAAATTGATTGGGCAATACTTAATACTTATTTAGTAGATAAGAAAAAAAAGAAGAAAAAGTAAATTTTTGGTTAAATTTTTGGCATATTGACAAACATATCTAAAATAGTATATAATTTTCTTGTTAGAAGGTGATATTTTGTATAATGATAGGTTCTATTTAACACCACAAGAAATATTGGAAAAAGAATTTAAGGTGGATGCCAGGGGATATCGGCCTCAAGAGGTTGATAAGTTTTTGGATATGGTTATTAGAGATTATACAGAATATGCAAATATTATTAAAAAATTAGAAAAAGACATTAAGAATCTAATGGAAGATAATTCTAAATTGAAACAAGAAATTAGAAGATTGCAAAGTGAAGTAGATTCTACTAGTAATGCCCCATCAAGGAGTATTAGTAATGTCGACCTTCTAAAAAGAATTAGTAATTTAGAAAAAATTGTTTATGGTAATAATGAATAATTCTTGGGCAAATGCTGCATATATTGTAATGTAGAGGAAAGTCCATGCTCACACAAGCTGTGATGTTTGTAGTGTTCGTGCCTAGGGAAAAAATAACCTAGGGTAGCTTTTGCTAACGGCTTCGAGGAAACCTGTCAAATGGTTTTAGTAGATATAAAAGTGCCATAGAGACGAGTTATCTTGGAAACGAGATAAGTGGAACGCGGTAAACCCCACGAGTGAGAAACCCAAATTATGGTCGGGGAGTTCTATTTCGGGAATCAAACTGAAATAGGGCCTGCTTGCAGGAGATAAATATTTGCCACTTTCATAACCTGAAAGTACAGAACATGGCTTATAAAGAATTATTTTTTTATTTTCATAAAAAAGGAGTGAGATTTTGAACGAGATTGGTGAGTTGCTCAAGGAAACCAGAGAATCATCAGGTGTTAGTTTGAATGAAGCAAGTAAAGATTTAGATATTAAAGTAGAAATGTTGGAAAATATTGAAGATGGTCGTACTGGAGCCTTTAAAGATATTTTTGAGCTAAAAGAGTATATTACAAGTTATGCTAAATATTTAGGCTTAGATGAAAAAGCTATAATAGATGAATTCAATGAATATATGTTTGAATATACTTCTAAGATACCAGTAAAAGATATTGAAAAAACTATTGAATTAAAATTAAAAGAAGAAAAGAAAGAAAATCATGATGAAGTTGCATCACCTTATACTAGGGAAAGTAAAAAATATAATAGTTGGGTATATATTGTAATTTATGTTTTTATATTTTTAATGATATGTATTGCTGTATTTTGGTCAGTTAAACAAGTAACAATAAATAAAAATGTAACAGATACAATAAGTTATGGAGGAAAGTAGTATGAATTTACCAAATAAAATAACAATAGCAAGAATTATAATGGCAGTAATAATTTTAGTAATAATGTTAGTGCCATGGTATTCTCTAGGAGTTGAATGGCCAGTTTATCAAGTAGGAAACATTTCCCAAGTTGATTTAAAATACATTGTTGTAGGAATTTTATTCTTAATTGCATCTTTATCAGATTTTTTAGATGGTCACATTGCTCGTAAGAATAATTTAGTTACAGACTTTGGTAAAGTAGCAGATGCTATTGCTGATAAAGTATTAGTAAATGGTTTACTCATAGTTCTTGCATATAACCGTGTTATTTCTGTAGTTATACCAGTAGTTATTATAACCAGAGATATAGTAGTAGATTCTTGTAAAATGATTAGTGGCAACAAAGGTAAGGTCGTTGCGGCTTCCATCCTTGGAAAACTTAAAACAATTTGTATGATGGTTGGTTTAACCCTAACTTTATTTTACAACTTACCATTTGAACTTATTGGCTTGCCAATTGCTGATTTATTTTTAATCGCAGCAACAATTTTATCAGTAATCTCAGGTTGTCAGTATTATTATAATTCCAGAGAATTTTTATTTCCAAAAGAATCGAAAAGGGCAAAAAAAGTTGTCTTTTTTTGTGCAAATCCCTAGACACATATTTAAAATACTCATAATATACACTAGAAAGGAATGTTGATTATGAATTATTTTAATGAAAAAAGTTATGAAGATGTAAATGCTAAGGCTTATGATAAAAAAGCTATGGGAGAACATACTACTTGTTCTAGTGAAATGAGTATGAATATGAATATGGGGATGGATATGGGAATGAATTATGGTTGTGGTTGTATGCCAGTTTATGAATGCCCTAGGGAAAGAGTATGTCATAGATATATTTGTTACAATGTACCCCACATTATTCCCTGCAACACGAGAATTATAAATCATCATGTATATAGACATACTTATGAGCCAGCTTATACTTGTTGCGAAGAAAATGTTTGTGAAAATGTCTTTGACAGATGCTGCTAAAAAGGTATGAATTTACCTTTTTATTTTGTTGTATTTGCATTTTTCTAAGAAATATGTTATCATAATCCCTGTTAAGGGGGAAATATGCAAAAAATAAGTGATTTGAATGTTGTTAAAAATCTTTTAATTGATATGTATGATAATGGTATTGAAGAAAATGGTGTAGTTAGAAAAATGGATATATTAGATTATTATGCCATTTGTGATATTGATATTCGTAAATTAAATATTGTTTTAAGAGAAGCGGGTATTCCTAAAAATAACCATGAAAATAGTGTCATTAATCAGCTTGCAATAAAATATGGTGGTATAGTTTTATCTGAAGAAGATTTCTTTAAAAGAATTCAAAATGAAAAATTAAGTATTTCAGGTATTGAAATAACTGATGAAATTAAAATGGAAGTTATGAATTATTTTAAAGAAAACAATATACCATTAGTATATAAAAATTATCATTATTACATAAGAAGATTAGTAGCAAACATCTTACAAGAAGAATCAAGAAGTCGTTAAGGCTTCTTTTTTTCTATATTTCATAAATTTACCATGGAAATATAAATTATTTTATTATATAATTATTATGGGTGGATAAAATGATTTTAGGAGATAATTATATAACTTACTTAAAAAAATTAAAGAAAGATGAATTAATTAATATAATAAATGATTATAACTCTTTAAGAGAAATATATGGTGGCATCAAAATAGAAACTAAGAATGCTAAAAAGGATAAATTAATTGATGATATAACAGAAATTCAAAATACTTATTTTAAGTATATTATAATGTCTCTAGATTTAGAAGATTATAATATTTTAAAAGAACTAATATTAAAAAAGATAAATAATGACTTTTTATTAGAAAATAGAGTCTTTTTAAATTATTTAATAAGTAAATGTATTTTAATTCAAGAACAAGATCTAATTATACCTAAAGATACTAAAGTTTTAATTAGTAATATATTAAAGGATAAAGAAGTTATAACTTATATTAAAAAATGGGATCGAATTTATAAATTGGTTGATGGGGTAATTATTGCTTACGGAGTAGTTGATAGAAAATATTTCGATATAATAATTAGTGGTATCCTTGACAAAGAATTAATTATTCCTAAAATGAACTATTATTATAAAAAAGAATATAAAATAGATAATAAAAAGATTATTAGTACTAAATTATCTAATAAAAAAAGAATTGATAGTTACTTAAAAAATAAGAAATATAAATATTTTACTAATAAAGATTATACTCTATTAGGTAATTCAATGTATCATCACAATATTAAAAGTTATAAAAAATTTATTAAAATGTTAAAAAGTAATTATGTATTTAGAAATAAAGATATAGAATTTGTTGATAAGTTTATAGTTATTCCATATTTATATAATTCTCTAAATGAAGAAGAAGTTGCTAAAGAGAATCTAGAAGAAACAGTAACTAAATATTTTGAGTTTAAGGGAGATAAATTAAAAACTAAAATGCTTAGTGAAATAATGAAAATAAGAGATGAATTTCCTTTATGGGAATATCGGGGATTTAGTAAAATGGAGGAGAAAAATGAAGAATAATAGGGGAGCTGTATCAGTTGGTTTAATAGCCCTTTTAGCGGTTTTTACAGTTGGTTATTTTGTCTTAGCCAATATGTTTTCTTATGATTTTGATGTGAATTATGAAGAAGATTTATATGATTTAAAAATTGCTGCAATTGAAAAAAATGCTGTAATATATGCGGAAGGACACGAAGAATTATTTGCAGAATCTAGTGATGTCTATATGACTGTTGAAGAACTAGCCTTAGCAAATGTAATTATTTCTAATTCGGAAGGTGTAGTGGAAGACCCTAGAAATAGTGAAGATACCCTAAATGATTTAAGAGTTAAAATTACTAATAAAGATGATGTAATAACTGCTGAGGTTTTAGCATAAAATGGCAATTACTAAAACTAATTTTATCAATTACAGTCGTTGTCCTAGATATGCGGCCTTAGAAGAAATAAAAAGTGAAAAACTGGATGCCGATATTACATATAAAGAATATAAACACGAAGAAGAAAGCGAACAATTAAAAGAAATATTAGGTAGTATTTTTGAAGATGATACTTATGAAGTTGATTTAACTAATAAAGTCAATAAACAAATGGAAGCTATGATGCCTTATTATAAAATGGTCGAAATTGAAGCGGGTCGTATAACTAAAAAATATTTCGGTGGCAAAAGTGTTTATGCGGAAGATACCTTTAGCCAAGAATCTTTTGAATTTAATAAAAACGGTATTAAATATATTTGTTATGTCGATATTTATAATGAGGTAGATAATGATATAAATATCATTGAAGTAAAAGCAACAACATCTAATAAATATGTTAATTTAAAAGCGAGTCACAAAAAAGGGGAAAAATATTCTATATTTCATTTTGACAAAGATAAAAATTGTTATTATTTAAAAGATGAAATAGAAGGGTATCCGCTTGATAGTGAAATGCCTTTGGATGCTTATCTAAAACAAAAAGAAAAATTATTTGATAGATATAGTTCTGTTGGTACTTATGTATTTGACCTAGCCATTCAAAGATTTATTTTAGAAGGTGAATACAAAGAATCACATAATGAAGAAAGATTAAAAAATGTTCACTATTATCTAGCAGTACTTAATCACAACTATGTTTTTGATGGTACTTATGAAGGTAAAAAAGCTATTTACAATCCTGATAATGAAGGAAATGAAATAGTAGTATTTTTTGACATGACCAAAGTTACTGAAGAATACCAAAATATTATTAGGCAAACTGAAGCAAGCATAGAAGAATATCTCTTTAATTTAAATGCATCTCCATGTCCTATGGGTAAGTGGTGTGAACGAAAAAAAGTCAAAGAATGTATTTACCTAGGTCCTGTCTGCGGTAAAATGATTCCAGCAAAAAATTCTAGTTTAAATTATTTAAATAATGGTTTTGGTTTTAAAACTTTAGATGGTGAAAGATTAAAAGGACTAGAACTAATCAATGCCGGATATATTAATATGTTAGATATACCTGAAGAATGGATTACAAGTAAAAAACATGAAATTCAAAGAGACTCACTAAGATTTAATAGGCCATATATTGATACAGAAAAAATAAGAGCAGGTCTAAATGCCCTAGAATATCCGATATATCATTTAGATTTTGAAACAATGCCTTGTCCAATGCCAAGGTTTCGCGGGGAAAAACCTTATATTCAATCACCATTTGAATTTAGTTTGCATATTGAACATGCCCCAGGAGTATGTGATAAAGAAAAAGATAATTATATCTTTTTAGCTAAAACTTTTGATAATGATGAAAGAGAAGAATTAGTTAAAGCTTTATGTAAATATATTGATCCTGATAAAGGTACCTTATTTGCGCAGAATGTTGCTTTTGAAAAAGGTCGTATTAAAGAACTGGCAGCTATATTTCCAGAATATCGCGAGAAACTCATGAAAATGTATAATCGGGGTTTTGACTTGCTTTGGTTAGTTAATACTAAAACTGAACTTTATGAAGAATTAGGTTTTGATAAAGAAAGAGCAAGTCTCCCAAATTATTACAACAAAGATTTAAGTGGATCTTATTCTATCAAAAAAACTTTACCAGTTTTTAGTGATTTATCCTACAAAGATTTAACGGTTAAAAATGGAACTGAAGCGATAGTTGCTTATGCTAGTTATAATAAAATGACAAAAGAAGAATATGATTTATATTATGAAGCCCTAAGAATTTATTGCCAGCAAGATACTTGGGCAATGGTTGTAATTTTACAAGCTTTAAGAGAATTGTGTCAAATTAGTGTCAAATCTTAAACTTTTTGTTGATTTTACTTTCCAAAGTGGGTATTATATATATTAAAGAGAGAGGAGTGAGAAAGGTGTTATATCCATCAATTGATAAATTACTTAATATCGTTGATTCTAAGTACAAATTAGTACATGTTGCATCAATTAGAAGTAAACAAATGTTAGAAACAAAACACTTTCAAATGAAAGAATCTGAGTACAAAAACAAAAGGGAATTAGGCCGTGCTTTAGAAGAAGTTGAAGCAGGCTTAATAAAAATTGTTGAAGAACATTAATTTAGCCCTTGATTATTTTACCGATATATGGTAAGATATTCTTGTTCTGGGGAATTAGCTCAGCTGGCTAGAGCACCACGCTTGCACCGTGGGGGTCGCGGGTTCGAATCCCACATTCTCCACCAATAAAGTATTTTAGCCCGTAAATACGGGTTTTTTTGTTGTTTAAATATGTTTTACCTCGTTTTTACCTCGTAATTTTAGCTCATTTAATTTATTAGTTGGTATCTTTTTCTTTTCTGGAAACATGTGATAATATGTTTTTTCTACAACTTCTATTGTATCTCCTATTTGTTCCGCAACATCTCTGGAATCACATCCTAAATTAATTAATAAACTAACATGTGAATGTCTAAAACCATGAGGTGTTATTTTTTTACAGTTTGCTTTTTCTATATATTTATTTAATATTCGTCTAAAATTAGTAGGGGAAATATGCTTAATATTTCCAAATACAAGATATTCAGGATTAAATCCATAAATTTTCTTTTCTTCTTCAAGGTGTAGTTTTAATAATTCTGCTAGATCATCATCTAATTCAATTATTCTAATCGAGTTTTTAGTTTTAGGATCTACGAAATCATATGATTTACCTTCAACACTATTAGTAAATGTATATTTTATTTCAATGTATTTTTTTCTAGGTTTACATATTTCCATTTTAAAGCAATCATTTCTCCTAATCTAACACCAGTATAATATAAAAATTCAAACATTACTCTGTCAAAAAACGCATCTACAACTTCAATGAAACTTTGGTATTCTTCAAATGTCCAAAAATTCCATTCGGCATCATTCTTTTTAGAACTGACAGAAATTTTATAAAGATTTAATTTACTATAAAGTTTTCTACTTAAATCATATTCATCAGAACAAAATTGCAAAAACTCTCTAAAATAACCTATAATTTTATTTTTATATTCTAACTTTAGAAGGTTTTTAGAAAATTCCTTTTTCCAAGATACTATATTTTCTTCTGTAATTCGTTTTATATCTTTAAAATCTTTAAATTTTATATAGATCCACTTGTTTAAAATAGTTTTAATATGACAATAACTTGTTATTTTTACAGTTGATTTTTTTAATTCGAGCCATTCATTGTATGCATATTCAAATGATATTTCTTTATTATTATCAGCATTATTATCGTTATTACTTAAAAATTCTCTTTCAGCTGCTTCAGCTTCTTTTTTTAATTTAAATAATTTGCTTTTCTTTTCTCTCTTTACACCAAAAGAATCATAGTAATATGTATCGTAATACCATGATCTTCCATCTTTAGTCCATTTATTTTTATTTTTTTCTTGTATTATAGCCATTTTTATCACATCCTTATTTTATTTTTTTATTAAATGTGATATAATGATATAGAAAAATCCTATAGCATTATATCTATTGATATTTTGTTAAAAGTCCTAGCAGACTAGTGATTTTTCAGCCTCGTGTTACAGCACGGGGCATTTTTTTATTGCATAATGTCTGTTTTATTAATGACAAATTTAATTTGATCATCAATAAGGCTGTCTAAATAATAGAAGTTATAACTTTCTGAATCTTTAACATCAAATGCAATTTGACCTTTTAGAGTGTCTCCAGCCATTAAAGTTCCATCTAATTGACTAGTTACAGCGTCAAGATAAGCATAACTACCTTTTTCGCCATTAGAATCTCTTAAATCAAAACTCATTATTGATGATATAGTTAATTCGTCTGAACCTGTATTTTCAATTGTAACATCAATTACTAAGAAAAAATCATTTTCAGGTTCGGTATAACTTTGACATTCTCCGTCGTACTCCCAAGAACATTCATTATCAACTCTAGTTACTGAATTAATGTGAATTTTAGTGTCATTAACATTAGCAGTTTCTTGGATGCTAAATTCTGTTTTTTTGTTTCCGTCATCATCTGTGCTTATAGTTTCACCACATCCAGATAAGCCTAAAATTAATACTAAGATTGTTCCTAACATCATTAATTTCTTCATGCTTTTTTGCACCTCCTTTACTACCTTTATTTATTAAAACGCAATATGCCGCGATTTAATCATTTTGATTTTTTAAGTCCTTTGAAATAAAATCTCCAATTGATATATTAAAATAATTTGATAATTTAATTGCCCATTCTAAAGTTATTTTTCTTGTGTTTGATTCCCATTTTGCTAGGGTTGCTTGATTTATTTTTAATTCTTTACTCATCTTCTCTTGAGATATTTTCTTTTTCTCTCGTAAGTATTTTACATTTGAGTTTGTAAAATTGTTATTTTCTATCATAATTATCCCTCTTCTTAAATATAATTATATACCAAAAATGCACACTTTACAACAAAATCATGGCAAAATGTCATTTTTTTGTTGACAATGGCAAATTGCCATTATATAATGTTAGTAGATAGAGGAGGAAAAATATGAAAATTAATAATGATGTTCTTGAAAGTATGATAGCTAAAAGATTAAAAGAATTAAGGGCAAGTAATAATTTAACTTGTGCTGAATTGGCTTTAAAATTAAATGTTCATAGAGAGACCATTAGACGATATGAAAAAAATGCCCCGTGCTGTAACACGAGGCTGAAAAAGCATTAGGTCCAGTCTATGGTCCAAATATAAAATCTAGTATAAAAGAGTTCCAAAGAAGAGCTAAACTTGAAGGAAATTATGATTCTACTGTTGATGGTTATTTCGGTCCAATCACTTTAGAATCACTTAAGAAATATGGATTTCAAGAATAATAAAAACCTAGTCAATTTGGCTAGGTCTTTTTTTTATGAAACAATTTTGATATGAAATGCTTTTTTAATATTTTACCTCGTAATTTACCTCGTAATTTACCTCGTAATTTACCTCGTAATTTACCTCGTAAAATATTAAAATAAATTATATATTAATATCTTATATAATTATTATATATTTATTTTAATACTTTTATATGATGTAATATTGATGTATAAAATAGGTATATAGTCCCCACATTCTCCACCAGATTGATATTTAAGTCCTATTTTTAGGGCTTTTTATTTTAAGAAAAAGAACTAAATCATTCTTTTTTTGACTTAGTTCTTTTTTATGGTTCTACTTTTATATTTTTCTATTTCTTCTTTTACTAAAGATATAGGTATAGTTTGGGTATTATCTCTTTTAGAAATAATTTCACAAAAAGCACTATTATATAATATATCTTCACTAATATTTAAATAATTAAGTTCATCATTATCTAAAATATCAAAGGATTTTTGGAGTATTTCTTCTTTTGTTATTTTAGATAATGTATTTGGAACAAATATTCTACTAGGAAATATTAGACTAGCACTATCAGTAGACTCAATAACTATTTGTCTTCCCGTAATAAAATCAATATATAAGAATCCAGATTCATAAGGATAAAGACGCTCTAGAAGTAATGTCATATTACTAATTTTTTCTTTAGTAAAATAAATACTATCTTCATCACTATGTCTTACCCATGCATAAGCATCACTAATTTTTAATTCATAAAATTCATTCATTTCAATCACCCAACTAATTGTACTCTTATTTACTTAATAAGTAAACAAAAAACTTTATATTTAACCATTTTTTTGGTATAATCTTTATGAGTGGTAATATGAATTCAGAAAAAATAGGTAAATTTATTTATGATTTAAGGAAAAAATATAATTTAACTCAAAAAGAGTTAGCGGATAAACTTAATGTAACTGCCCAAGCTGTTTCTAAATGGGAAAATGGGCGAGGTGTACCAGATATCGAACTTTTGAAAAAATTAAGTGAAGAATTTGATGTAAGTATTACAGAACTAATCGAAGGTGAAGAAAAAAACAATGGTAAAAAAATAGCAATTGGAGTAGCTATAACTTTAGTAGTACTATCAATTTGTACAACTATATTTGGGCTTTATGTATCACAAGATCAAGATTCTTTTAATTTTTCATCTCTTGCATGTAGCAATGATTCATTTAATATTGATGGTGTTATTGCATATAACAATACTAAAAAATCTATATACATATCTGACATAGAATATTGTGGAGCGGCTGAAGAGCCAGAATTTATTGCAGTAGAATGTATATTATATGAAAAAAATGATAATACAGAAACAAGACTTGCTAAATATGGTAATCTAAAAAAGAAAAATGATACTAGTTATAGTTTATCACATTATTTAGAAAACATTAGATTTAATATTAATAATTATACTTGTACTTGTGAAAGTGAAGTTTGCGCTAATGTTTTTATTAAAATTAATGGTTTAACAGAAGACAATAAAACTATTACTTATGATATACCTTTAGAAATAATACCTACTTGTGATGAATCATAAGTAAACGGAAAGTTTAGTGAAATAAATTTAAGATTTATTGACAATATTACCTGTTTAGTGATACCCTTTTTATATGGAGGGAAAGTGTATGAAAAATAAAGGATTAATTATTGGCCTTGTTGCTATCATTGTTATATTAATCGGAGTAGTAGTTTTCTTACTTGTTCGTGATAATAATGAAGAAAATGTTGAAACAACTCCAACTGATGCTGAAAAGTTTGCAGAAGAATATCCAAGCATGCCTGATGATAATGTCTTTACTTATGCTACTGTTGATGAAATCATTGATGTTTTAGATGATGGTAGCGGTATAGTTTATTTAGGTTTTCCAGAATGTCAGTGGTGTAATGCTTATGTTCCATATTTAAATGATGTAGCTAAAAGTGTTGGTGTAAATGAAATACTTTATTATAACATTAGAGAAGACAGAAGCAACAACTCCGAAAATTATCAAAAAATAGTAGAATTACTTGATGGCTATTTAACAGATGATGAAGAAGGTAACCAAAGAATTTATGTTCCAGCGGTAATATTTGTTAATAATGGTACTATCGTAGGTTTTGATGATGAAACTTCACTTGATACTGGTGGATTTACAAATCCTGACGATTACTGGACTGAAGAAGAAGTTAGTGATTTAAAATCTCGTTTAACAAGTTACATGCAAAGTTGCACAATATGCATAGATTGTAACAGTTAGTACTTGAAAAAAAGTTCAAGCATATGATATAATACTAGCAATCAGTGATGAATGGAATTTACGACTCCAGAGCTGATGCGTCTAATCCGCGTTAAGGAAAATTAAGCTAAAAAAAGGATGGTACCGTGCTAATGCACTCCTTTGGGTACTATCCTTTTTTATTTTTAGAAAGAAGGGAATTTTATGACAGTATTTGAAGATTTAAAATGGCGAGGACTTATTAATGATGTTACAAGTCCTGATGTTGAAGATGCTATTAACAAAGGAGGTCTGAAGTTTTATATTGGGGTAGACCCAACTGGTGATAGTCTTCATATAGGACATTATTGTACCGTAATTGCCACATCTAAAAGATTACTTGAAGCTGGACACACTCCAATAATTATTGCTGGTGGTGGTACAGGTTTAATCGGAGATCCTAAACCTAATGTTGAACGCCCAATGATTAGCAAAGAAGCGGTTGCTCATAACATTGAATGTATTAAAAATCAAGTTAGTACTATCTTAGGAAGCAATGTAGAAATTGTTAATAATGCTGATTGGCTTTGTAATATGCAAGCAATCGATTACTTAAGAGATTATGGTAAATACTTTAATATTAATTACATGCTTGCTAAAGATACCGTAAAAAGAAGATTAGATATTGGTATTACTTATACAGAATTTTCTTATATGATACTGCAATCAATTGACTTTTTAAAACTTTTCGAAGAACACGGTGTAACAATGCAAGTCGGAGGTCAAGACCAATGGGGAAATATCACTTCAGGTTTAGAATTAATTCGTAAAATTCATGGAGCTGATGTTAAATGTTATGGCTTTACAGTACCTCTAATTACTCGGGCTGATGGCACTAAATTTGGTAAAAGCGAATCTGGTGAAGCATTATGGCTAGATATAAATAAAACATCAAGTTATGAATTATATCAATATTTTATTAACACTGAAGATGAAAAAGTAATTGAATACTTGAAAAAATTAACATTCTTAAGTAAAGAAGAAATAGAAGCTTTAGAAAAAGAAGTTAAAGAACATCCTGAAGAAAGAAAAGCTCAAAAAGCTTTAGCAAAAGAAATGATTACTTTTTTACATGGTAAAGAAGAATATGAAAAAGCTCTAAATATTAGTGAATCTTTATTCTCTGATAAAATATGGAACTTATCAAGTGATGAAATAATTTCTTCAATTAAAGATGTTCCAACATTTGAAGTAGAAGATAACACAAGTTTAATAGATATGCTTGTAAATAACAAAATTGTAAGCAGTAGAAGAGAAGCTCGCGAAATGATTAGTGGTAATGCTATAAGTATTAACAACAAAAAAGAAACTGATTTAGAAAAAGTAATAACTAAAAGCGATGCTATTGATGAAAAAGTATTGCTAATAAAGAAGGGTAAGAAAAATTACTTTTTAGGACTTATGAAATAATAAGTCTTTTTTCTTGCAATTTAATAAATTTATTGATATATTAAAATTGTAGATGGAGGAATAATGATTGGAATAAGATTTGAATTAAATGTAACATGGGATAATGTTTTAAAAGATTTGCTTAACAATATAAATTATAAAGAATACAATTGGTATTTTAAAGAACAAGATATTTATTTTAATATTAAAGATAAATCTAAATTTTTAAAGAAAACTTCGGGAGAATTATTAGAAAATATTATTAATAGCAATGAAAAGTACTTAATATTAATGGCTAATATCTTGGTATTTAATAAAGATGATAAAATAATTAATATTAAAAATCAATATGAACTTTCGAAAAGTAATTGTAATTTAGTTATTTTAATTGAAGAAACTACTAAATTTGAAATATATTTTAATAATACCGAATTACAAGACATTATTATTAAAAATTTAAATAAATTAAATATAAAATATGATAAAATAACTTTATATAATGATTTAAGAAAAGAATTTATTCTAGGCGATTAAACTAAACAAAGTAGTCTTCTTTCATACAATATTATGAAAGGAGTTTTCTTATGAATCCAAAATATAATAGAGTGTATCAACCTATGAATAATAATGATCGTTTTGTATTTCCATTTTTAACTGGTGCCTTAGTTGGTGGAGCAGCAGTAGGACTAACTCGTCCAAGACCAATATATAATGTTGCCCCATATCCACCATATCCGCCATATGGACCGTACCCACCAAGAC
>UREA01000009.1 GCA_900546715.1 uncultured Mycoplasmatota bacterium | reverse complement strand
CTAAGAAAGATACGCTAGATTTAACAACAGACTCTTCTACTACTATAGTTGCATCTTCTGCAAATTCACCAAAGTTTCTACTAGTTCTCTGCACTGGCATAATCTGTAATGTTGATTCCATAATCTGTAATTTATTTAGTTAATAATAGAAATTCCTCTGTCTGAAAACTAAGCAAGCCACAATCAGTATTAATAATCCAATAAAGAACTGTGGCATTAAGACTACTGGCACAATTAGAATTATTCCAAACGTCAATAAAATCTTTAAATTCTCCATACGCATAATAATAGATTAGTAAATAGTGTATTTAAGGACAAAATGAGGGCTTAACATGAAGCACTATTCATTCACTTTCCTTTGTGCATCTTTATATGTAGACATATACAAATCGTTGATAAGTCCGCACATTTCAGAAGTTCAAAAGGTTTGTGGGCTGAATAGCGATTCATGTTATCCTTTCATTTTTCCTAATGATTGGTGAGGGGTATTTTGGGTAATAGAAGGGGCTTATGCACGATATACATTTGATACGCTCACTGACAAATCAAATATTTCACTCTATCACTTCATAAACTCCAAATAGAAACACTTCCTCAATAAAAGGGGTGGGGCGTATGAATTTTAAGTACCTATATTTTTGAGTTGGGCATAAACACAATAGTAAATCAATTCATCAATAATTTAGCTGGACTAATTATAAGAATCCAAAATTTGCTAATACTTTATTTATTTCTACCTTTATAGCCATTAATAAAACAATAAAATTTTATTCATGGAAAAGCAAACAGCAGTTAGAGAAACTTTATTAAAAGAATTAGCCAATTGCAGTGATAAACTTTTCACTTTAGGAATAATTCGTACAGATAGCTTTACTGGAGAAATAGGAGAATTTATTGCCTCCAAGTATTTTAAACTAAGTTTAGCTGGTAAATCCACAAAAGCATACGATGGAGTATGTCCTAAAGGCTATAAATATCAAATTAAATCTAAAGTTATATCTAACAATAATTTTACTCATCATATTTCTAATCTAAAATATCAAGATTTTGACTATCTTGTAGTTGTATATTTTGATATATATTACAATCCTATATCCATATTAAAAATCCCTTCTAATAAAATTAATACGGAAGAATACATTATTGGCGCTTCTTCTGTGCTTTCATTTTCTCAGAATATAGCTCGATTAAAATTACTTCAAAAAGAACAAGTCGCTATCAGAAATTTTGCTCAAAGTTACTTGAATTTACAAAAAGAAGGGATTATTAGAAGCCGTAAAGTAGTAGGGGATATTGGAGAATATTATGCTTGTAAACGTTTGAACCTAAAATTATCTAGCAATAAGAATGAGAAGGGACTTGATGCAATAGGTCAAGGAGGATTAACTTTTGAAATCAAAACAAGGCGAGTATATGATAGTGAAAGACGGACTTCTGAAACAAGAAGAATAAACAATCTAATAGGCAAAAATGCAGATTATTTAATTGTGGTAACTTTAAATCATGCCTTTGAATGTTCTGGAATGTGGATAATGCCAATGAAAAATATAATTAATCCTAAATCAGCCAATCTTAAGATTGTTAATACAACAATAGGAGTAAAGAATTTAGTACCAAGCCAAATTAGTTGGTTAAACACTGGCGAGAAGTTTGTATCATTTAATTGCATGGATAAACAAAATAGCTCTCAAGTGGAAGTCACAAATTCTGATATTAAGGAAAACAGCAATAAAATGCGTATTATTCTAATTATAATCATTATCTTCGCTATAATATGTTTGGTTGTGTGATTATTAATCTCAATTCTAAATATTTATTAATATGATTTTACCAACAATGACATTGACCGAATTGGCAAAGGAAATTCAGTCTGATTACAAGGAAGTCCATGCACGCTGGACTAAATTTAATCCAAAATTCAATAAAATGAGATTGAAGCAAACATATTATCCATGGATATGGAATACAGAGATTATTACAAAGAAAAATAATAAATGGTTCTTCAGCTTTTATGCACAATCTAAAAAGGATGCTAATGTTGTAATTCCTCATGCCTACATTACTTTTAGGTATGGAGGAACTACATGGGCAGCTTATCCGCTTAAAGGAACAAATGTGTTACTGATTTTTTCTTCTCATTTCTTTTTTTGATGTATGTTATTGCCTTTTGTGTAGGAAAACCTGAACTTAATAAAGATCGTTACATAAAGCTTTATGATGATCAAAATAAGATTTTTTATCAAAGTGTCAATAATTATAGTGGGCAATATGTTTCAATTGATGATGTTAGTCCTTATTTTTTAAAAGCAATTGTTGCTATTGAAGATAAACGTTTTTATAGTCATCATGGGTTTGATTATGTCGGAATTTCCCGGGCAATAAAAACAAATGTCCTAAAAAGGAAAATTTCTCAAGGTGCTAGCACAATAACCCAACAATACGCTCGTCTTCTTTATTTAACAAATGAAAAGACTTGGTCTCGTAAAGTAAAAGAAGCTTTTTTTACTTTACAATTAGAAACGCATTTATCAAAAAAGGAAATTTTAGAAGGTTATATCAATAATGTCTATTTTGGACATGGAATTTATGGCATTGAAAATGCGTCCCAGTATTTCTATGGTAAAAAAGCAAAAGAATTGACTTTAAATGAAGCAAGCATGTTAGCAGGGGTTGTCAATGGTCCCCAATATTATTCACCAATTTTAAACAAAGAAAGAGCTAAACAAAGACAAAGTCTTGTTTTAAAAGCTATGTATGATAATCAAATGATTACTCAAAGTATTTTAGAGACCACTCAAAAACAAACTCTTAATTTAGCAAGTGAACATTCACTTAATGAAAATATGTCTACTTATTATTATAAGGATACTGTTTTAGAAGAATTAGAGGAATTAGGTTTTTATAATAATCAATATTTAAATAAAGGATTAAATATTTATACTTCTTTTAACAGTGAATATCAAAATACTTTAAATGATCTTATTAAAGAAAAGAAAATACAAGGTGATCTACAATGCGCTTTTACGGTTGCAAATCCTAAAACCAATCAATTACAAGCCTTGATTGGTGGTAAAGATTACGCTAATTCTCAATATAATCGTGCAATACATGCTTCTAGACAAATAGGAAGTACAGTGAAACCTTTTCTCTATTATTTAGCCTTAGAAAACGGATTTACCCCCTCTACACGTTTTCTATGCGAACCAACGACCTTTAAATTAAGTAACAATACAACTTACTCTCCTGCTAATTTTCATCAAAAATACGCTTATCAAGAAATCACACTTGCTCAAGCTATTGCTGTCAGCGATAATATTTATGCTGTAAAAACACATTTATTTTTAGGTACAGAAAATCTTAGAGATTTTCTTAAATCCTATGGAATCAGCGCTAAAAACAACGCCTCTTTAGCACTTGGAACAGTTAATACAAACATTTATAATCTTTCAAATATCTACTGTAATATTGCTTCTGGTGGTAAATATCATCATCTTTATACCATTGAATAAATCGTTGATCATCAAGGAAATACTATTTATCAACATAATGTTCCACGTGAAACATTAGCAACCACGATAATAATAAAATATATTAATTATACTAATGAAACTATTTAAATAAATTATAAACAGTATTAATACTAGTTATCAACACAATGTTTCACGTGAAACATTGTATGATTTGTTATAAAATATCTTTAATATATAATAAACAATTAATAATATTTTTCTTATATATAATAAATCACAATAACAATTGTTAATGTTTCACGTGGAACATTAACTACAAAATAAAATTTATATAATAAAGTATAAATATTAAATTATCTTAATATACTTTAATAAAAAAATTTATCAATGTATTATATAAAATATTTTGTTTATTAAAGTTTCAATAATAATATTATTGAAACTACAAATAATTTCAATGTTTCACGTGAAACATAGTTTCTACAGAAACTAAATGTTGACACATTATGTTAACTAAAAAGATAAATATAATATTTAAATAGTAAACGTTGCAGCTCAAAAATAATGTTGATAACTTATAAAATAATTTAATAAAAATTTAAAAATGATGTGTTTTTTGGCTAACTTCTGGGAAAATTTAGCATACAAAAAAAAACAACACTTTATGTGTTGTTTTAAAAATACTAGTTATTTTCGTCTGTTAATGTTGTTTCTTCCGCTACATCGTCTGAAATAGATGTTTCTTCTTCTACTTTATCTACCAAACTTATTGTAGAAACTTTTTGATTTTCTCTTAAGTTGATAAGTCTTAAGCCTTGGGTTACTCTTCCTAAAACTGATATTTGATCTAAAGGCATTCTCATTGTCATTCCTGAATCTGTCATAATTACTAGTTCTTTATCTGGTCTAACTATTTTTACTGCTACTAAATTTCCGTTCTTTTCAGTTATATTTAGGGCTTTTACGCCTTTGCTTCCACGTTTTGTTTGTCTAAAATCACGAACATAAGTTTGTTTACCATAACCCTTTTCAGTAACTAATAAAATAAGATCATCATCATTAACTATTTCTAAGCATATACAGGTGCCATTTTCTAGGTTAATTCCCCGAACTCCACTAGCTGTTCTACCCATTACTCTAATTTCATTTTCATTAAATTTAACCATTCTACCAGCATTACTACCAAGTAAAACTAAACTATTACCATCAGTCATCTTAACATCAATTAATTCATCATCATCACGTAAAGTAATACAAATCTTTCCATTGTTACGGATATTAACAAATTCTGTTAATAATGTTTTCTTAACAATACCTTGTTTTGTTGCAAATAACAGATATTTTCCGACATTTTCATCATTAATGTTGATAACTGCATTAACTTTTTCGTCTTTTTCAATTGGAAGTAAATTAACTATTGGTATTCCCTTTGATTGACGACTAAATTCTGGTATTTCATAGCCTTTAATTCGATAAACTTTTCCTTTATTTGTAAAGAATAAAGTAGAATCATGTGTTGATATGTTAATCATTTGTTCAACAAAATCTTCATCATTTGTTGCCATACCTTTAATTCCTACACCACCACGATTTTGTGATTTAAATGTATCAGCAGTAGTTCTCTTTATATACCCATTGTGAGTAAGAACAACTAATACATCTTCCACTGGAATTAAAGATTCATCTTCAATATAATCTATTGCTGTCATATCAATTTTTGTTCTTCTTTCATCACCAAATCTAGATTTAATATCTAACATTTCTTCTTTAATGATAGCAAGAACCTTTTCATTATCAGCAAGTATACCTCTTAAACGATCAATTTCGATATGTAAAGCATTTAATTCCTCTTCAATTTTTTCTCTTTCTAAACCTGTCAAACGACGTAATTTTAATTCTAAAATATTATCTGTTTGAATTTCACTAAAGCCAAATTTACTCATTAATTTTTCTTTAGCTTCACTATCAGCTTTAGACTCTTTAATAATTCTTATTACTTCATCAATATTATCTAAAGCAATTTTATAACCTTCTAAGATGTGTACTCTTTTTTCTGCTTTATCTAATTCAAATTTTGTCCTTCTAATTATAACTTCTCTTTGAAAATCTATATATTTAGAAATTATATCTTTTAATCCCAAAGTTCTTGGTGTACCATTATCAATCATAAGCAAATTGATACCAAAAGATGTTTGTAATTGAGTATGTTTATATAAATTATTAAGAACTACACTACCATTTGCTTCCTTTTTTAAAGTAATAACGATTTTTATACCATTTTCTAAATTAGTTTCTTCATGATAATCAGAAATACCTTCTAATACTTTATCTCGAACTAATTCTCCAATACGTTTTTTTAATTCTAAAGTATTTACTCCATAAGGAATTTCCGTAATTACTATACGATGCTTATTTCCTTCTTCTTCAATTTCTGCTTTACATCTTATAGTTATAGTTCCTTTACCAGTTTCATAAGCTTTTTTTATTCCAGAATTACCTAAAATAATTGCACCAGTTGGAAAATCAGGACCTTTAATATATTGCATTAAACCATCAGTATCAATATCTGGATTATCTATATATGCAACACAACCATCAATTACTTCACCTAAATTATGTGGTGGAATATTTGTTGCCATACCAACAGCAATCCCCATAGTTCCGTTTACCAAAATATTTGGATATCTACTTGGTAAAACTTCAGGTTCTTCTAGTGATTCATCAAAGTTTGGCACAAAATTTACTGTATTTTTATTAATATCTCGAAGTAATTCCAAAGAAATTTTGGAAAGTCTTGATTCGGTATAACGATAAGCAGCAGCTCCGTCACCATCCATATTACCAAAGTTTCCATGACCATCAATTAACATATAACGATAACTAAAGTCTTGAGCCATTCTTACTAATGCTTCATATATTGAGGAGTCACCATGAGGATGATATTTACCCATTACATCCCCAACTACTCTCGCACATTTTTTATATTGAGCACTTGGTAAATATCCAGATTCAAACATTGAATAAAGTATTCTTCTATGAACTGGTTTTAAGCCATCTCGTAAGTCAGGTATCGCTCTTGATACGATAACACTCATGGAATAGTCGATAAATGACTGTTCTATTTCTTCAACTATATTATTTTGTACTATTCTATCCATTATAACCTCCCTATAAATCTAGATTAGCTAAACCAGCTCTTTGTTCAATAAATTCTCTTCTTGGTTCTACTGCTTCACCCATTAATTTTTCAAATGCCGCATCCGCAGCTTGCAAGTCATCCACTGTAATTTGTTTCAAAGTTCTAGTAGCTTTAGACATTGTTGTATCTCTAAGTTCATCCGGATCCATTTCTCCAAGCCCTTTATTACGAGCAATTTCTACCTTCACATTGGCAGGTAAACTTGCTAAATATTCATCTTTTTCTTTTTCATCAACTACATATTTAATAGTTTTTCCATGGGTAATTTTAAATAACGGTGGCATTGCAGCATAAACATGACCAGCTTCAACAATTGGTCTAAAGAAACGATAAAACAAAGTAAGTAACAATACTCTAATATGTGATCCATCGACATCGGCATCGGTCATAATAATAATTTTGTCATATCTTAACTTTGATAAATCAAATTCATCACCAATACCTGTACCAAATGCTGTAATTATTGTTTTTATTTCTTCGTTACTTAAAGCTCTATCAAGTCTAGCTTTTTCAACATTTAAAATCTTACCTCTTAAAGGAAGGATTGCTTGGGTCATATAATCTCTACCACTTTTAGCAGAACCACCAGCTGAATCCCCTTCGACTAAGAAAATTTCTGATTCGCTTGGATCCTTACTCTTACAATCAGTTAGTTTTCCATAAAAAGCAGTAATTTCAAGATCTCCTTTTCTTCTAACAGTTTCTCGAGCTTTCTTCGCCGCAATTCTCGCCCGAGATGCCGATAATGCTTTTTCAATAATTATCTTAGCAATATTTGGATTTTCCATTAAATATCTTTCAAATCCATTACCAAAAACATCACTAGCTATTTTTTTAACTTCACTATTTCCAAGCTTTGTCTTTGTTTGTCCTTCAAATTGCGGATCTGGATGCTTACAAGAAATAATCATTGTTAAACCTTCTCTAACATCATCACCCGTTAAAGCTTCATCTTTATCTTTTAATATTTTATTATTACGAGCATACTTATTAATAACTCTAGTTAAAGCAAGTTTTACCCCATCTTCATGAGTACCACCTTCATAAGTATTAATATTATTTGTAAATGAATAAATATTTGAATTATATCCATCATTATATTGACAAGCTACTTCAAAAAATATTCCATCTTCTTCCCCACTTAAATAAATAACATCTTCATGTAAGACAGTTTTATTCTTATTAAGCATCTCTACATATTCAATAATTCCTCCATTATATAGGAATGTATCATGTTTATCATCTTCTCTTAAATCATATAAGTTTATTCTAAGTCCTTTATTTAGAAAAGCAATTTCTTGTAATCTCTTATATAATATATCATAATCATAATGGGTAGTTTCCCGAAAAATTGTTTCATCTGGTTCAAATCTTATTGTACTTCCAGTTCTATCAATATCACAAGAATCTATTATTTTTAAAGGTTCAACAGGATGTCCTCCATTTTCAAATCTTTGAAAGTATACATTACCATCACGATAAATTCTAACTTCTAACCATTTTGATAAGGCATTAACAACTGAAGCTCCAACACCATGAAGTCCTCCACTTACCTTATAGCCTTCACCACCAAATTTACCTCCAGCATGAAGTACTGTAAATATAGTTTCAACTGTTGATAAACCAGTTTTTTCATTAATTCCAGTTGGAATACCGCGTCCATCATCTCGAACCTCAATAACATCGCCTTTATCAACAATTACTTCAATATCATCACAAAAACCTGCTAATGCTTCATCTACAGCATTATCAACAATTTCCCAAACTAAATGATGAAGTCCCTTTTCTCCAGTTGATCCAATATACATACCAGGTCTTTTACGAACTGCTTCAAGTCCTTCTAAAACCTGTATATCCGCATCAGTATAATGTGTTTCTTTATTCATGTTTTTCCTCCTTAAGTTTTCCATTATCTACTTCAAATATTTTTGCTTTCTTTAATATTTTTTTATCTACTTTATTAATTTCGGTAGTAGTTATAAATGTTTGTACATCTTCATCTAATAATTTTAATATATTACCTATTTTTTCTTTATCAAGTTCACTAAATAAATCATCTAATATTAATATCGGATTTATTTTTTTTATCTCATTTATTACTTTAATTTCTGCAAGTTTAAAGGATATAATAGCATTTTTTCTTTGTCCTTCACTACCCCATTCTTTCAAATTATAATTATCAAGAAAAAATAAAATATCATCATGATGAATTCCTATTAAAGTCTTACCAACTTCCATTTCTTTCTTATAATTTTGTTGATAACTTTTTAGTAACTTACTACTGTTCTTATTATTATAATTAGAAACATACTTGATTTTTAATTCTCCACTCTTAAAAATATTACTATATATTTCTGTTATATATTTATTAATATTTTGGATAAATTCACTCCGATATTTATTAATTAAAAGTCCATATTCAATTAGCTTATTAGTTAATATATTTAAATAATTAGTATCATTATTTCCATTAACATACATACTTCTTAAATAAAAATTTCTTTGTTTTAAAATCCTATTATAATTAGCTAAAATAATTAAATATTCTTTATTTAATTGACTAATCTCTATATTAAGCATTTTTCTTCTATCAACAGGTGCCTCATCAATCAATCTGGTATCTACTGGATTAAAAAGTATTATATTAATTCTTGATACATAATCACTTATTTTATCTACTTTTGTATCATTAATTTCTACAGTTTTACCTTCATTACTAATTACAACTGCATATTTCGTAGAATCATCATTTTTAATTATTTCTCCTCTAACCTTACTTTTAATACTTCCTTTTTTAATAAGTAGCTTATCATTACTTATTCTAAAAGATTTAGTAAGTGCTAAAATATAGATTGCTTCAATTAAATTAGTTTTTCCACTACCATTCTTTCCATAAAAAATATTTAAAGACTTTCCAAAGCTAACATCTAATTTCTCATAGTTTCTAAAATTAACCAAACTAATATTATCAATTTTCACTTTTTGCCCCCTTTAAAGATTGCTACTAAAAATTTATCATAGATATGTATACCTATATACATATTAATTATATCACAAAATTAAGCCATTTAAAAGATAAATTAGACTTTTAATAATAAATTTCTATCTAGTACTATAAACAACCATTAATCTACTACATCTAAGTATTTGATTATGAAAAATTGTATAACTTACATTCAACAATAATCTTTGACCATTATTAAAAATTACTAATATTTTATTTTCAACCTTATGATAACTTTTAATACTTAAAAAATTAAACCAATAAACATTATCATTATCTTTAATATAAAAAAATAACAAATTATTTTTTTCACTAATTAATATTGGAACTTTATAGTTTGTGTTGATAAGTCTCTTACAACTAACAATTCTTCCCTTTAATGTACTTCCATAATAAATACAACTATCATTTAAAATATCATTTTCTTTATCGCCCTTAAAAAAAACTTTTTTGCTATCTTCATAAATAACAGTGCTTTCCCCATTAAATTCCATAAAAATAGTATTCTTATTTATAATATAATCCATATACATCCCTCTTTAAGTTCTCTATTCTACTACAAAGAACTTAAAAATTTTGTCGAAAAAAGGAAGAAAACATCAATTTTCTTCCTTTTTTTAATATTTTTAAGTTTTTTAATAAGTTTTTACAGGTAAAATTAACTCTAAAAGTGTTTCATCTGTAACAGGTTTAATTAAAATTGGTTTATCATCAGTATTAATTAATAACAATATATTATCTTCTTTAATAACCTTTAAGGCATCCATCATATATTTTGAACTAAATGATATTTCAATTTTTTCTTTATTATTACAATCAATATGTAATTTTTCTTCAGCTATTCCAAGTTCACTTGAAGAAGATGTAATAATCATATCTTTATCTTCAATATGCATCTTTATAATATTTCTTTCTTTATTTTGAGCTAATATACTTGCTCTATCTACCGCATCAAAGAATTCTTTTAAATTTAAATTAATCATATATGCAAAATCATTAGGTATAAAATGACTTGTTTCTGGATATGATCCACTAAGTAAATTACTTTGAACACTTATATTTTTATAGATAAATAATATTTTGTTGGTAAATACATGAATTTCCACATTTTCTTCATCACTAATTATTTTTTCAAGTTCTGTAATACTTCTTCCAGGTATAACTATATTAATAAGTTTTTCTACCGGACTATCTAACTTAATATTTTTTTTAGATAAACGATAAGAATCTGTAGCAATACATTCTAATATATCTCCATTTATTTTAAAATTAATACCTGTAAGTAATGGTCTTACTTCTTGAGTAGATAATGCATATGATGTTTGATTAATAATTTCTCTTAAAACACTTGCAGGTATATTAATAGCATCACTACCTCTTTCCATATTAATATTTGGATAATCCATTGGATTATAACAATTAAGTCGATATTGATTATTAGGGGTTGATATTTTTATCTTTAAATTATCTTCTATTTCAAAATCAATAACATCCGCAGGCATTTTTCTTATCATATCAATAAAATATTTACTTTGAATAATTATTTTTCCACTACCCTCTAAATGTTTAATGTCACTTTCTTCAATCATTACTTTAATAGTTAGTTCTGTATCACTAGCCATAAGTTCAATTCCCTTTTCACTAACATCAAATACTATTCCATTTAATACTGGTATAGTTGTTCTTTGTGATAATGCTTTTGTAACATTATTTAATGCTTCTAAAATAACTCCTTTTTCAATACTCCATTTCATATTTTTCTCTCCTTCTTTCTTATATATTTATTATTTATATTAATAATAGTGTTATTAATGTTGATAACTTTCCATTTATCAACTTTTTTCTTCATATTTCGGCATTTTTTTCACTTCAACTTATCAACATTATTGCAACTTAGTTTTAATTTCTTTCAACATATTATTAAGACTATCGTTGGTTTCTAATTCTTCTTTTATCTTATCAATTGCTGTTGATACAGTTGAATGATCTCTACCTCCAAATTCTAGTCCAATTTTAGCTAAGTTTTCATCCGTTTCCTCGCGACATAAATACATTGCAATATGCCTTGGTCTAACAACACTATTAGTTCTTTTCTTACTTTTTAAATCATCCACCGATATATTGAAATATTCCGCCACAACATTTTGAATTGAAGCAATCGAATTGTTGATATATATATTTGTATTAACATAATCCCTCAAAGCTTCATTTGCAAAATCTAGCGTTATTTTATCGGGAACCATCATCGCTGAATAAGCGAGCAATCTATTAATTGTTCCTTCAATATGTCTAACATCATTAACACAAGAATTAGCAATATAATCAATTGCATCTGGTGTTAATTTATTTTCAATACTCGTATTTTTTACCTTGGCTTTAATTATTTCACACCGAAGGTTAAAATCTGGTGGATAAATATCAACTGGAAGTCCCCACATAAACCTACTTCTAAGTCGCTCTTCTATTTTCTTTAAATCATCAGGACTCTTATCACTACTAATAATTATTTGTTTATTAGCTTGATGCAGAGCATTAAATGTGTGGAAAAATTCTTGTTGCGTCCGCTCTGCTCCAACTAAAAATTGGATATCATCAATAATTAGTACATCGACATTGCGATATTTATTCTTAAATTCATTAGCATAATTTATATTATTTCCTTGTGATGCAATCCCCGTAAATTCTGTCATAAATTCATTACTAGTAGTATAAAGTACTTTTAAATCACTATGTTCATGAATGTAATTTCCTATTGCTTGCATCAAATGTGTCTTTCCAAGCCCACTTCTTCCATAAATAAATAATGGATTATGAATTGTCCCTGGTGCCTCAGCTACTGCTCTAGCAGCTACAAAAGCCAGTCTATTGGAATTTCCTACTATAAAAGAATCAAAAGTAAATTTGGGATTTAAGTTAGTATTCCACTCTATTTCTTTATTATCTATTCTTTCATCAAGTAGTGGCTCTGTAAATGTTTCAACCTCATCTTCGGTAATATATTTAAAAGTATAATTAACTCCTGTTAAGGAAAAGAATGTTGCATCTATTATATCTTTATAAGTTTCACTTAACATTTGTTTATGTATTTCCATAGGTACTTTAATTGTCACAACATTATTAACAATTGACAAAAGCTCAAGTTTTGAAAACCAAATAGTAAAGGCATTCTGTGTAACTTGTTCTTGAATATCATTTAAAAATTTGGTAAAAAGTTCATCTGTTTTCAAAACCTCACCCCGCTTAAAACACTTATCTCCTAAGAACAATTGTAAACCATTTTTCAAAAAAATAAAAGAGTAAATTTAACTTTTTTTATAACTTTTGATAACTTCCAAGTTATCCACAAAAATATTTCTTAATTTTATTCGACAAAAAAGGACATTTTTCGCACTTATCCCCATTATCCACATAAACCAACTACAAACACTAACTTATTAACAATTTATCAACACTAGATGTGGACAAATTGTTGTTAATTCTGTGGATAAAATAATCAAGTTATCAACAAATTATCCACATATCAACATTATTTTGTTGATAACTCTTGTTTCCCAAGAAAACAAGCCTCCTTTCTTATAAAATAATTATAACAAACATATGTTTGTTGAGTCAATCATTATTTGCAGTTTTTAAACTTTTATGTTAATATATTTATATATAAATTAAGGAAAAAGAACTAAATGCATCTTTATTTTGCATTTTTTCTTGACTTATCCTTATATTTAATATTATAATAAATACGCTTAAAAAGAAAAGGAGAAATTGTATTATGAAAAGAACTTATCAACCAAATAAAAGAAAACAAGCAAAAAAACATGGTTTCTTTGCTAGAAAAGATTCTAAGATTTTAAACAATCGTCGTCGTAAAGGTCGTAAAGTTTTATGTAAGTAAAAACCACTTTAATGTGGTTTTTTTCCTAAAGGATTGAATTTATGAAAAGATACGAAATGGTAAAAAAACATGAAGATTTTAATGAAATAATCAACACTGGCAAAAAAGTAAAAGGTAAATACTTAATAATATTTTCTATGGCCAAAGATTATCAAAAGCCAAACTTCGGGATAGCTATAGGTAAAAAATGCGGTAACGCAGTTATAAGAAATAAATTAAAAAGAAGAGTAAGAAATATTGTTGATAATAACCGTTTACTATTTAAAAATAATAAAAATTATATTATAATGATTAAAGGAAGTGCTAATGTTGCATCATTCCAAGAATTAGAACAAGATTTAATAAATCTTTTGAGAAAGGAAACACATGAAAAAAAATAAATTTAAAATAATTGCCTTAGTATGTATTTTATTACTAACTTCAGGCTGTGGCACATCTAATTACATAACAGATAAAGATGGTAATATTATTGAATATGAACCAACTGGTCAAATGCTTCAAAAAAATATTTTATGTCTTCCAGATGAAGATAGTGATTTATACAAATTCTATGAAGAAAATAAGGATCAATTAACTCATGATTTTGATGAACTTCCAAGTTGTTCAGATTATAGTATGTCAGCTACAGATAGTAGTGGACTTTGGGAATTTTTATTTGTTAAACCTTTAGCTTTTCTAATATTAAAATTAGGTAATTTAATAGGTAATCTAGGGGTATCACTTATTTTAATAGGACTTGCAATAAGATTAATTTTATTACCATTTACTATTAAAAGTTCTAAACAAACATTTAATATGAAAAAAGCTCAGCCAGAAATAGAAAAGTTAGAGCGAAAATACAGAGGCAGAACTGATAATGAATCTCTAATGGCTAAGAGTCAAGAAACAATGCTTATTTATAAAAAATATAAAGTAAATCCAATGGTAGGGTGCTTAATGGCATTTATCCAAATACCTTTGTTCTTTGCGTTCCTACAAGCCATATATAGAACACCTGCAATCTATACTGAAACATTATTTGGTTTTGACTTAGGTATGACCCCAATTACAGGATTACAACAAGGAAATTACTTATACATTATATTATTAATATTAATCGCCGTATCAACATTCTTCTCATTTAGACAAACAATGAATCAATCAGCTGCTCAAACCCCAGAACCGGCTAAACAAATGAAGATTATGTTATATGTAATGTTAGTAATTGTAGTTTATGCATCTCTTACTTTACCAACAGCATTAGCATTCTACTGGATTGTAACATATGCATTTATTGCTATTCAAAACATAGTTCTTAATATGATTAATAATAGATCCTTAACTAATAAACATAAGAAAAATAAAGAAGAAAAGAAACAGACAAGAGAAAAAATAAAAGATAAATTAGTTAAGAAAGAAGGTATGAAGTATGGAAAAAATAATTAAAGAGGGTAAAGAAGTAGATGTAATACTAGATGAAATATTAACAGAAAATAATTTATCTAAAGATGAAATAATTTATACAGTAAATGATAAAAAAGGTAAATTATTTCAAGGTAATTTAAAAGAAGTAACAGTATATAAAAAAGAAACAATCAACAATGAAATAAAAAATTATCTAAAAGAAATCATTGAAAATATGGGTTTAGAAGTATCATTTGAAATGAATACTAAAGATGAAAGAACAACAATCAAAATGTATTCAAATAATAATCCTATATTAATAGGTAAAAATGGTCAAACCCTAAAAGCTTTAGAAACTCTAGCTAAACAAAAAATACAAAATGAAACAGGTATTCATTATAAAATAACTCTAGATGTTTCTAATTATAAAGATAAAATAAAAAGAAATCTTGAAAGACTAGCTATTAATACCGCCAAAGAAGTAGTAAAAACAAAAATTCCAGTAGCACTTGATAATATGACTAGTTATGAAAGAATGATTATTCACAATAAACTAACAGATTTTAAAGGTATTAAAACTGAAAGTGAAGGGGAAGAACCAGAAAGACACATAGTTATAAAACCAGAATAAGGAAGCATATTTGCTTCCTTATTTTCTTATTATTTTGTAAAACAAATTTTACTCAAATTGTAAAATGATTTTTCCTTAAATTGTAAAATGTGATATTATTATATACACAAAGAGGTGATAATTTGTGAATAAGTATATTCCTAGAATCATTAATAAAGAAATAGATGATTTATTAAAAATAATGGGAGCAGTGTTAATTGAAGGTTGTAAATGGTGTGGAAAATCAACAACTGGAGCAAAACATGCTAAAAGTATTATTGAACTTCAAAATCCTAATAATCAAGAAGAATATAATCAAATTAATAATACTAAACCATCATTATTTTTAAATGGTGATAAACCTAGAATGTTTGATGAATGGCAAATGTATCCAGTTATTTGGGATGCAATACGCACTGATGTTGATCATACAGGATTAAAAGGTCAATATATTTTAACTGGTTCAGCAAGGCCTCAAGAAGGAACTACAATGCATACTGGAACAGGAAGAATTTCTAGAGTATTAATGCGTCCTATGAGTTTATATGAATCTGGTGAATCGACAGGTGAAGTATCTTTAATGGATTTATTTAATAATTTAGATATTATTGGAGAATCAAAACTATCTTTAGAAGACATTGCAAGTATAATAGTTCGAGGTGGTTGGCCAGCGGCAATAAATATAAAAGAAAATATAAAATATCGTATTTCCAAAGAATATGTTAAATCTTTAATTCATGAAGAAGTAAAAAATATAGATGGTGTAGAACGAAATCCTGAAAAAATGCAAAGTGTATTGCGTTCATTATCTAGAAATATTGCAACACCAGTATCTAATGCAACCCTTGTTAATGATGTAAAAAATAATTTTGACAATGAAATTTCTAGACCAACCCTAAATGATTATATAAACACATTAGAAAAATTATATGTTGTTGAAGAAATAAAAGCAACGAATTTAAATTTAAGATCAAAATATGCAATAAGAACAACATCAAAAAAAATATTTGTAGATCCATCTATTGCAACAGCAACATTAGAAATAACTCCAAATGATTTATTAAATGATTTAAATACTTTTGGTTTTATGTTTAAATCTCTTTGTTTGAGAGATTTAGAAATATATTCTCAAAGTCATGGAGGAAATATTACATTTTATCGCAATGAAAATGGTTTTGAAATAGATGCAATATTAAAATTAAGTAATGGCAAATGGGGAGCAATTGAAATAAAACTTGGAGCAGGCTACATTGATGAAGCGGCCAAAAATTTATTAAAATTAAAAGAAAATATAAATAAAAAAGCCACGCCACCATCATTCTTAATGGTATTAACAGCATCAAATTATTCATATCGTCGTAATGATGGAGTATATGTAGTATCTATAGGAACTTTAAAAGATTAATAAAAAATAAAAAACCTCATTTCTTTGTCCAAGAAATGGGGTTCATATCATTAAAGTGACTTTTTTATATATCTTTAAACATTTGGTTTATCAGTTAAACCTAATAAATAATCTGTAGAAACATTTAATTTTGTAACTATATTTCTAAGAGAAATAATATCAGGACTGGATATTCCATGTTCCCATTTAGAAATAGTTCTATCAGATACCTTTAATAATTCTGCTAATTCATATTCAGTCATATTTCTTTCTAACCTTATTTTTTTTAATCTGCTTCCAAAATCCATATAATGCTCCTTTCAATTATAAGAATATCATAAATAATAAATATAACAAATAAAAAAAATAAAATTAATTAGTTGTTTATGTAAAGTAATATTTAATCATTTTTATTATCGTTATCATCTTCCATATTATCTAAAGCATACTCACATGCTTGAATAACAAAGCTAGAAAAATTAGTAGCCTTTCCTTCAATATTCTTTTCTATTCTTTCAATTAATGGAACAGGGAATCTAATACTTTTATTTTCAGTTTCATATTTGTCTTCTTTTAGTTTAAAACCAGTCATAAATTGTACCTCCATAAATATCATAATACAAAATGCATACAATCCAAGAAACACAAAAGTAATACAAATGTTGCACAAATAATAAAAATGTGATATCTTAATAGTAGGTGATAATCATGAATAAGAAAAAAATATTTTTGATAAGTGGTGGATTATTAACATTAGTTTTAATAATTATATCTATAGTATTAATAACTAATAATAATGAAGAAAAAATATACACTACTAATAAAAGAAAAGAAAATGTCAATAATTTTCTAACTTTAATGTTAGAACAAAGTGATGGAACATATCAAGAATCAACATCAAATTCTTGGCCAGGGGAAGGTTACATTTTTAATAGTGAATTATCTAAATGCCAAAATGGTGGAGAACTAGATTACGATAGTGAAAATAATAAAGTAATACTATATTCTAATAAATCAGATGGGTGTTATGTGTATTTTGATTTATATACTAAACCAACAATAAATAGTATCAATCTAGGAGAAGTAACAAATAATAGTATAACTATAAGTGTATCAGCAACAGAAGGAACAAATCCCATAAGTAATTATTACTATACAATAAATGATGAAACACCGGTAAGTACTACAAGTAATACATATACATTTAATGGATTAGATAGTGGCACGACATATACAATTAAAATTTATGTCATAGATATTGAGGGATACCAATCAGAAACATCTAGTTTAAAAGTAGAAACTAAAAATGGTCCACTATTATCAGATTATATAAAAAGTTTATACATTTCACAAGGTTCTAATGGAATATATTATCATACAAGCTCACTTGCAAATTCTGCTGCAGATAACTCATACAGATATTCTGGAGCAAAACCAAATAACTATGTCTGCTATGGAAGTGATGAAGTAACATGTCCAAATGATAATTTATACCGTATAATTGGAGTATTTGAAAGTAATGTGAAACTGATAAAATCAACTAGTTATGGAAATTATGCATGGGATAATAGTAATGATAACACTTGGATAACTAGTGATATAAGAAACACATTAAATAATATATATTTAAATAGCCTAGAAAATAAATGGCAAAATATAATAATGGTTCACGATTTTAAAGTTGGAGGGATGCCATCAACATATGCATTCACAGCAAAAGGATATTTTGATACAGAAGTAGGAAGTAGTTCAAATAGTACAACAGAAACGATGAAAATAGGCTTAATGTATGTAAGTGATTATGGATTTGCAGCAAGCAATAATTATTGGACAACGAGATTATATAGTTATGGTGGAGAAATAAAAAATAATAATTGGATGTATTTAGGTTCTAACGAATGGACAATTTCTCGTGATTCATCACATCTTACTAGCGCATTATATATCAGTTCTTCTGGGCCTGTCTACGACTATGACCTTAGTTATGATGTATCAAATTTACTTGCAGTCCGCCCGGTTTTCTACCTAAATTCCAATGTAACTTATGTCTCAGGCACCGGCACTCAATCTGACCCTTTTAGAATTCAATAATTTGTGATATAATACTTCCGATGAAAGGAAGTATTTTTTATGTATGATACTATTTGTGCAATATCTACATCTATTGGTATCGGAGCTATCTCAATAGTTAGAATTACCGGACCAGAAGCTATAGATATAGTTGATAAAGTTTTTAGTGGAAATCTTAGTGATAAAAAAACTCATACAATACATTATGGTCATATAATTGATAATGGTAATGTTGTTGATGAAGTTTTAGTTATGCTTATGCGAGGTCCTAAAACTTATACAACTGAAGATACAGTAGAAATAAATTGTCATGGGGGAATTAGTACAACACAGAAAATACTTGAAATATTAATAAATAATGGAGCAAGACTAGCAGAACCTGGAGAATTTACTAAAAGAGCTTTCCTTAATGGTCGCATTAACCTTTTAGAAGCGGAATCCGTAAATGATTTAATTGTTGCTAAAACAGATGCTGCTAGAACTCTTGCTATAAATAATGTTGATGGTAAACTAACTAAAAAGATTAGAGAATTACGGGAAAAAATAGTTAAAATTTTATCTAATATTGAAGTAAATATCGACTATCCCGAATATACGGATGAGCTTGAAGTTACTCACGAACTTATGAATAAATATTTAAGTGAAATAACTAAAGATTTAGATAATTTAGTTAGTGGTGCTAAAAATGGAAGACTTATTAAAAATGGAGTAAATATTGCTATAATTGGTAAACCTAATGTAGGTAAAAGTAGTATTTTAAATTATTTACTTGATGAAGATAAAGCAATTGTTACGAGTATTCCTGGAACAACTCGTGATATTGTTGAAGGCACAATTACTCTAAATGGGGTAGCTTTAAATTTTATAGATACCGCCGGAATTAGAGAAACCGATGATGTCGTTGAAAAAATCGGAGTAGATAAAAGTAAGAATATTGCAAAAAATGCTGATATTATAATTTATGTATTAAATAATAATGAAGAAATTAGCTCTGAAGAGCTAGAAACTATGGGAAATTTAGATTCTAAAAAAACAATTATTTTTGTAAATAAATCAGATTTAGAACAAAAAATTAACTTTGGAAATATTTCCCGGGAAATAATTTTGGGAAATACTGTTAGTGATAATGGTCTAGATAATTTACTAGTAGCTATTAAAAATAAATTAAATTTAGATAGTATTGTTAATAAAGATATGTCTTATCTATCAAATATTAGGGAAATTACCTTAGTAAATAAGGCAAATGATGCTTTAAATAGTGCAAATAAAAGTTTAGAAGAAGGACTTCCTATTGATGTAATTGAAATAGATTTAAAAAGGGCTTGGGAATACTTGGGAGAAATTATTGGCGATGCTTATGAAGATGAACTAGTTGATAATATATTTAGTAATTTTTGTTTAGGAAAGTAGGTGAGTTTATGTATGATTGTATTGTAGTTGGTGGAGGACATGCTGGAATTGAAGCCTGTCATATCGCCGCCAAACTTGGAAAAAAGACACTTTTAGTAACTTCCAATTTTAAAAATGTTGGAGATATGCCATGTAATCCTTCAATCGGAGGAACTGCTAAAGGAATAATTGTCCGTGAAGTTGATGCACTCGGTGGCCTTATGGGACATATCGCAGATACTAGCCAAATTCAAATTAAAATGCTTAATAATTCTAAAGGTCCAGCAGTTAGATCTCTTCGGGCTCAAGCAGACAAAATAACATATCCGAAAAACATGCAAGAAGCACTAAAAAATACACCAAATTTAGAGATTAAAGAAGCCATGATTGAAGATTTAATAGTTGATGATAACAAAGTTTTAGGTGTTATCACAAGTAATGGTGAAAAAATATATAGTAAGACTGTTATTCTAACAACGGGGACTTATTTAAAAGGAAATATTTTAATAGGTAGTGAAAACACTCCAAGTGGACCTCATGGTGAAGCAAGAAGTAATTATTTATCGGATAAATTAAAAGAATATGGTTTAAAAATAATAAGACTTAAAACTGGAACACCCCAAAGAATCAAAAAAGATTCTATTGATTTTAGTGTCCTAAAAAGAGAAGATGGTGATGCCAAATACTGGACATTTAGTTTTGATTATGAACCATCTTATAAAATAGAAGACCAAGTACCATGTTATTTAGTTTATACTAATGCAACAACTCATCAAATTATCCGTGATAACCTTGAAAAATCAGCAATGTATGGTGGATATGCAACTGGAGTAGGTCCAAGATATTGTCCTTCAATTGAAGATAAAATAGTTCGTTTTGCTGATAAAGAAAGACACCAATTATTTTTAGAACCAGAATCTCTATATTATGATGATTATTACTTACAAGGTTTTTCTACAAGTATGCCTAGGGATGTTCAAGAAAAAATGGTTCATAGCTTGCATGGTTTAGAAAATGCCGTTATTACTAAATATGCTTATGCTATTGAATATGATGCAATTGATCCATTACAAATAAATGCATCACTCGAAAATAAAATACTTGAAAACCTATTTACCGCTGGCCAAATAAATGGTACCTCCGGCTATGAAGAAGCGGCAGGTCAAGGTATTATTGCAGGTATTAATGCCTCCCTTAAAATAGATGAGAAAGATCCATTAATATTAAAAAGAAGTGATGCCTACATCGGTGTTTTAATTGATGATTTAGTAACTAAAGGAACAATTGAACCTTACAGAATGCTTACTAGTCGTGCAGAATTTCGCCTTATCTTAAGACATGATAATGCTGATTTAAGATTAAGAGATTATGCTTACAAAATTGGTACCATAAATGAAGAACAATATGATAGACTCCAAAAAAAGAAACAAGAAATAGAGTGTTTAATTAAGTATTTAAAAGAAAATCATATTAGTAAAAATAGTGAAACTTTAAAAATATTTAAAGATAATAATAAAGATGTTCCTTCGTCTAATATAAGTTTTTATGAACTTTTAAAAAGACCAGAAATTAATTTAGATTTTATATCTCAATTAATTAAAATAGATTACAATGATGAAATAAAAGAACAAGTAGAAATTATGGTTAAATATGAAGGATATATTAAAAAAGCTTATAAAGAAGTGGAAAAATTAGAAAAATTAGAAGCAAAGGAAATACCTGATGATATAAATTATGATAATGTTCATAATCTAGCTAGTGAAGCTAGACAAAAGTTATCAAAAGTTCGACCTAAAACTATAGCTCAAGCAAGTCGTATTAGTGGAGTAAATCCAGTTGATATCTCAGTATTATCAGTTTATTTAAAAAAGGAATATAATCATGAATAAGAACGAATTTATTAAAGAAGTACAAAAATTAAACATTAATATAACAGATGAAATGTTAGAAAAGTTAGATATCTATTGTAATTTTTTACTTGAGTATAATAAACATACTAACTTAACAGCAATAAAAGAAGAAAATGATGTTTATTTAAAACATTTTTATGATTCCCTAACTCTTGCTAAAGCTATAGATTTAACTCGTGAAGAAACTTTACTTGATATTGGCTCTGGTGCAGGCTTTCCGGGAATGGTTTTAAAAATATTTTTCCCTCATTTGCATGTTTGTTTAGTAGATTCTAATAATAAAAAATGTAAGTTCTTATTAGAATTAAAAGAAAAACTAAATGTTGATAACCTAATAGTTATCAACAATAGAATAGAAAATTTATATGCAGAATTTATAAATAGTATTGATATTGTTACAGCAAGAGCCGTAACAAACTTACCAGTATTAACAGAACTAGCTATCCCTCTAGTAAAAGCAAATAAACATTTTATTGCCATGAAAGGTAATGCTATAGAAGAATTAGAAAATAGCAAGTATGCTATTGAACAATTAAATTGTAGTATAGATAAAGTAATAACTTTTGATTTATATAATACTACTGGAGTAAGAACATTAATAAGTATTAAGAAGAATAAGAATACTGAATTAAAAAATATTCGCCCCTACGATAAAATTATCAAAAAACCATTGCAAAAAAGAGGTAAATAGTATAAAATTAAAAGTGATATAAAGGGTTGATTTATGTGAATACACAAATGGAAGAACAAATTTTACAAGTACCTATTGAAGATATATTACCCAATCGTTTTCAACCACGATTGGCTTTTGATGATGCATCCTTGCAAGACTTGGCGGCATCAATTAAACAACATGGCATAATTCAACCATTAATTTTACGTAGAAAAAATGATAAATACGAAATTATTGCTGGTGAAAGAAGATATAAAGCTGCCCGTATGGCAGGACTCGTTTCTGTTCCCGCAATTATCTCTAATTTAAGTGATGCCGCATCAGCAGAAGTAGCCATAGTTGAAAATGTCCAAAGAAAAGATTTAACAGCTATTGAAGAGGCAAAGTCTTATCAAGCAATATTAGATAAAGGATATATGACTCAAGAAGAACTAGCCAAAAGAATGGGCTTATCCCAATCAGCAATTTCTAATAAATTAAGATTATTAACATTAGATGAATCAGTTCAAAATGCTGTTTTAAAAAATCAAATATCTGAAAGACATGCAAGAAGCTTACTTAAAGTTAAAGATAAAAACATGCAAAAAGTACTACTTGATAAAATAATTAATGAAAGACTAACAGTAAGACAACTTGAAGAAGAAATAAAAAAAGTTGAACCAACCCTATATTCTCAAGATATAAATATTAATAAACCAATTCCTGATACAAATAACCCAATAAATAATGTATCTAACAATATTTCAACTTCGGTTCCATCATCTCCAGCAGCTTCACAACCAGTTCCAAAACCAAATCAAGCCATAACTACTCAAAATACTCCAGAAAATGATGATGATGTACCGTTAGTTAAAAGTATTCCAAATATTGAAGATATATTAAAAAATGCTGTTGATATAAATAGCAAACCAAGTGAGGTAGAAAGTAATATGAACAATCAAGCAACAAACCAAGTAAATCCTGCTAATTTATTTAATTCTGAACCAGAAAAAGCTCCAAATAGATTCTTCAATTTTTTAGAAGCCACTGCAGCTAATTTAGATTTTGAAGAACCACAAACTTTTGAATTGCCAAAAGATACTGAAGAAGCTCCAGTAAATCCAATTAATCAAACAGATAATATTGAAATGCTTGATGATTTTGTAATTCCTGTTGAAACTAAACCGGATACAACAATTATGAATAATGCTTACCTAGATAGTGTTATAAAAACAATCCGCGGTCTTAATTTTGATAGTGATAAAGTAACAATTGAAGAAATAAACTTACCAACTGAATATCATATAACCATTAAGATAAAAAAAGATAAAATTTAAAAAATACCTATTCGGTATTTTTTTCGTTTTCGCCACTAACATATTGTTCATTTAAGACATTAGGTTCACTACCTTTAACATAATAATATAAGGAAACTTTATTATTGTCATTAGTTACTTTTCCTGTAACTGCATCAAGAGGAATAGCTACAACATTCTCCGGTGTTTCATACCAAGATGTATCAATATCTTTTAGGGCATATTCAATAGTTTTAACCCAAGCTTTTTTAGAATTAGTTCTAACGCGTGATGTAATATTTTGATTATCATCATATCCCATCCAAGTCATAACTAATGCATCTTTATTATAACCAACAATCCAAAAATCCGTATTAGTTGAACCTGTTTTAATAGCATATTTATTAGTAAAATTAGCTGAAATAGTTAAAGCTGTTGGTGTAGTATAATCCACATAAGCATCATTACTAGTTGTATTCATCATTTCATTTAATATGTAAGTATAATTAGGATTTAATACTAATTTTTTTTCATTTTTATGTTCATATAATACATTTCCTTCTAAATCTTCAATTCTTTCGATAAAATATAATTCTTTTTTATAGCCACCAGTAGCAAATGTTGTATAACCAGTAGCAAAATCCAGTAAATTTATTTCACTTGTTCCTAAAGGAAGTGATGCCACTTCATCAAGACTTGCTTCTATTCCAGTTCTATGAGCTACTTCAATCATTTTATCAACCCCTAAAAACAAATTTGTTTTAACGGCATAAATGTTATCAGATAAAGCTAAAGCCGCTGCCATAGTAATCTCTTTATCCGCATACAAACTATCAGCATTTTGTGGTGAGTATGTTTGGCCACTTGATAAAGTAAATGTAGTTGGCACACTAGAGAAAGTTGAAGACATTGTCATGTTATTTTCTAAGGCCGCATAATAAAGGAATGGTTTCATAGTAGAACCAACTTGTCTTTTACTTTCTATTGCTCTATTATACTGACTTTTAGCATAATCCATTCCTCCAGTTAAAGCCCTTACAGCTCCCGTATTTGGATCAACTACCACACTAGCAACTTGTATTTCCTCATCTGGCTTATTTTCTAAAATGTTTTCTTCTAAGTTAGCTTGCATATCTATATCTAATGTTGTATAAATTTTAAGTCCTCCAGCATCAATTAAAGATTCTGGTATTTCCGAAATATTGTTAAGTTCATTCAAAACCGCATCTTGATAATACATAAGCATTTGTAAATTATTAGTTTTATTTTGACCATATATTTCAATTTTTTCTTGAAATAAATTATTATAAGTATCTTCATCAATATATTCATTATTAAGCATAGCCTTTGCAACTATTTTAGCTCTAGCTATACAAGCATCATAATCACTTACTGGATTGTATCTTGCAGGATTTTTAGAAATACCAGCAAGCATAATTGCTTCTTCTAGTGTTAGTTCACTAGGCTTTTTATTAAAATAATATGCCGCAGCATTAACAATACCCATATTTCCCTGTCCATAATTTATAGTATTTAAGTATCCTTCTAATATTTCATCCTTTTCATAATGAACTTCTAGTTCCAAAGTTAAAAAAGCTTCTTCAATTTTTCGTTCCCAAGTTTGGTCAAAATCTAAATATAAGTTTTTAATATATTGTTGAGAAATAGTTGATGCTCCTTGAACAATTGTCCCACTTTTAATATTTAAATACATAGCTTTAATAATTCTTAAATAATCAAAACCATGATGCTTGTAAAAATTTTTATCTTCAACAGCAATTGTTGCATCTATTAAATAATCACTTATATCTTCTAAATTCGCCCATTCATTATTTCTTGAACCTTGATAAACAAGTTCATTATTACTATCATATAAATATAAACTACCACTTGTTTTAATATCTAATTTTGGACTTAAATAAGCATAAGTATATAATCCAATAATTATTACTATAAAAGATATAAATCCAAAAAGCAATAATTTAAATAGAAAACGAACCTTTTTCAATTTATATCACCTAAAAGTTATTATGTCCTAAACTTTATAAAATATAGATAAATAGTTGTAATTTATTTAAATTTTTGGTATATTATAAATGTAAGTGTTACCTATATTGGGTAACGCCATTGTTTGGATGACGCTACTTTCTAGTGGCGTCTTTGTCATTGTTACTACCAAAAATGATAATAACCATGATTATCACAAGTTAAAAAAATAATTTTTCACTCATAAGAAACCTCCATACCCAATACTCTCTTAAGAATCACTAGACCCCCTCGAGGAGGATATGAAAATTGTCGGCGCTGCACCAATAACGGATAACAGTTATCTCTTATCTTCTGTGAAATATGCTAGTGGTGATGGGACTCAAGAAAATCCTTATCGTGTTGCGATTTGATAACCTTTACGTTGGTGGCATCTCCGCCCGGAGGTCGCTCAGTTTGTCAACTTATGTAAAGTTTACATGTTTATATAGAATAAAGATAGTTAATTTAACCATAATAATAGTGGTGATAATATGTTTAATGGAAGTAACTATTATTATAAAGGGTATGATGTAACTAGTAATAATAGATTAGAGAAGTTATTTATGGAATATAATAATCCTTATGGTTATAATTTAGATAGTAATGAGAAGAGAGTTAAAAATATAGAATATGATGTTACTCATACTAATCAAAATTCTGTAAAAAATAAGGAATATTCGGGAAAAAGATAGCCAAGCTCTCTTTTTTTTTGTATAATATTAGGTGAGGTGGAAAGAAAATGAAAATATTATCAGTTAATGCTGGTTCATCTTCCTTAAAATTTACTTTAATGGAAATGCCAGAAGAAAAAGAAATCGCTAGTGGTTTATTTGAAAAAATAGGACTTAGTGATAGTAGTTATACAATTAAGTATAATGGAGAAAAAATTAAAAAAGATTGTCCTATGGAAGATCATACTGTGGCAGTTGAAAAATTAATGAGTGAATTAGTTGATTTAAACATAATTGCCTCACTTGATGAAATTGAAGGTGTAGGTCATCGTTTAGTTCATGGTGGTCAAGAATTTAGTGAGTCTGTTGTTTTAAATGATGAAGTACTTGATAGAGTTGCTAAATATAATTCCTTAGCACCACTACATAATCCTGCAAATATTATGGGAGTTAAAGCTTTTATGAAGGTTATGCCAAATACCATTCAAGTTGGAGTATTTGATACAGCTTTTCATACTACTATGGCTAATACTGAATATTTATATCCAGTTCCTTATGAATGGTATGAATTATATCAAGTTCGTAAATATGGTTTTCATGGAACAAGCCATCGTTTCATTGATATGACTATTAGAAAATATTTAAATAATGATAATTTAAAAGTTATATCTTGTCATATTGGTAATGGTGGATCTATTACTGTAATTGATAGTGGTAGAGTTGTTGATACATCAATGGGATTTACTCCACTTGCTGGTATTATGATGGGGACTCGTAGTGGTGATGTTGATCCAAGTATTTTAGAATATATGGCTGGTGTTACTGGAAAAAATATTGCGGAACTAACTAATGATTTAAATAAAAATAGTGGTTTACTTGGTGTAAGTGGTGTAAGTAGTGATTCAAGAGATGTTGAAGCAGCAGCAGAGGAAGGCAATGAAAGAGCAATACTTGCTCAAGAAATGTATGCAAGAAAGATTGCTAATTATATTGCAATGTACAATAATTTACTTGGTGGAGCTGATGTTATAACTCTAACTGCAGGTGTTGGAGAAAATAGTAAAACCATGCGTAAAATGATTCTTGATAAAATTGCTTCTTTAGGAGTAAAATTAGATGAATCTAAGAATGATTTCCGTGGTGAATTTAGATGTATTACTACAGATGAATCCAAAATTCCAGTATATGTTGTACCAACTAATGAAGAATTAATGATTGCTATTGATACAATGAACTTCATAAATCAAAAATAGAAAGTGGTGAGTATAATTAAAGAATTATACAAAAAAATATTAAAGATAATTAAAGATTATGATGAAATAGTCTTAGTTAGACATATTAGTCCAGATCCAGATGCTATAGCTAGTCAAATAGCTTTGAGAGACTCTATAAAACTGACCTACCCAGAAAAGAAAGTTTATGCAGTTGGAGCAGGAGTTCATAAATTTAAATATTTAGGTAGTTTAGATAAAGTCAATTTAAGTGAACTGGATAATGCTTTATTAATTGTTTTAGATGTTCCTAATTTTGCAAGACTTGATGGGGTAGAGGAATTAAAATATCAAGCAATTTTGAAAATTGATCATCATCCCGCTGAAGATATTATTGGGGATGTTGATTGGACAGATGATACTAAGAGTAGTACTTGTGAAATGATTGCTAATCTAATTATGGATACTAAACTCGTAATGGATCAAAGAATTGCTGAAAATTTATATATTGGTATGGTTTTTGATAGTGATCGTTTTTTACTACAAAATACTAGTACAGAAACATTTAAAACTGTATATAATTTATTAAATATAAGTAAGATAAATTTTATTCCTTTGTATGACAATTTATATGAAAGAAGTATTGTAGAAGAAAAATTTCGGGCTTATTTGATTAGTAATATAAAGATTAGTGAAAATAAATTTGGATATATATTTGTTGATGCAGATACTTTAAAAAAATATGGGGTAGAGCCAACAATTGTATCTAATCAAGTCAATGATTTTTACTTTATAAAAGAACTTATTTGTTGGATGTTTGTTGTTTATGATGAGAGAAATGATATTTATAAAGCTAATATCAGAAGTAGAGGACCAGTTATTAATGAAGTAGCTTCTAAATATAATGGTGGAGGTCATAAATTTGCATCAGGATGTAGAAATACCGATTATAAAGTTATGGAAAAGTTAGCTAAAGATTTGGATGAGGCTTGTTTAAAATATATAACGGAAGAAAATAGTTAATATGAAAATAGAAAAGATTATTAAAAAAAATAAAAATGTGTATCAAATAAAATTTAGTGATAATACTTCACTAAATTTTTATGATGATACAATAATTAAATATAATTTGTTGGTAAATAAAAACATTGATGAAGCGACCTATAAAGAAGCGCTTCTCTTTAATCAAAAAGCAGAAGCATATTATAAGGCTCTAAATTATATCAATCAAAAATTAAGAACAAAGAAGGAAATAGAGAAAAAACTAAAAGATTATAATAAAGATATTGTTAGAGAAGTTATAGAAAAGCTTGAAGAACAGAAGTATTTAAATGATGATATCTATATTAAAAGTTATATTAATGATCAAATTAATTTAACTTTAAAGGGTCCTAAAAAAATTGTTTTTGAATTAAATAAACTAGGATTTAAAGATGTAGATAAATATATGAGTGATATTGATGATGATGTATGGACTTTGAAAATAAAGAAGATTATTAGTAAAAAGGAAAAGAGTAATCATAATTTATCTAAGAAATTTTTGATAACAAAAATTAAAGGGGATTTAATTAATTTAGGATATTCTCCTGACTTATTTCAAGCAATAATTGATAATTGGAGTTTTTTAGAAAATAATGATATAGTTAAAAAAGAAGTTAATAAATTTTTGAGAAAATATCAAAATAAATATAGTGAAGAAGAATTAAAATATAAATTAAAAAATCATTTATATAGTAAAGGATTTGAAATTAGTAATGTTGATGATTTACTAAATAACTAATTTTTGATATAATTTTAGTGAGTGAGGGAGTATTTATGAAAAAAACATTATTTATGGTATTGTTGTTAGTTGGTGTTTTTTTCCTTTTAACACCAGAAGTATTGGCAGTAGAGGCATTTGCACCATGTCAGGAAGAAAGTGTTTTAAAGGTCCTTAGAGTTGTTGGATATGTTATATACGTTGCTAAAATAGTTATTCCTTTATTATTAATTATTATGGGTTCTATTGACTTTGCTAAAGCAGTAATTTCTAGTGATGATAAAGCAATGAAAGATGCTGGTAGTACTTTACTTAGAAGATTTATTGCCGCAGTAATCATATTTTTATTACCAACAATACTTAATTTATTATTAGGATTAGTTGATAATATCGAATCTTTTGATCCGAAGGGTAATTTTACTAATTGTACAGAATGTATATTTAATCCTACAAATGATGCATCATGTCGGCCAAATAGTGGCTCGGGAAGAAATTAAAAAAACATATCATTTGATATGTTTTTTAGTTATTTTCTTCTTGATTTGTTTCAGCGTTTTGGATTGCCGCTAAAGTGCTTTGAACATAGTTAGAATATTGTTTTGCTACTTCATCATCAACTATATCCATACCATATTCATTGTGATAGTGTTGTATGGCATTAAAGCCAATACTTGTTGAATTGTCAGTTATGTAATCTTCGCTTAATGTAGTTCTTATTTCATCTTTTAAATCTTCAAGGGATTCTTTATCATATTCAGCTGTTTTAAGAATAACATGATATCCAAGTTCTGTTGTAATAACTTCAGTAGAATATTCTCCAACTTCTAATTCAGTAGCAGCAGCAATAAGTTCGTCATAACGATCATCAAAACTACCATAATTTATTCTACCAATGTTTCCATCATCATCTATAGTAGATTCATCTTCAGAATATTCTTCTACTAAAGCAGCAAATGTTTCTTCAATATCTTCGCCGTTTTCTTTAGCTTCATTAAGTTTAGATATTATTTCTTCAATCGTAGCTTCAGCTGCTGCTTCGGCTTCTTCTGTTTCTTCATCAGTTGCATCATCTGCAACATCAGGTGTAATTAAAATATGACTTATTTCCATATCTCCAACTGCTGTGTTGTTGTAATATTCTTCAATATCTTCATCAGTTATTTGAAGTTTAGCATATTCTTCAATAGCATGATTTTGTAAAACTGATAAATACATTAAATCACGATAAGCATCAATTGATTGATAACCACTTTGTCTTAAATAATTTAAGAATTCATCTTCTCCCCCAATGCTTTCGATATAAGAATCTACAGTAGAATCAGCAGTTTCTCTAGCCGTTTCTTTATAATCTGCAAATTCAGTTTCAAGAATATAAGTATCTGCTAAAGTTATTAATGTGTCTAAGCCATAACTTTCTTTTAATAAATCATAAAATTCATTAACACTAATCATATGATCATCATCAAAAGTAACAATTGCTTCTTCTCCATTATCTAGTGTAGGGATTTTACCACAACCACTAACTGCAAGTAATATTGCACACAATCCAATAATTTTTTTCTTCATAAATCTCTCCTTACCAAATTATTATAGCAAATACTTCCTTTAAATACAAGCTAATACCTAGAAAAAAAGCACTCACATTTTTTTATAGGTGCCATACAATACTAATGAAAAGACAAATAAAAGGAGGATCGTTTATGAATTGTTGTGGAAATGGCCTTGGAGCTGCTATAATTTTGGTATTATTTATTCTTTTAATCATTATAGTAGGGGCATTTATTTAAATAGATAAATAAGGAGGTTTAATATGAGATGTTGCGAAAAGGACTCTAACCCATGTGGTGGTAATAGTTTTACAGCTAGCTATGCTTTCATAGTTTTAATACTATTTATCTTACTTGCCATAATCTGGGGTGGAGCATTTTACTAAAAGAGAGGAGTTCCTCTTTTTTTTGCGTCAAATTTGTGTCAAATGTATTGCAATATTGATAATTATTTGTTATCCTAATGTTACTGGAGGTACTTATGTTAGAAGTAAAAAATATTGTTAAAAAATATGGAACTAATACTGCAGTAAATAATTTGTCTTTTACTGTAGATGATGGAGAAATTTTTGGACTTTTGGGAGAAAATGGTGCAGGTAAGACAACAACATTTAGAATTATAATGGGACTTCTGGAGGCAAATTCAGGTGAAGTATTACTTGATCATGAAAAAATTGATTATAGTAAAACTGATAAAATTGGTTTTGTGACAGAAGAGCGAAGTTTGCTTACTAAACTAAGTGTACAAGAACAAATTGAGTTTTATGCAACATTAAAAGGAATGGAAAAGCAAGAAATTGATAAAAAATTAGATGAATGGTTAGAAAAGTTTGAAATAACTAGTTATAAAAATAGAAAAATAAAAGAATTATCTAAGGGTAATCAACAAAAAATTCAATTTATTTCTGCAGTTATTCATGAACCTAAATTACTCATTTTAGATGAACCTTTCACTGGACTTGATCCAATTAATGTCAAACTTATGAAAGATGCTATAATAGATTTAAAAAATAAGGGATGTTCAATTATATTTTCATCACATCAAATGGAATATATTGAAGATTTCTGTGAGAAATTAATTATTTTAGTCAAAGGAAAAGTAGTTTTAGAAGGACGTCTTAAAGATATCAAAGAATCTTATGCTAAAAAGAATATTTTAATTAAAGGTGATATCAATACAGATGAAATAAAGAAAATTAAAGGCGTTATAGGTGTTACATTAGAAAAAGGTGAATATGTTGTTAAAATAGAAAGTAGAGATGTAGCAAGTAAAGTATTTGCGAAGATTAAAAATAACAATATAACTAAATATGATGTTGAGGAACCTAGTCTTAATGAAATATTTATAGAAAAGGTGGGTAGTATTCATGAATAAGAAATTTTGGTATTTAACTAAACTTAGTTTAAATAAAAAAATAAAAACTAAATGGTTTTATATAACTAATATTATTTTAGCCATTGCTATTACTCTTTTAGTAAATATTTCATCAATTATTGAATTTTTTGGTGGAGATTTTGATAGTCAAACTAATGTAGTGGTTGTAGATAATACTAATAGTTCATTTGAAATATTTTTAAATAATATGAATTCTTATAATACTGATGGTGATATAAATGTAACTAAAAGTAATGAAAATGTTGATGTTTTAAAAGAAAATTTAGAAGATGATGATTTAATAGTAGTAATAAATGGTGATGCGGTAGAATATTTAAAAGCTGATATAATAAGTGAAAATGCTATTGATTCTTTAACTTATCAAATTATACTTCAGGCACTAAACTCTACTAAAACTACTGTAGGTATGATAGATGAAAATATTGATCCTTCAGTACTTGCTAATTTATCACAAAATATTACAGTTGATAGAGTAATATTAAACGAAGAAGATAGTGCAGATGAAAATATGAATTTAGTAATGAGTAGTATATTTCCAACTCTTATTTTGCCATTTTTTATGTTAATTATCTTTTTAGTTCAAATGGTTGGTGGGGAAATTTGTGAAGAAAAAACTACAAGAAGTATGGAAATAATTATTTCTAATGTTTCGCCGAAGATGCATTTATTATCTAAGATAGTAGCTAGTAATATATTTGTAATCGTTCAAGGTTTACTCTTAATATTATATTGTTTAATAGCATTTTTAATTAGTGGTTCTCTTGATAGTGCATCTAGCATTATTGATTTTGGAGGAATAATGAATACTTTAAATGCTAGTGGAGTAATAGATAAATTATGGATAATTATTCCAATTACTTTAATAATGATTCTTTTATCGTTTATTGCTTATTCGTTAGTTGCAGGAATACTTGCATCAATGACTGTTAATATTGAAGATTTTAATCAATTGCAAACTCCAATAATGTTAATTTCCTTGGCGGGTTATTATTTATCAGTTATGGCGGCGATGTTTGATGGTTCAATATTTATTAGAATAATATCTTATGTTCCATTCTTATCAGTATTTATTAGTCCAACACTGTTTATTCTTGGCCAAATAACGGTAGTAGATATGCTAATATCAGTATTTGTTTTAATATTATTTGTTTGGATTTTATTAAAATCGGGATTAAAAGTTTATAAAGTTGGTATACTTAATTATTCAAGTGGTAATGTGTGGAAAAAGTTTGCATCAGCTTTTAAAAAGAGTGAATAAAAATAATGTAGAAGAGCATCTACATTATTTTTTTAAGCACTTGGTAGGGGTGCTATATTTAAATCAAGGCCCATATTTTCAAGTATTCCAGAGTATTTTTCGTATAATCTATCTCTTTCAATTGAGTGGGTAAAAGTACTTAAAACTTCATCAGTCATTTTGCTAAATGGTATTACCTGGTGTCCATCATGATTAGCGGTGGTTATTGGATTACCATTATATTTGGTAAATATTAATTCTCCGCCGAGATTATCAATGGTTATATCAACTTCTCCTTCAGGTGTTACAGTTTTTGTAATATTCCAGGTTGCCATAAATCCTACAAGTTTATTGTAATCATCAGTACCATATTGATTAGATATAAAATTTCCTAATGAATAGATAACCAATGTATCATCAATCCAAGTAATAGGTTGTAAAACGTGAGGATGGGTACCAATTATAATATCTACTCCGAGGTCCGCTAGATACTGAGCTATTTCTTCTTGACTGGCATTTGGTGTAGTAGCATATTCAACACCCCAATGCATTGCAACTATTAAAACATCGACTTTATCACGAACCGATTCAATATCCTCTTTTACTTGTTCAGCATCATAGACATTAACTAAATAGTCTTTGCCACTTGGTACTGGTAAGCCATTAGTTGAAGTAGTGTAAGAAAGCATTGTATATGTAATGTTATTTTTTTCACCAATTATAAAGTTGTTTCGAGTATCCATACTATCGGCAATTCCGTTATAAACAACATCATCTTTATTTTTAAAATAATTATAAAAGTTTATTATGCCATTTTCACCTTTATCAAGAGTATGATTAGTGGCAAGAGATACCATATTAAATCCCGCATCAAGCATAGCATCACCAAACTCACTTGGAGTAGAAAATCTTGGGTATCCATCAGGAAGACCTCCCGCAAAAGGAGTTTCTTGGTTATAGTAGGCAATATCATATTCAGATACAATATCTCTTACATAATCTAGAGCACCATCAAAATTATATGGCCCAGTATCTCTATTGCCAGTAGCATATTCCCAATAGACGGCATTGTGAATTAAAGCATCCCCAGTTGCTAACATATTTATTTTATATACTTCATCTTCTTTGGGTTTTTCTTCTTCCTCTTTTCTATCATTATTATTATCATTTGGATTAGCTACTTCTTTGTTGTTAAATAAATTACTAATAGAATCTCTATTTAAGTAAAGACCTGTACCAATACCAATAAATAATAAAAGAATAATACTAATTATGATTTTTTTCTTTAGTTTTCTTTTTCTTCTTCTATTCATTGTTATCCTCATTAAGTAATTTATATACTTCTTCTTTACTTAAATTATGTTCTTTTTTAATATAATTAGGTATTAAATGTAAGTGACAATGTTTAATTACTTGAGCATCACCATAATTAATAACATAAGTTAAAGCATCTTTTCCTAGTTTATCCATTAATTTATGAGTCATTTCTTTAGCTTTACTAAACATTTTTACTAATAACTCATCAGGTACTTCATAAATATCTTTGTAATGTTTCTTAGGTATTATTAAAGTATGTCCATCAGCATCAGGATAGGCATCTAAAATAACCATTAAGTCATCATCTTCGAAAAGTATAAAACTTTCAGCTTCTTTATTTGCAATTTTACAAAATAAACAATCTTTTTCCATAATTTATCACCACTTTAAGTATAGCAAAATTATGAAAATTTGCAAACCCTTATCTAAAGATTTTATTTTTTAAATGTTAAGTGAATAACTAAATTCTAGTTGCATACATTAAAACTGGAATTTGCTTTTTCATTTCACAAACAAATGATAAATGATTTTGTTTGTGATTGATATTGACAAACTAGCAAAATTTACATATAACAAATGTAAAAAAACTTAGAAATCTTGCGATTATTTTAAAAATGAGGTGGCTTAAAGATATGGAAAAGTACATAGAAAATAAGGAGGATGAAATGTTAGAGCAAACGGTAGCGTATGTAAAAGAGTTTTTAAGTAATCCGGCGAATCATAATTTAATAGATCATCATGCATCAGAAGTAGCTAATGCTAAAATTGAAGGTATTGATGAAACGAAGTTAGCAATAATTAAGAGAATGCAAGCTAAAAATTACTTTAAAAAAGAAATAATGTCTATTACCGGAATAAATAATTCGGAATATGATAAATTATTACAAATGAGCTAATAGTGATTGTTGGCTTGTATTTTAAAGAAAATAGTTTTTAAAACTATTTTTTCTTTAGCTTTTATGATAAAATGTTAATGGATGTGATTGATGTGTTAAAAGAATTTAAAAAGTTTATTGCTAGGGGAAATGTCCTTGATTTAGCAGTTGGTGTTATTGTTGGTGGAGCTTTTTCATCAATTGTAACTAGTTTAGTTAATAATATTTTTACTCCAATTATTGGACTTATTTTAGGGGGTATTGATTTTTCTAATTTATCAATAACTTTTCGGAATACCAAAATCATGTATGGAGCTTTTATTCAAAGTGTAATTGATTTTTTGATTGTCGCTTTTTGTTTGTTTATTGTTGTGAAATTTGTGAATAGAATAACTACTAAAAAGAAAAAGGAAGAAGAAGTAAAAAAGGATACTAAGAGTGCCGAACTTAAAACTCTAGAAGAAATAAGGGATATACTTAAAAATGATATACAAGACAAGTGATGGATTAGAGATTGAAGTAGTAGTTATTCGTAAAAAAAATAAGAATTTATATTTTCGAGTTAAAGAAGATTTAAAACTATATGTTAGTGCTCCGATGTATTTAAGTGCCAAAAGTATTTTAAACTTAATTAAAGAAAATGAAAGTAGTATTTTAAAGATGTATGAAGAGACTCTAGATAAATCGAAAGATAATGATAAATTTATGTATTTGGGTAAAAAATATTATATAGAATATAAAGATCAAGATGAAGTAACTTTTGATGAAACTTATGTATATGCTAAAAATGCGGAAGAACTTGAAAAATTTTATAATAGTGAGGTTAGACGAATATTCACTGAAGAAGTAGAGATTGCAAAAAAGTGTTTTTCGCATTTGCCGGAGTTTACTTTGAAGTTTAGAAAAATGAAAACTAGATGGGGAGTTTGTAATATTTCTAAAAATACAGTTACTCTAAATACCGAATTATTGAAAAAAGAAATTCCACTACTTGATTATGTTATAGTACATGAGTTATGTCACTTTTTTGAAGGTAATCATAGTAAAAATTTCTGGGCTTTAGTAGAAAAGGCTTATCCTAATTATAAGGAAGCAAGAAAGAAGTTGAGGTATTAATGACTATTACTAGTGTTAATAATGAAAAAGTTAAATATTGGGCCAGTTTAAAATTAAAGAAAAATAGAGATAAAGCTAAATGTTTTTTAGTTGAAGGGGATCACTTAATTAAAGAAGCCAAAGAAAAAGGTTTGGTAATTTCTACAATCAGTACAACTGATGATACTGCAGACTTTTTAGTTACTAAAGAAATAATGAAAAAAATAAGTGATCAAAAATCAATTAGTGATAATGCAGCGATTGTAAGATATATTCCTGAGCGGGAAATAAGTGGTAATGTCTTAATTTTAGATGATATACAAGATCCTGGAAATTTAGGTACTCTGATTCGTTCTAGTATTGCTTTTGATTTTCCTAATATTATAATGAGTGAAGGTAGTGTTGATTTATATAACTCTAAAGTGATTAGAGCAACTGAAGGAATGATTTTTAATATAAATGTAATTAGAACTAATATAATAGAATATATTCCTAAATTAAAATCTGCGGGATACAAAATACTTGTTAGTGATGTTGTAAGTGGTAATGATATTAAAAATGAAAGATGTAATAATATTGCTTTAGTTTTAGGAAATGAAGGAAATGGAGTACATAGTGATATAAAAGATCTCTGTGATGAGGTTATAAATATTAAAATGAATGATGCTTGTGAATCTTTAAATGTTGGAGTTGCTGGTAGTATTTTAATGTATGAGGTATATAATGGAAGAATTAATAATAGTAGGTAAGGTAATAAACTTTTTTGGAATTAAGGGAGAACTTAAAGTAAAAAGTGATTTTGATAAAAGATCGCGGGTATTTAAAATAGGTAATTATATTTTAATTAATAATGAAGTTTTGAAAATAACTAGTGTTAGAATACATAAAAATAATTATTTAATTAGAGTAAATGATATTAATGATATAAATCTAGTAACTAAATATATTGGGTTTAATGTTTATTTTAAGAAAAGTGATTTAGGACTTACAGAAAATGAATATATATTAGAGGAATTAATCGGAGCAACTGTAGTGGATGGTAATGAAAATATAGGGAAAGTTTTAGAAATTTATACTAGTAGTAATATGAATTATATAAAAGTAGAATATGGCAATAAAACTTATTTAATTCCTTTGATAGATGAATATATTGATCACTTTAACCGGGATACAAAAACAATTTATACAAATAATGGTAAAAGTTTATGTTTGTAAAATGAAAATTAAATAGTATAATATAAATGCGAGGTGGTAATTATAAAAATTGATATACTTTCTTTATTTCCGGATTTTTTTAATGGTATACTTAATGAATCAATCATTAAAAGAGCGATAGATAAAAAATTAGTGGAAATAAATATAATTAATTTTAGAGATTATTCACCACTACCCAATAAACAAGTTGATGATACGCCTTATGGGGGAGGAGCAGGAATGCTTATACGCTGTGAGCCGATATTTTTAGCTTTAGATAAAATTAAAACTAAGGATTCTCACGTAATATTATTATCACCAGAAGGAGTTACTTATAAACAAAGTGTTGCAAGTAGATTAAAAGAATATAAACATTTAATTATTATTTGTGGACACTATGAAGGTTTTGATGAGAGAATCAAAACACTTGTGGATGAAATCATTAGTATTGGAGACTACATTTTAACTGGGGGAGAAATTGCAGCAATGGCGATTGTGGATAGTGTAGTAAGACTTATTCCTGGTGTTATAAATGAAGAGTCTTTAGTTAGTGAATCTTTTAATAATAATTTGCTTGATTATTCACAGTATACTAAACCTGCAGAGTATCGGGGGTTAAAGGTACCAGATGTATTGCTTAGTGGAAATCACCAAAAAATTAGAGAATATAGAGCATTAGAACAAATAAAAAAAACAAAGGATTTAAGGCCAGATTTAATGGGGGATAAAGATGAATAGTTTTATTTTGAAAAATGATGATGAAGAGAAAAAAGTATTACTTTATGAAGAGAAAAAAAGCTATTCTTTTACTCCTAAAAAGGGATATAAAAGGGTTAAAAAAATAACTGTATTAGATAAAGATATGGTATCTAGTATTTTAGAAGATAAAATAGAAAAAAAATATAATTTGCTTATTAAAATTATTTATGATTTAATAACTAGTGATGATACTACTAGTGGTGATGTTCTAGCCGCTTATACGGAACTCGATAGAATTAGAAATATATTACTTTATAAATATAATGAATATATTAGAAAAGAATTTATAGATAAATATTTAAAAAAATTGTATGTTTTAGAATTGGAATTAAAAAAAGTTCATGTTATGGAATTAACTGAAGAAATTGAAGAAAATAAAAGTAAAGGAAGATAGAACTGTCGGAGTTTTTCGATGGTTTTTTTATAATATTAATTTTTTGAAAGCCAAAAAAATGTCAATTTCATAGACCAATTTTGTCTATGCTTTAGTTTTTTTAAAAAATTATGATACAATGAAGGAGAATTGAGGTAATGTTATGAAAAAAGTGCGAAATCTTATTGTTTTGTTTTTTTTAGTGCTAGGGTTAGTTTTGGCTATTTGTATAGATGAAAATAAAATTTATGAAAAAGATATAGAAGAATTAATAATTGAAGATTCCAATACATTAGCATTAAAATTAGAAACTGCACCTGGAAGTGGTATTTATGAAGAATCTCCAACAACTTCCTGGCCGGGGGATGGTTATATATTTAATGCAGAATTATCTCGTTGTGAAAATGGTTCAATTTTAACGTATGATGCTAATACAAATTCTGTAACAGTAGATGCTAGTATTTCTGATAAGTGCTATATTTATTTTGATAGAGTTGAATAATATAAAAAAATTACTAATTATTATTTGATTTACATTCATGTTTGATTGAATAATAATTTTTTTTATGTTATAATTTTGTTATAGTAGATGGAGGTAAATATGTTGGATAAAGATATTTTAGAAACAATTAAAAATGAGGATGAAACTAATAACCCTAATGAAATTGTAGAAATTGATGAAAATGAAGAAATTACAAAGACACAATATGATTTGAAAGAAATTGAAGATGATAAAAATAATAAGAAAAAAAAGGTAAAGAAACCTAGTAAATGGAGTATGTTACCTAAAAAAACTAAAATTATTATTATAGTTAGTATTGTGGTTGTATTGTTAATAGTGGTTTTATTATTACTATATTTCTTAGTATTTAAAAAAGATGAGGCAGAAAATAAGAAACCAGAAGAACCTGTTGTAATTGTTGAAAAAGATAATTATCGTTATGAAGATGGATTTTTAGTAATTGTTGATGAAGAAAAAAATGAATTAGGAACTTATGAATGTAGCAATAAAAATGAAGAATTATGTTATGTTGCTTATTATAGTAATGAAGATGATTTTGATGTTTCTGAACAAGTGTATGAAAATGGTGTTCCAATTGATTTTAGAAGCGATGTATTTGATGATAAGTATGTATTTATTTATGATAATGTCGAAAAAGAAGATGGCAATGTAATATTATATGATTTAGAAAATAATGAAAAAGTAGAGGAATATGCTTTAGTTAAAGAAATTGATGGTAGTCTTGCAATTGTTAAAAATTCAGATGATGAATATGGGGTAATTGATTTAACTAAAAATGCTGATGCTGTAATAGATTTTGATTATGATTATTTAGGTTATATTGTTGGTAGTGAAGCATTGGTTGGGGCTAATAACAATAATTATATTTTGTTAAGTTTAGATGGTGATGAATTATCTAGTAATATACCTGGGGAAATTAAAAATTTTGATAGCAAGAATATAAGTGTAGAAATTGATGGCGATTATTATATTTATAATTATAAAGGTGTCCGGATGAGTGAAGAAGCTTATGATTATATAAGATTTATTGATTCTTATATAATTGCGGCGGATAATAGAAGATTATTTGCTTTTGATAGTGATGTTTATCCACTTAATATGGAAGGAATTAGAATAGATAGTAATTCTTACAATACTAAGTTAATATTTAATGATGAATTAAGACAAACTGGTAAAGAAGAAGCATTTAATGCTTATATAAATAGTGGTAGTTTAAGAATAGAACATGATGAAGAGTATGTAGATATAAATTTAGCTGAAAGTGCTTTTAATAAAAATACACCATATGTTAGTTATTTCCAAGGAAAATTGTATTTTTATAGTGATGAAGAAAAAACACAAAGTATAGGATCTTATGCTTGTAGTTATGCTAATGATGTTAATAGTAGTACAACTGAACTTCAAAATTGTTTTGTAGCTAAAGAGACAAAAGTTTTAAATACAGGTGAAGATGTTAATGTTGGTTATTTACCAATTTAAAATGAAAGATATGTATTTATAGCTGATACTTCAAGACCAAATGCAAATGATAATATAATTCTTTATGATTTAAAAAACAATAAAAAATTAGCAACTTATAAAGAGGTTGATGCAAGAGTTTATAGTGATGATTTAGCCATTAATTTTGTTGAAACTGCAGGTACTTTAGTTTTAGCTAAGAATACTAGTGATTCATATGGTTTAATAAATATAGAATCTAGTAATGTTACTGGAGTTGTAGGTTTTAAAGCAGAAAATGGTGATACAAATGTTGAAGTGAAGATGCTAGGGGATAATTTCTTGTTTAAGAGAAGTAATGGTACATATCATTTGTATAATACTGATGGTGATGAAATTACTGAAAAAATTGAAACTAAAAATGAAATAGTAGACTACAAAGGAAATTATATTTTAGTTAATGCTTCGGATGAATATACTATATATAGTTTAGATGGTCCAGTAATTAAGAGTAGTAAATACATAATATTAGAAGATACTTATTATATTACAGTGAATGAAGAAAATAAAATTGGGGTATATACTTTTGCCCATGGTGATACAGATTTAGCTGAAAATTTAAATTTATATATTGATGGTAAGGATATACCAAATGAAATAAGTTATGGCCTTAGAAGTGGTAATGTTTTATCACTTACATACACATTTAATGGAGAAAAAGAAGTAACAGAAATATATATAGGATAGTGATAATATGTATGATAAGAAAACTTTAGTAGTAATTATTGTTTTACTTGTGATATTTGTTCCTTTAGCAGTAATGGGGACATATCAGCATATTACAAAAGAAGAACAAGAAATTGCTGAAAATGTACATCATGAATTTATATTTAATAATCGCGTGTATTTTTATGTAGATGATAATCTAGTGGGAACTTATGAGTGTAGTAATTGTGCTACTGTAGAACCTATAGTTGATGATGAGAATTATCATACTAATTATTATAAATACGGAACTTTAGATTTTGATGAAATATTAAGTCCATCTTTAGCAATGTTTAAAGAAGGGGATAAGATTATTGTTTATAATATTGTTCTTAATATGAAGTTAAATGTCTTATATGATGCTATTAAAACTTATGGAGTAAAAAATTCTAACAATTTGATACTAGCTCAAAATGGATCATCATGGCAAGCTTTAACTTTGAATGAAACTGGATTGGTTACAGCAATAAGTGGAACTTATGATTATATAGGGATACCATCTCATATTATAGATGATGTGCTTGATAGTAGTAAAGTTATTGTTAAAAGTGGAAACAATTGGCAAATTATTGATGTTAATAATAATGAGAGTATTGTGTTATCTAATCAGGAAATTGTTGATTTTAATGATAATTATTATGTCGTATATTCAGATGCTTATCGCATTTATAATGCTAGTAACAATATGGAAGTGCTAGATAATGTTGTTAAAAAGCATGTAGCAATGATTGGGGATTATATATTAATAGTAACTGATACAAAAGTAACTGATACAAATAATTTGTTAGTTTATGAAAATAATAATTTAAATACTTTTGAGACTTATCCTTTGCCGGCGTTTGAAGATATTTATTTTACAATAACAGATAATAATCTTAATGTAATACTTGATGGAAATTTACAAGAGAGTATTGCACTCGAATAAATATTTTGGTAAAATATATTTATATTTCGAAGACATTTGAGGAGTAAAATAATTCTTAATCGTAGAGATTTAGTGGTTGGTGAAAACTAAAATTAAGGTTATTTGAAGGTTGCAAATGGAGAAATACCGCAGTAGTGCGTTAAAACAATTAAGTTAAATAAAGGATGGTACCGTCGTAAGACTCCTTGTACTATCCTTTTTATTATGGTGATATTATGTTAGTGAATAATGATTTTTTAAAAAAAGAGGAATTAAATTCTTTTGCTCATAAAGTAAGAGGGATAGTATTTAATAATGAAGAAAAATTATATATTACAGATATGAATTCATCTTTTAATTTGCCGGGGGGCCGAGTCGAGAATGCTGAGGAGTTAATAGATTCACTTGTTCGTGAGTTAAAAGAAGAATTGGGTATTAAAGTTTGTCAAAAAGATATTGAGTATATTGGCCAGTTTATCTTTTGGCATAAAGGTTTTCCAGGAGAAAAATGTGTTGTTAATAGAGAAAATAAAGTTGATTTGTTTTTTATAAAAACACCACAAGAAGTAGATATTAATAATGTCAAACTAACAAATTATGAAAAACATTATAATTTTAAGTTACTTCTTAAAAATTTAGAAGAAATTGGTGATTTAATTAAATATAAAGCTGATAATCTATATAAAAAATTTACTGATGTTGAGTTAAAAACTTTAGTTAATGCTTATTTAGAATATAGGAAAGAGGGATAATATGTTAGATAAGAAATATAATCATAAGTCTGTTGAAGAAGGAAAGTATGAGAGATGGCTTAAGTATTTTGAAGAAAGAGAAGGATTACCACCTTATGCGATAGTTATACCACCTCCAAATGTTACTGGGAAACTTCATTTAGGTCATGCTTGGGATACAACTCTTCAAGATATAATTATAAGATTTAAAAGAATGCAAGGATATAATGCGATGTGGTTACCGGGAATGGATCATGCAGGTATTGCAACGCAAGCAAAGGTTGATGCAAAACTAAAAAGTATGGGGATAAATCCGAGAAGCCTATCAAGAGAAGAATGGTTAAAATATGCTTGGGATTGGAAAGATGAATATGCCGATAATATTCATAAACAATGGGCAAAACTTGGGCTTTCTTTGTGTTATTCTAAAGAAAGATTTACTCTTGATGAAGGTTTAAATAAAGCAGTAAATCATGTATTTAAAACACTTTATGCTGAAGGATTAATTTATCGTGGTGAGCGAATTATTAATTGGGATCCAAAGGCTATGACTGCTTTATCTAATGAAGAGGTTGTTTATAAAGAAATAAAAGGAGCATTTTATCATATAAAATACTTTATCGCTGGTACTAAAGATTATTTGGAAGTTGCAACAACTCGTCCCGAAACTTTATTTGGAGATACCGCAGTTGCTGTAAATCCGAGCGATAACAGATATAACAAATTAATTGGTAAAATGGTAATATTACCACTAGTAAATAAAATGATACCTATTATTGGTGATGAACATGCCGATCCAGAATTTGGAACAGGTATTGTAAAAATTACTCCAGCACATGATCCTAATGACTTTGAAGTTGGAAACAGACATAATTTAGAGAGAGTAGTTGTTATGAATCCAGATGGTACAATGAATTCTAACGCCGGAAAATACGAAGGACTTGATAGATTTGCTTGCAGAGAAGCTGTTGTAAAAGACTTAGAAGAAGAAGGATTATTAATAAGTGTTAAAGAAATTACTCACAATGTAGGTCATAGTGAGAGAAGTGGAGTAATGATTGAGCCATTTTTATCTAAACAATGGTTTGTTAAAATGCGTCCTTTAGCAGATGCCGTGCTAGAAAATCAAAAAAATAAGGATACTAAAGTAAATTTTGTTCCAGCTAGATTTGAAAAAATAATGAATCATTGGATGGAAATAACTTATGACTGGTGTATATCAAGACAACTTTGGTGGGGACATAGAATTCCTGCTTGGTATAAGGGGGATGAAGTTTTTGTTGGAGATACGGCCCCAGATGATGATTGGGTACAAGATCCAGATGTATTAGATACCTGGTTTAGTAGTGCTTTATGGCCATTTTCTACTTTAGGTTGGCCGGAATATACTAAAGATTATGAAAAGTTTTATCCTAATAATGTTTTAGTAACTGGTTATGATATTATTCCATTTTGGGTAAATAGAATGACTTTCCAAGGCTTACATTTTACGGGACAAAGACCATTTAAAGATTGCTTAATTCATGGACTTATTCGTGATAAAGAAGGAAGAAAAATGAGTAAATCTTTAGGTAATGGTGTTGATCCTATGGATGTCATTGAAAAATATGGCGCAGATGCCTTAAGATATTTCTTAGCAACTTCATCTGCTGCGGGAATGGATCTAAGATATGATGAAGAAAAAGTTGCAGCTTCTTGGAATTTTATCAATAAACTTTGGAATGCAGCTCGTTTTGTTTTAATGAATATCGATAGTTTAAATGAAGAAAGTTATACATTAGATAATTTAAAATTAGAAGATAAATGGATTTTAACTAAACTTAATAAAACAATTAAAACTGTAACCAAACATATGGAAAAATACGAATTTAACATTGTTGGAGCGGAAATATATAATTTTGTTTGGAATGATTTTTGTGATAATTATATTGAATTTGCTAAATTTAACTTAGATAATTTAACTACAAAATCAGTTTTACTAAAAGTTTTAACAGATATCTTAAAAATGTTACATCCATTTATGCCTTATGTAACTGATGAGGTATATAACATGTTACCAATAAAAGAAGAAAGTATCATTATAAGTCATTATCCAAAATATAAAAAACAAGAAATGTATTTAGATGATGCAGAAGAAGTAGATAATATGTTAGAATTTATTAAAAACTTTAGAACAATAAAATTAGAAAATAAAATTGGAAGTAATTTTGAAATAAGTATTAATAAAGAAAATAATTATGATTTAATATTTAAAGTATTAAAAATTACTTCAGAAAAACAAGTTAAGGAATCTTCTAAGAAAAAGCTTAATGTTAAATATTTAGATTATGATATTAATCTATATTATGAAATAGTTTTATCAGAAGAAGATAGAATTCTAAAAGCAAAACAATTAGAATCTTTAAAACAAAGTATTGAAAGAAGAAAAAAATTACTTGCTAATGAGGCTTATGTTAATAAAGCACCAAAAGAGTTAGTTGAAAAAGAACGAATGACTTTAAAGGAAGAAGAAGAAAAGTTAAAATTAATGGAAGAAAACTAGAGCAATAGCTCTAGTTTTCAATGTATTGAGATAAAATTTCATTTTCATAATCTGTAGTAGATAAATAATATATATTATTATTTATTACTATTATAATAAATTTATTATCAAAGACAAATTCTTCAACTTTTTTATAAGTATCTTTATCAATTATATTATTGGTATAATCTCTATAATACATAGGATTATTAAATATTTCAGTGTTACCAATAATTTCACTTTCTTCATCATTAATATTAACTGTAGCATTAGCAACATAATAATTATATACCGTATATGGAAAGTCGACATCTTCTGTTACTTCGATTTTTTCAATATTAGATGTTGTATCATAAGTTATATTAAGTTCTTCATTTTCTATTAAAGGAATAGAATTAATATTATTAAAATTAGAATATTTTAAATTATAAATAGCATTATCATCAATATATAAGATTTCTGTTATATAATCATCATTAAAATAAAATGTTATGGAAATGTCTTTGAAAATTGCTTCACATATACTAATATTATTATTCATAGTGCAAGTATAATCATTATGAATTCTAGATATATATTCATTTAAATTAATTAAATCATAATTTAAATTATAGTATATACTTTCCGTTTCTTCTAAAGTACTAGAATTATAAAATTTGTGATTTTCTATTTGGTATCCATAAGTATTATTGTATATTCCTTTTATAACATTATAATATTTTTCACCATTATAGTTATAATTTTCATCTATATAATTAATATTATACTCAAATGCATAATTAGTGTTATAAGTTCTATTAAGTAGTGTTTGTAATTTACTAATAACCTCATCATTTCTTTTTTGTTCGCGTTTAAAAAGAATATCACTAGTTGAATCTTTTTCCTGTTCATCTTCTTTTTTAACATTAGATGTATCAGAGCATCCTGTAATAAAAAATATAAATAAAAATATTAAAGTTAAAGTTTTTTTCATAGTTACCACCTAGCTAAAGTATAACAAAGGAATTTTAGTTTGTCTATAAATTTATGGATTTTGTCAAGAGTAAAGCTGAAATTTGTTGTCAAATTACTGTAAAGTATATTGATTATTTAATAGATAGTTTTGTATAATGGATATGTGATTGAATTAAAGGAGTATGAAGTATGCAAGATGTAGTAATAATAGGAGCTGGTCCAGCTGGTTTATTTGCGGCTTTTGAGCTAATAAGTAAAAGTGCGGATTTGAAAGTAACTTTACTTGATAAAGGTTTTTTGGCAAGCAACAGACATTGTCCAATGAATGAACAAAAAATTCCATGTGTTAATTGTAATCCATGTAACATTATGGCGGGTTTCGGTGGTGCTGGAACTTTTAGTGATGGTAAACTTAATTTTATTCCTAAACTTGGTAAAAGTAATTTATATAAATATATGAGTATTAGTGAAGCGGAAGAATTAATTGATTATACTGAAACTATATTTAATAAATTTGGTATGGATAGCGAAACTTTTCCAAGTAATATGGATGAAGCACTAAAGATTAAAGAAAATGTTGCCAAGTGTGGTGCTAACTTACTTGTTATTAAACAAAAACATTTAGGTAGTGATAACTTACCTAAATATATTACCGATTTTACTGAATATTTAAGGGTTAATGGGGTAGAAATTTTAGAATGTTGTGAGACCTTAGATTATGAAAAAGAAAGTGATCACTATATTGTTCATACTAAACTTAAAAATAAAGAACATGACATAAAGACCAAAAATATTATCGTTGCTCCAGGCAGGACTGGGGCTAAATGGGTTCAAGAACTTGCTGATAAACATAAACTTGTATATGTTTCGCAAAGTATTGAGGTAGGAGTTAGAGTAGAGGTAAGAAAAGAAATACTTGAAACAATTACAAATACAATATATGATCCAAGTATATTTATTAAAACTAAGACTTATGATGATGAAATTAGAACATTTTGTACTAATCCTGGAGGCTATGTAACTAAGGAAAACTATTATGGTTATATTTGTGTTAATGGTCATGCCCTAAAATCTAAGAAGAGTAACAATTCTAATTTTGCTTTTATTTCCAAAGTTAATTTAACAGAACCAGTTACTAATACAAGGGAATATGGAGAATCTATTGCCAAAATTGCTAATACCCTAGGTGGTGGTAAACCAATAGTTCAAACATTGAAAGACTTAAGAAGAGGAAGAAGAAGTACTGAAGCAAGAATAAAAAAAGGTTTTATTGAACCAACTCTAAAAGATGTTGTAGCAGGGGATCTTGCTTTAGTTATGCCACACCGTATTATTACGAATATTTTAGAAGGTTTAGAAGTGCTTGATAAAATAATACCAGGTGTTAATAACGATGAAACGTTATTGTATGGACCTGAAATAAAGTTTTTTTCCAATGAAATTGAAACCGATAATTTTATGAAAGTTAAGAGTGATGCAATTTATTTTGTTGGTGATGGAGCAGGTAAAGCTGGAAATATTGTGACTGCTGCTGCAACGGGTATTATAGCAGCTAAAGATATATTAAAAAGGGAAAATAGTTAATTTGTTTTCCTTTTTGTTGTATTATTAATTTAATTTGTTATAATAATGTTATATGGCGGTTTATATGAAAAAAGTATTGAATAAAAAAAATATATTAATTGCTCTTTATGCATTTTTAATAGCATTTTTAACGCTTATGTTAGCTAGTAAAAATTCTTTTTTGTATCCATTTAACGATTGGGTGGATGCCAATGCATTTTTTACTGTGGGAAAATCAATGTTTTATGGTATTGTTCCTTATAAAGATTTATTTGAACAAAAGGGGCCATTGTTATATTTTATTTATGGCATTGCTTCTATTATTTCTTTTAAATCTTTTTTAGGAGTCTTTATTTTAGAAGTATTATTTTGGACGATATCTTTAATATATTTATATAAAATTTTAAAAATGTTTTTAAGTACTAGAGTCTCTTTATTAATACTTCCAATATTTATGAGTATTATAGCAACTACTAGAGCTTTTACTCATGGTGGTTCAGCCGAAGAGTTTTGTGCTCCATTTTTCTTTATAACATTATATTATTTTATTAAACACTTCAAAATAAAAGAATTAACTAAAAAAGAGATGTTGTTAAATGGTGTAATTGCGGGATTTATATTACTTATCAAATATACTTTACTTGGATTTTGGTTTGCTTTTACTTTGGCGATATTTATTGATTATATAATGAAAAAGGATTATAAAAAAGCAATAATTTATCCTTTAACGTTACTTTTAGGTATGTTTATTCCATTTGCAATATTTTTAATTTATTTTGGTATTAATCATGCTATTGGAGATTTTTTCTATAACTATTTTTATGTAAATATGGCTGCTTATGGAGAAGATGTAGTAGGAATATTTTCTAGGTTATCCCAAATATTTACAGGTTTTATTGGAGCATTATGTCGAAATGTTATTTGTATGATTTTGCTTGTATTATTTATTTTGTTTGTTTGGAAGCTTAATTTAAGTAAAAGATGTAAAGTGTTGTTAATAATAAGTTTATTTATAACTGTTTTAGGTGTTTATTTTGGTTTAAAATTTTATCGTTATTACTTATTATTTATTTTATTTTTTATTAGTTTGGGATTACTTAGTGTTTTTAATTTATTTGATAAATATATAAATAATTTAAATAATAAAATTTATATACCAATTAGTATATTAGTTGGATGTTTAATGATATTTAATAGTTATTATAGTGCTAATTATAAAGAATATTTAAGTATTAATAAAGAAGATTTGTTTCAATATGAATTTGCTAGTATTATAAATGAAGAGAAAAGTGCTACAATGGTTAATATGGGGAAACTTGATTGTGGGGTTTATACTTTGTCGGGATTGTATCCAAGTACTTATTTCTTTGAAAGACAAAATATTAGTTATGAGGCTTTTCCAGATAATTTAGATGCTTTTAAAGATTATATAAAAAATAAAGAAACGATGTTTATAGTTTATTATACTTGGTTAGATGAAGAAAATTTAAAATTAAGGGAAGAAGAATTATTTGTTAATTATGATTTATTAAAGGTAAGAAAACAACAGTTTGAAAATAAAGATTATTATGGTTATTTATTTAAAGTAAAGGAGTAGGAAAATGATTTTATATTTAGTTATACCAGCGTTTAATGAAGAGGAAGTATTAGATATTACATCTAAGGCTTTAAAAGAAAAGATGAATAGTTTAATTAAGGATAAGAAAATAAGTAAAGAAAGTAAAGTAATGTTTGTTGATGATGGAAGTAAGGATAAAACTTGGAGTATTATTGAGTCACTACATGAAAAAGATAAATTATTTACTGGTGTTAAGTTGAGTGGCAATCGAGGACATCAATTTGCTTTACTGGCAGGATTAATGGAAGCTAAAAAGTATGCTGATGCTGTAATATCAATGGATGCTGATTTGCAAGATGATATTAATGTTATTGATAAAATGATTGATGAGTATAAGAGTGGTAGCCAGATAGTTTATGGTGTTAGGTCATCAAGAAAGAAAGATACATTTTTTAAAAGAAATACTGCGCAAATGTTTTATAAGTTGATGCAATTTTTAGGGGTAAATATTGTTTATAATCATGCTGATTGTAGACTGATGAGTAAAAGAACATTAGATGAATTAGAAAACTTTAAGGAAGTTAATTTGTTTTTACGAGGAATTGTGCCACTTTTAGGTTTTAAAAGTAGTATTGTGTATTATGAGCGAGGTAAAAGAGAAGCGGGGGTAAGTAAATATCCTCTAAAGAAAATGCTTGCTTTTGCAGCTGATGGAATTACTTCTTTTAGTGTTAAACCATTGAGATTAATTTTAGCTATTGGTATAATTATTTTAATTGTTAGTATATTTATAATGTTATATGCTTTAGTGGTAAAAATATTAGGACATACTGTTGCTGGTTGGACATTTTTGACAATTTCTATTTGGTTTATTGGAGGTCTTCAAATGATTTCTATCGGAGTAATTGGAGAATATGTTGGTAAAATTTATAATGAAACTAAGGCTAGACCAAGGTATATTATTGAAAAAGTACTAAAATAATTGCATATTGAGAAAGTTTGTGCTATAATGAATTAGACCCAAAAAAGTATATAATCCGCTGTATATAATATAAGATTATAGGTAATAGTGAGGAGGTAGTATATGGCTAATCTAGTAGATAAGATTAACGAAAAACATATTCGTAAAGATATTCCTGAATTTAGAGTTGGGGATACTGTAAAAGTTGATGTTTGGGTAAAAGAAGGTAAAAAGGAAAGAATTCAATCTTTTGAAGGCTTAGTAATTGCCAAAAGAGGTGGAGGAGTTTCTGAAACATTTACTGTTCGTAAAAAAAGCGGTACTGTTGGAGTATCCAGAATATTCCCAGTTAATGCACCAACAATTGATAAGATTACAGTAGTTAAAAAAGGTAAAGTTAGAAGAGCTAAACTTAACTTTATTAAGGGAATGCGTAAAGAATACAAAGTTAAGGAAAGAAATTAATTCTTTCCTTATTTTGGTTGATTGGGTGAAATATGAAAATTATTAAAGAAATACTTCCATATGTATTAATAATTATTGCAGTTATTTTAATAAGAACATTTATTATTACTCCAGTTAGAGTAGATGGTGCAAGTATGGATCAAACCCTAGAAGATGGTCAAATACTTCTTTTATATAAGTTAGCTAATATTGATTATGGGGATATTGTAGTATTAGATGAAGAAAAAGAAGGCGAAATAATTATTAAAAGAATTATTGGTATGCCTAAAGATACTGTGAGTATAAAAGATAACACTGTTTATGTAAATGATGAGGAGCTAGAAGAAGACTATGCTTATGGGGAAACTAGTGATTATGAAGAAATTACTTTAGGGGATGATGAATACTTCATTTTAGGGGATAATCGTCCAATAAGTAAGGATTCAAGATATTTTGGTCCAGTAAAAGAAGATGAAATAATTGGTAAAGTTATTTTTAGATTATGGCCATTTAATAAATTTGGAACAATATAAGGAGTCTAAAAATGCCTGATAAAATAAATCATATAAATAAAGAAATCGAAGAATTAAAAAATGAGGGGATTTCTACTAAAGATATAAGTGATGGTTATCATACTTTTCAAGAATTATATGAACACAGAATAATTTTATTTAGCGCTCTATGTAATGCATATCCAGATATATCTTGGAAATCTAAAAAACATTATGATAATGAAGCTGATCCTATGTTTGATGACTCTTTTATTGCGGGTATTAATACTCCACTTGGACCGGCGACTTATCATGTGAAACTAAAATACTGGGATTTATTTGCTATTCCAGAAATAGAAAGAGCTTTGGAATATGATGGATATTCATCTGAAGATGTATTATTAAGAATTAAATCATTAAATGATAAAAAAAGATAAATTTGCTAAAAGCAAATTTTTTCTTTACTTAGGATAAATTAGATGTTATAATTTTATTAGATATTAAGGCCCTCCCTTGATTTTAGTTTATTATTTTATATTTATGTTTAGGGCGAAATATATAAAGAAAGGAGAAGAACTTTGGAAACAAAGTTAAATCATAGTAACAAAACATCACGCTATGATATTTACAAAATAGAAGGAGAAATTTTAAATGTTAAATTAATATAAACCTAATTTATTATATTTATGTTTTAGATTTCTAAATATTTTAGTATTATAAATGTATGATTGGAACTACTATATTTGTATTTTAGATTAAGAAAAATTATAGATGGAATTAGTAAATATGGTAATAATTTTATAAATGAATTGTCTTTAGAATTAAAATTAGAATTTCCTAAAATGAAAGGATTATCACCAAGAAATTTAGCCAGAATGAAAGTTTTTTATAAGGAATATAAAGATATAGTAAATTTGCCAGTATCACTGGCAAATTTACTATGGACTCATAATTATACTTTAATAGAAAAAATAAAATAAATTAAATAAGTAGTAGGGTGGCGACCATCCGAAGTTGGTCTGTGGAGAGTCTAAAGTGCTCTGTGAATCAGAAATGCCTTGTAGTGATACAATAGTCAAAATAAATTTTGACTATTGTTCTATAACAGCTGTAAATAAAGTATTAAAAAAAGATTGTGATAATACCACTATTGGTTTGTTACTATGTAAAGAGAAGGATAGATTGTCGGTAGAATGGGCATTAGAAAGTGTTAATAACCCTATTGGTGTATCTTCTTATAAATTAAAAAAATATATATCTAAAGATATTTTAGAAAAGTTACCAACTGAAGAAGATATAAATTTTCATATTAATACTAAATAGTTTTGTTTCTTTATAATTAACAAACTCTTATGTTACAATTTAATTAGATATTAAGTATATTCGATATTTTAGTCTATTAATTAGTTATTTATGTTTAGGGCGAAATGTGGAAAAACAAAGTAATCAATAGTAACAACACATCACGCTATGATATTTACAAAATAAAATATTAAAGAAGGAGGAAATTTAAATGTTAAAAAAAGAAATTTACCCAAAAACTGCAAGGGTAAAATGTAATGGTGAAACAGTATGCGTTACAGAAAAATTAGATGGTAGTAATTTAGTAATTTTTAAGAAAAATGGTACAGTTTATATTGCTCAAAGAAAAAATATAATAGCAGTTGATGAATTAGATAATGCTAAAGACATTCTTTATAAAGGCTTAAATGAATGGTTAAGTAACTATAAAGAGACTTTAATTCAAGAATTACATGAAGGTAGTGCTATTTGTGGTGAATGGCTAGGCATGGGGCAAATTAAATATAATATTGATGACTTTGATAAAAGGTGGTATATGTTTGCTAAGGCTAATGTCGATGATGATTTTAATTTGTATAATTTTAATTATAATCATGATGATTTTATATATCCTTTTGAGTCCCAAGAAATACCTAAATTTATTGGAATTGTTCCAATAGTTGCAGAACTTAAAGTATTACCTGATAAAAAACATTTAGATAGTTTATATGAAAAATATACTACAAAAGTAAAAAGAAATGTTGAAGGATTTGTAGTTAGTTATCGTAATCAAATATCTAAATATGTCCGTATGAAAAACGGTAAATTACAAGAACATCATGAATAATTTATTTAAAATTATTTAAACTAATATATCATTTAATATTAATTTGTATTAAGGAA